>JANMXG010000312.1:0-9127 GCA_031394235.1 Betaproteobacteria bacterium
GCGTGCGGCCGCGCTCGGTCAATTCGGTGCGGCGCGTTTCCAGATCGACCCGGTAGTCCTGCTTGTCCATAAGTTGCCCGGCGAGATCGAGCGCCTCGCGCGCGATTCGCGCCTCTTCGCCCGCGTCCTGCTGCGCTGTGATGATAAGCGGCGTGCGCGCTTCGTCGACCAGCACGCTGTCGGCCTCGTCGACGATGGCAAAACCCAGACCGCGCAGCCCTGCGAGGTACTGCAGATAGGCCTCACGTACCGGCATCGACTGCTCGCTGTAGAGCGTGATCACGCCTTTGACGCGAGGGTCGACGATGATTTGCCGGTCGATCATCACCGCCATCGCCCGACTCACCGCCTCGACATCGGCGTTGACGAAGTTCAGCGTCACGGGCGTGTTGGCACGCAGGCCGGCGCTGCGCCGGGCGCTGCCGGCCACAGCCGCGGCCGAATCGTCCTGCGCCGCGGCAACAGGCACCGGCGACAGCAACACCAGGCAGACGGCAGCGGCCGCGGCCGCGGCGGTGCGAGACCAGCGCGGCAGGCCCGGCAGGCCCGGGATGGCCGAACTGGATAAAGTGGCCAAACGGACCAAACGGACCAAACTGGCCGACGGGGCGGCCAGCGGCGCCGGCCGCGGGGTCGTCCGGCATTGGGCGGGACGGTGCAAGCGCGGGGTGGTCATGAAAATCATCCGATCGAAATGACGGACAGCGCGCCCTGGCGCCGTCCGATGATGTTGAGCAGGTTGGCCAGCGCCGGCGCCTGGCCCTCGGCGGCCTGGGCCTCGCCCCGAAAACGCAGACCGGTGCCGGTCCAGCTGCCGCTGCCGCTCAGGCGCAGCGCGCCGTCCAGCGTGCGCAGCGCCACCGTCGCCGCATCGCCAGCCGCCGCCTGGCCGGCCAGGTCCAGCCGGTAGCTGCCCAGCGCGGGCAGTGACGACAGCCGGGACGACACGCCCAGCAGGTCGATCGACAGCGCACCGTCCAGCCGCAGGCGGCCCTGCACCGATTGCAGCCGCAGGCCGGGACTGGCCAATTGCATCAGGCCGCCGAGCTGCAAGGTATTCCACGGCGTGCCCAGGCCGGCCAGCCAGGCCGCTGGCCAGTGGCCGATGACGGCCTCTGGCACCGGCAGGCCCAGCGGCACGGCCGACCCCGCCTGGCCCGCTGCGGCGCCAGACTGGGCTGCAACCGCCCGGTCCAGCGCCAGGGTGTAGCCGCCCCAGCCGGGCTGCCAGCGCAGGGCCAGGTCGCCGTTGATGCAACAGTCCTGGCGCGCGGTGAGCCGCAGGCCACGCCAATCAGGCCGCAGCTGCCACTGCAGGCGGCCGGGCAGCGCCGATGCGCCTTGGCTGCCAGCGCCGCCGGTCAGCACCAGCACGGCGCTGCCGTTCCACAGGCTGCCGCGGGCATCGGCCAGCAGCAGCCGCTGTGCGCTGGCCTGGTGCAGCCCGTCGGCCAGCCACTGTGCCGGCGCGTTGGCCACCAATCCGGTCAAGCTGCCCAGCACCACACCCCAGGCGGCCCAGCGCCGGCCCGCATGCTGCTGGCGCTGCCAGCGCTGGCGCTGGCGCTCGCCCGGCCCGGCGGGCTGGCGCATCACCGCGTGGTCCCCAGGGTCAGCGTCAGACTGCCGTCCCACAGGCCAGGGCCGGCGCGGGTCAGGGTGGCGTCGACCACCCGGGCGCGGGCGCCGACACGGGCCTCGGCCAGCCAGGCGGTGAGCTGTGCGGCGCTGGCGCTCTTGAGCGTCAGCAGCACCCGGTCGCCCTGGATGCTGAGCTTTCCGGGTGCGCCCAGGCGCTCGGTGGCGGCGGCAAGCGCGGCCTGGGCCTGCTCGGCCGGCACCGGCGCCACGGCGCGCAGCGTCACCGATTCGGCCGCCAGCACCTGCATCTGCTGCAGTTGCAGGTCCAGCAGGTCGATCTGCGCCGGCGCGGTTTGCAGCGTGCGCCAGGCCGGCGCAATCGCCACCGACCACAGCACAAAGGCGCCCAGCACGGCCGCGGCAAAGGCCATCAGCCGGCGCTCACGCGGGGCAAAGGTGGCCCAACGGGCGGCCAAGCCCTGGCCGGTTTGGCGCAGGCGGGCCACAAAACCGGCCAGCCCACCGCTGCTGGCCGCGGTGTCGGTGTGGACTGGATCGTTCGGTGCAGTGGCGCTCATCGGGTCGGGTTCGGGTTGGCGCGGTGGATCACCAGCCGGCCGTCACTGTTGTCCACCGCCCAGCCCGCGGGTTGCAGACGGGCGCGCAGCTGGTCGGCCTGGGGCTGCTGCAAGGCGTTGGCCGGCAGGCTCAGGCGGCCGGGCTCGAAACGCAGCTGCGGCGGTGGCGGCGCGCCCTCGGGCCAGGCTGACGCGCCAGCGGCCAGTAGCGGCTCGAAGTCGTCCTCACCGGGCACGCCGGCCGCCACCCGCAAGTTGGCGGTTTCGCGCTGCATCTGCACCGGCGCGTCCAGCACAGCGCGCACCTGCGGGTGGCTGCTGCGCAACAGGGCGTCCATCGCGCTGCGCTTGTCGGTCAGCGCGCCCCGCTGTTGCCAAGCCATCACATTCAGACCCACCAGCTGCAGCGCCAGCAGCGCCGCAACACCCCAGCGGGCGGAGGTCCAGGCGGGGCTGAGCAGCTGCCGACCCAGTTTGCCCAGGGCCAGGCTGCTGCGGTGCTGCGGTGACAGGTCGAATTGCAGCAGGTTCCAGGGGCTGCGCACAGCGGCCAGGGCCAACTCGGCGGCGCTGCGCACGGCCACCGGCGCGCCCAGCCAATGCTCGGCGGCGGCGGCGGCGGCGGGTGCGGCGGTGAAGGCAGCGCCGCGGGCGGTCCAGCGCGCCTGCAACGTGCGGGCCAGTGCGCCGGCCAGCGGCAGGCACAGCGCGCCGTCGACGTCGCTCAGGGCCAACCAGTCGGCCTCTTTGCCGTCGGCCTCGTCGAGGCTGAAAAAGTGCCCGGTGGGCTCACGGCCGGGTGCGTCCGCGGCCTGGCCGTCCGGCAGCAAGGCCGGCGCCAGCGCCGGTACCAGCCGGTCCACGACCATGCCAGCAGCGGCCAGCACCGCGAGCTGACCGGTCAGCCAGGGCTTGTGCACCGCCGCCACCCAGACCGGCGCGCCCGGCACCACCCGGGGCTCCAGCGCCAGGTGCACCTGCTCGTCATCGGTCAGCAACTGCTCCTCCAGCACACCGCCCAGCGCGGCCCGCAGCCGGTTGGCCGGCGCGCGGGGTGCGGTCGGGTGGTGCCACGCCACGGCCGCTGCAGGCAGCACTGCGACCACGCTGTCGGCCCTGGGGCACAGCGCGGGCGCCGATTCACCTTGCCGGGTCACCGACAGGCCGTCCGGGCTGAGCAGCCAGGCCAGCGCCGCCGGTTCGGCCAATGCGGGGGTGTCGGCGCGCGGTGGCAGCGGCAGGAGGATCACGAGCAGGGCCATGGGTGTCAGTGGCAGTCGGTCAGTGGCAGTCGGTCAGCGGCAATCGCGGTCAACAAGGGTCTGGTTTGGGCAGGGGCAGAACAACAAAGGCCATCGGGCAGGTGAAAAGGCAAACTGACGAATCTAGCAAGCGCGAGGCCGGGCCATCGCCCAATCAGTCGGTGCCCCGGACGGCAGATCATCCGGCGCGGCGCATTGTTGAGCAAACCGCCGCGGGCATTGTGAATCAGTGTGACGTACCGCACGACAAGGCGCGCTACAGCGAGGATCGCCACGCCCGAGCCGGCTCAACGCGTGGCCGGGCTGACCCAGGTCGGGCGCAGCCGCTGGACCGCCACCACATCCAACCCGTTGCGCCTCTCGATCAGGGTGCTTTCGCTCAACCGGCGCTGGTCCAGCCGAAGCCGGCCCTGCACCTCGAAGAAGGCCGACTTCACATCGACATCGCGGGGCTCCAGCGTCACGCCCTTGCCCAGCACATCGCCGGCCTCGGCCAGGTTGCGGAAGGGCTGGCGCTGGCGGGCCTGCAACAAGCGGTCGGCGCCGCCCAGGTCCAGCCCGTTGATCACGCCGGCCAGCACCTCGCGGGTTGCGGTGTTCAGGTTGACCGGCGTGGCCACTGGCAGCAGCACCACCACGCTGGCCAGGCGGTCGATGGTGGCGGCGTCCAGGCCCAGCCAGACCAGGTCGGCCAGTTGCTGGGGGGGCAGCGGTGCTGCGGCATCGGTTGCCATGCTGGCCGACAGCCAGCCCTCGGCCAGCAGGCTGGCGCTGCCTTTGGCGATGCCGGCATTGGCACACAGGCGTTCCAGCATCGCCAGCTGGGCCGGCACCAGCTTGCCGTCTTGCACCAGGTTGCGCAGGTTGTAGCGCGACTGGGCGTCGGTGATGCTGCCGTCGAGAAAGGCCTCGGGGCCGTCGTCGGTCTTGCGGTCGCCGTCGACCGCCAGGAAGGTGGACAGCCGGGTCTCGGCCAGCGGCGTGGCCCAGGGCTCGTTCAGGCTGGTGGCGCGGCCCGAGCGGGCGTCCTCGCGCAGGATGAGCCGGGCCCAGTCGAGTGCACCCTGCAGCACCCAGGTGGTCTGGACCCGGCTGCGCTCGGCGGATTCGACCTCCACCCCCTTCCTCTGCTGCCAGACCATGCCCGAGGCCAACGTGGCCACCACCGTCAGCAACACCATCGCCACCAGCAACGCTGCGCCGCGCGCGGGGGATGCACGGTGAATGCCGCCGCGGCGACTGCGCGTCATGGTTGGGGGGCCAGCATGATGTCGCGCAGCAGGCGGCCTTCGGGCAGGTCGATCTGCAGCCGCACGCCGCTGGGCAGCAGCGTGCGCCGGCCGATGGCAGTACTGACGGGTGCGCTGGCGCCACTGGCGGGGGGGGCGACTGCCGACGCAGCGGCAACGGGCGGTGGGGCGACCGCCAGATCGCCGCTGGACTGGGCGTTGCTCCAGCCCTGGCCGCGGTAGAAGTAGACCTGCCAGCCGGTCACGCCATCGACCAGGCGCAACTGGCCCGGCTCATTGCCCTGCAACTGCTGGCTGGCGATCCAGGCCTGCTGCAGATCGCCGGTGCGCACGGCCAACGGACCAGCCCAGCGCCGCCACACGCCTTCGCGCAGCGACCAGACGACGACCTGCACCCCGCCCTCGCTGCGGCGCACCAGGCGCAGCGCGCCGCCGTCAAAGCTCACACCCGGCACCAGCGGGCTGTCGTAGATGGCGGCCAGGTCCTGCTCCCATTGGCCGATCAGGGCCGACAGGCGCAACGTGCGGTCGCTGGCGGCCAGACCGATCTCGCGCGCCCGGGCCATCACCGACACCCCCTGCCAGCCCATCGCGGCCATCACCGCCATGATCACCAGCGCGACCAGCACCTCCACCAGGGTGAAGCCCGGGCGGCGGCGACGCTTGGGTTGCGGGGTCAATACCGCCCCATCACGGTGGCCAGCGTGGCCACCACATGGCCGGTGTCGTCCATCACCAGCGCCTCGACACGGCGAAAGTTGGGGTTGGGCGTGGCTTGGGTGCGCAGCAGACCGCGGTAGTCACGGCCGAGCTGGCTGCAGGCAAATTCAGACTCGCCGGTGCCGGGAAACTGCTTGCCCAGACGCAGCTCGGTCAGCAGGTTGTCGGCGCACCAGTGGGCCGCCGTGACCTCAGCCAGGCGCTGGGCGTTGTCGGTCAGCGCACCGGCGGCCTTCAGGCCCGCACCGAGCGAGATCGCGGTGATGACCAACGCCACCATCACCTCGACCAGCGTGAACCCGCGTTGGCGGGTCATCGCCGGGTGGCGGCTTGGGCCGCACTCTGCTGGGGGTCTTGCTGGGGATCGAGCACCGCAAACGGCGCCAAGCCGTCGGTGGCCAGCACCACCTGGCGGTTGTCCAGCATCAACACGATGCGCTGCGCGCCGATCAGCGGCTCGGGCCCCAGGCGCAGGGCCCGGGCGCCGTCGATACGGGCCTGCGTGGCCGGGTCGAGCCAGTGCTTGATCGGCAGCGCGCCGGGCGCCGCGCCGACAAATCGGAAAGCCTCGGTGACATCGCCGCTGCGCGCGCCCAGGTTCTGGCTGGCGTCGACCAGCTCAAAACGCACCGCCGTGCCGGTCGCCCGCGCCTCGGCGCGGCCCGCTTCGAGCAGCGCAGACAGGCGCAGCGCCTCGCGCTCCAGCCGGGCCTCGCTGCCGTCACGCAAGGCCAGCCCGGCCAGGCCGGACACCATTGCGATCAGCAGCAGCACCACCAGCAGCTCGACCAGCGTGAAACCGGCGGCGCGGCGCGGGCTTGCCGGGGTGGCCAGGCGCCTACTGCCAGGAGCCGATATCGGCGTTTTTGCCGTCACCGCCGGCCTGGCCGTCGGCGCCCAGCGAGAAGATGTCAATCTCGCCCTTCACGCCAGGGTAGATGTACTGGTAGGGCTTGCCCCAGGGGTCGCTGGGCAGCTTGTCCAGGTAGGGCCGCCAGTTGCCGGGCACGTTGCCGCCGGTGGGCTTCTTGACCAGCGCATCCAGGCCCTGCTCGGCGCTGGGATAGCGTTGGTTGTCGAGCTTGTAAAGCTTGAGCGCCTGCATCAGGTTGTTGATGTCGGTGCGGGCGGCGGTGGCGCGGGCGTCGTCGGTGCGCTCCAGCACGTTGGGCACGATCAGCGCGGCGAGCACGCCGATGATGACCAGCACGACCATCAACTCGATCAGCGTGAAGCCACGCCGCACCTGCCGAACAACGGGGGCGACAAGGCGGCGATGGGCGGGAGCAATGCGCATGCGGAGGGCCGCCGCGCGGGCGCCGGCAGTCGGTGGTCTGTGAAGCGTTCCATCATAATCGGCAGATGACGTCGCGCATGCTGTCGCTGTTGATCTGGGCCCTGGTGGCGGCCTGTGCCGTGTTCTGGGGCCTGCGCCTGTTCACCCGGCCACAGCCCGTGCCGAACGGCGCGGTGGTGGCCACTGCGCCTGTCGCCGCTACCGGCGAGCTCGACCGCATGCTGGGTGCTCCACCGGTGCAGGCGGTGGCCGAGGCGGCGGTCGTGCAGGCCGACAGCCGCTTCAAGCTGCTGGGCCTGGTGGCACCGCGTGCGGGCCAGGCCGGCGGACCAGGCAGCGGCCTGGCGCTGATCTCGGTGGATGGCAAACCGGCACGCGCAGTGGCAGTGGGCCGAGAGGTTGAAGCTGGCGGCCTGCGCCTGTTGGCCGTGAGTCAGCGCGAGGCTGATCTGGGCATGGCCCGAGGCGCGCCAACGGTCAAACTGGTGCTGCCGATGCTGGCCGAGGCCAACCGCGGCCGGCCGGGCGACCTGCCCGGCATGGTGCCGCCAGCGCAGCCCATGCCCCTGCCGGGCGCAGGCGCTTTTGGTCAGCCGCAACGCCTCCCGCCAGGGGCAGCGGCCGGACAACCCGGCCCCACCGGCAGGATCCCGGGCTTGGCGCTGGGCGCGCTGCCGCAGAATCCCCAGCCGATGCCGGGCGGCCAGCCGCAGGGCGACGTACCGCCTGAAGGTATCAACCCGCAGCAGCGGCAATAGCGGCAGGTCCCCAGCGTGTGCGCGCTACCGCACAGACCGGCCAGCGCCAGCGCTTAATATCCATTCCGGACAATCCATGCCCTTTTCGGAGCCCCTCATGAGCCAATTCCGCCGCATCATCGCCACCGTCGTGAGCGCCTCGATCGTCTTCAGTGGCATGGCTTACGCCGCGCCCTCCACCCTGATCGGCACCGAACAATTGGCCGCCGCCGTAGCTCCGGCCGCGCAGTCCGACAGCCGCACCCGCCTGCTGGGCACGCTGGAGCGCGCTGACCTGGTGGCAGCGCTGGAGGCCCGCGGCGTGTCGGTGAGCGACGTGCGCTCGCGCGTCGACGCACTGACCGATGCCGAAACCACCCAGCTGATGGCGCAAATCGACCAGGCACCCGCTGGCGGCGAAGTGCTGGGCGTGCTGTTCTCCATCTTCATCATCCTGCTGATCACCGACATCCTCGGCCTGACCAAGATCTTCCCGTTCACCCGCTCGGTGCGTTGACCAAAGGGCGCTGCGCTGCCCGCAGCTGGCGGACGAGCGCTGCGCTGTGGCTGGCCGCAGCAGTCGCCCTGCCGGGCTGCGCACTGCTGGCCGACCCGCCGCAAACCGCCGCCTTGCGCCTGGCGGCACCGGCTGACCTGCCGCCGCGCTTCGAGCGCGACGAGGTACCCTTTTATCCTCAAACGCCGTTGCATTGCGGCCCGGCTGCACTGGCCACGGTGCTGGCCGATGTGGGCCTGCCCGCCGACGTCGCCGCGCTGTCCGAGGCCGTGTTCTTGCCGGCGCGTGAAGGCAGCCTGCAGATCGAGATGCTCAGCGGCGCACGCCGCCAGGGCGGGGTGGCCACCCGGTTGCCCGGTGAACTGACGGCGCTGCTGCGCGAGGTGGCGGCCGGCCACGCCGTGGTTGTGCTGCTGAACTTGGGCCTGGGCTTTGCGCCGAGCTGGCACTACGCCGTGGTGGTGGGCTACGACCTGCCGGCCGGTGAGCTGATCCTGCGCAGCGGCACCGAGCGGCGCGACCTGATCTCGCTGCGCACCTTCGAGTTCACCTGGGCGCGCGGCGGCCGCTGGGCCATCGCCGTGCTGCCGCCGGGCGGCCTGCCGGTCACCGCGCTGGAGCCCGATGCGGTCGCTGGCGCGCTGGGTTTCGGCCGCGTGGGCGCACCGCCCCAGGCGGCGCTCGCCTGGGGCGCCGTGCGCCAGCGTTGGCCCGCCAACCTGGTGGCGGCGATGGGCCAGGGCAATGCATTGCACGCCGCGGGCGAATTGGCCGGTGCCGCCCGCGCCTTCGAGGACGCCGCGCTGCAGCACGACAGCGCCGCTGCCTGGAACAACCTGGCCCGTACCCGCGACAGCCTGGGTGACCGAGCCGGCGCACAACACGCTGCCGCGCGTGCCGTCGCCCGCGCCCAGACGGCCGAGCCGCAATGGCTGCCGCAGGCCCAGCAGACGCAGCGCGAGCTGGCGCCCAATCCGCCCTGAGGCGCAGGAGACCGGCGCCAGGGCATTGGCCGGTCTCTCCGCCTACTGAAACGCCACCTCTGCAAAGCTGCGCAGCTTGCGGCTGTGCAGCTGGTCCAGCCGCTGTCGGCGAAGCAGTTCGATGGCGCGCATGCCGATGCGCAAGTGCTGATCGACCCGCTCGCGGTAGAACGCATTGGCCATGCCGGGCAGCTTGATCTCG
>JANMXG010000313.1:0-4603 GCA_031394235.1 Betaproteobacteria bacterium
CGGCGGGCGGCCTGCCTGCGGTCGGCGGTATCGAGCAGGTCAAAGGCACGATGGCGTTTGGCCAGGCGCCCAGCCCACAGCGCCAGTCTCGTGGTTCGCGCCAGTCTCGTGGTTCGCGCCAGTCTCGTGGCTCGCGCCAGCCCCGTCGCGTCGCAAGCCCTCGCGTCCCCTGCCGCCGCTGTGAGCGCTGCGGGGTCCATCACGCCGTGACACCCACCCCCTGCGTGGTCGAATGGGCCGGTGAGCTGCTGCAGCTGTTGCCCGAGCGTGCGCTCTGGTGGCCGGCCGGCCGCACCGTGTTTGTCGCGGATCTGCACATCGGCAAGGCTGCCACCTACCGCGCGCTGGGCCAGCCGGTGCCGGGCGGCACCACCCAGGAGAACCTGGCGCGGCTCGATGGCTTGATCGGTCAGCATCGGCCTGAACACATCCTCTTTCTCGGCGATTTTCTGCATGCGGCGGCGGCCCGCACCGCACCGGTGATGGCCGCTCTCGAGGCCTGGCGTGCGCGCCATGCCGCGATGGCGATGACGCTGGTGCGCGGCAACCACGACAGCCGCGCGGGTGACCCGCCGGCCGCGCTGCGCATCGAGGTCGTCAATGAGCCGCACCTGCTGGGGCCGTTTGCCTGCTGCCACCATCCGCAAAGCCATCCGACGCACTTCGTGCTCGCCGGCCATCTGCATCCGGCGCGCCGGATTCACGGGCGCGGCCGAGACAGCCTGCGGCTGCCGTGTTTCGTCAGCGGCCCGGGGCAGGCGATCTTGCCGGCGTTTGGCGAGTTCACCGGCGGCTGGCTCGCCGACCCTGCGCCGGACCGGCGTTTTTATGCCGTCGGCGGTGGTGCGGTCTGGCCGTTGCACGGCTGAGGCCAGACCGGGCACGGCTGGGGCCGGGCCGGCATGGCCATCCAGAACTTGACGGCCTGCGTATGCTGTGGGCATGACGTCTTTTTGCACCGCTTCTCCCCGCCGCCTGGCCGCCAGCCTGCTTGCCGTTCTCGGCCTGGCGGCTGCCGCGCCGGCCCGCGCCCACGACAGCTGGCTGCAGCCGGTGCCGCGAGGCGCTACAGCCGGCCTGCTGTTGCTGGGCACGGGCAACCGCTTTCCGGTGTTCGAGGTGGGCATCGACCCGCATTACCTGGTCAAGCCCGGCTGTGCCGATGCCGCCGGCACACGGCAGCCGCTGGACGCCGTGCGCAACCTGTCCAACAGCCTGTTGATGCGCACCGGCGCGGCGGCCGAGAGCTGCTGGCTGCAACTCACCCCTTTCGACGTGACAGTGCCGCCCGACAAGGTGCCGGTGTACCTGGACGAGGTGCGGCCACCACCCGCCCTGTTGGCGGCGTGGGCCGGCATGCAGGCCCGGGGCCGGCCGTGGCAGGAGCGTTACACCAAACATGCCCGCATTGCGCTGCCCGGTCCGGCCAGTGACATCGGCCCGGCCGCGGCCCAGCCCGCGCCGCTGGGCATGGACATGCTGCTGGCCGAGGTCAAGGCCGATACCGCGGGTGGTCTGCCTATGCAGTTGCAACTGCAGGTGCTGCGCGACGGCCAGCCGCTGCCCGCACTGGCGGTGGAGTTGGTCAACGCGGACCAGCCGATGCCCGGCACCTGGCTGCAGACCGATGCCGGCGGCCGCATCACGCTGCCGCGGCCTGCGGCCGGCCGCTGGCTGCTGCGGGCGGTGGACCTGCGCCTGGCAGCCGACCCGCCCGACAGCTGGGACAGCCGCTTCGTCACGCTCAGCTTCAGCCTGCGCTGAGCCACATCGCAGCTCAGAACGGCATCAGCTTCAAGTCCAGCGCCCGCTCGGCCAGCCACACGCCGGCCAGCGCGGCGATCAGCAGCGAGCCGCCCACCAGCACCGCACGGCGGTAAAACCAGCTGCGCCGCAGCGCATAGGCCAGCGGCAGAAAAGCCGCGACGATGGCCAGCTGGCCCAACTCCACCCCCACGTTGAAGCCGGCCAGCGCCACCGCCAGCGCGCCCTGCGGCAGGCCCAGGTCCACCAGCACGCTGGCAAAGCCGAAGCCGTGCAGCAGGCCGAAGGCAAAGGCCACCATCCAGCGCCGGCCGTGGAACACCGGCCAGACGTTGTTCAGTGCGGCCAGCACCACGCTGGCGGCGATCGACGACTCGACCACCCGTGACGGCAGCGACACCAGGCCCAGCACCGCCAGCGTCAGGGTGATCGAATGCGCCAACGTGAAAGCGGTGACCACTTTCAGCACCTCCACCACCGCCTGACCGAGGCGGTCCACCGGCTCCCAGCGCCGCCCGGCCCACAAGCCGACTGCCGGCAGCAGCAGCGAGAGCAAAAACAGGATGTGGTCGAAGCCGATCCAGATGTGCCACACGCCCTCTTTGGCAAAGTCGACAAAGGCTTGCCAGCGGCTGATGCGCGCCAGCGTGAAGCTTTGCAGCGGCGCCTGCGGCCCCAGGATGGCGCTGCGGCTGGCGCCGTCCACCGTCAAGTTCAGCAGGCCGCGGTGCTGGGGGTCGAGGTCGGCCAGCAGGGTGTAGCGCAGGCTCAATGCTTTGGGCGCAGCCACCGCGCAGGCCAGTTGCAGCGGCAGCACGCTGTACGCACCGTCGGTGTGCTCGTCCACCTGCTGCGGGCCCACGGTCAAGGTGCAGGGCTGGCCGTCCGCCTGCACCTGCAGCCGCGCCGTGGCGTAGGTGGCAATGGCGCCATGCTGGGCGCGCACCTCACCCCAGGTGATGCGGCCGTCGCCGTCGGCGTCCAGCCCCACGGCCAGGTCCAGGTCGCGCAGTGCGATGTCCCACTGGCCGCGCAGGCGGCCGTCCTGCACGGTGACCGTCAGGTAGCTGTCGGAGGGCTTGTGGGCCTGCGCTGCGCCGGCCAGCAAGGCCAGAGCGAGGCAGCGCCAGATCCAGCGGGCGGGGCGGCTCATGACTTCGCCTTGAGTTTGGCCGCCAGGCCTTGCAGCACCACGCTCTCGACCCGGTGGGCGGCCATCCAATCCAGCGCCGGCCGGGCGGCATCGGGCTGGCGCGCGGCCAATGCGGCCTCCAACAAGATGCGGGCGTCGGCCGGCTCGCGCTGCTCGGCAAAGTTCTGTTGCGCCAGTTGCAGCGCGCGGGCTGTGTCGCCCTGCAACGCCAGCACAAAGCGCGACTCCTCCTTGCGGTGCGAGGTGTCGCCGCGCTGGCGGGCGGCGTCGAAGCGCGCCGCCAGGGAGTCGCGCCAGCGGGTGGCGTCGCGGTTGCCGGCAGCCGAAGCCGCCAGCGCCAGGCGCAACAGCAGCACATCGGCACGGGCGCCGTCGGCCAGCAGGGTCAGCACTTCAGCCGGCCGGCCGCGGTCAAGCAGGAAGTCGGCATAGGCCGCCTGCAGGTAAACGTCGGACAGGCCCAGCGCCAGCGCGGCGCGGAAGGCCGCTTCGGCCTGGGCATAGGCGCCGCGGCGCTCCTCGTTTTCGGCCAGGCGGGTCAGGCTCCACAGCCGCTCGGCGGCGTCGGCCTGGGGGTTGGCGTCCAGCGCGGCGCGCAGGCGGCTGGCGGCCTCGGCGGCGTGGCCGGTCACCGCGTCCACCTGGGCCAGGCAGGCCGCGCTGATCAGCGGTGTGGCCAGGGGCGCCAGGCTTTCGCAGCTCTGCCGCGCCCGGGCGTAGTCGGCCTGCACCATCAGGATGGCGGTGCGCCACGACCATGCCGTGCCGTTGTCGGGCTGGGCGGCCAGCGCCGCGTCCAGGTCCGCCAGCGCGGCGTCGAAACGGTGATCGAATTGCAGCAGCTGTGCCCGCAGCACCCGCACCGCCACGGGCGGGTCGGGCAGCGTCCACCAGGGCTGCAGCACCGCCTGGGCCTGGCCGATGTAGCGCGGATCGCCCTCGACACCCACTTGCGCAAAGCTGCGCTCGGCCAGGCGCAGGGCGGTGGCCAGGTCATTGGGTTGTTGGCGCCAGGCCTGGCGCAAGGCGGCCAGCTCACGAGCCGCCGGGTCGCTGGCGCGCGCCGGCACAGTGGCCAGCACCTGGGCATCGCTGGCGGGTATGAAAGGGGCGGCCGTGGCCAACGCGCTCAGGCTCAGCAGCAGCATCAGCGGGAACAGACGCTGGCGGAGCGCTGGGTACAGCGGAGGGTTCAGAAGAGTCACCAGCCTGATTGTCGCCCGTGCCGGCCGGCGCGTTTTGCCATGCATGACTGCACGGTGTGCTGCCGTACCGACCCGGTGTGCAAATCGTGTCAACCGATGGCGTTGCCGGGCGTTATACCGACACGGCAGCGCATCCGACAGGAGGTGTCGCCAATAAAAGGGTGGTTGCAGTTTCTGGTTGTTGCCTGACGCTGCGCACCCGTTCCACCTGAAGTTCCACCCTACTGCAAAGACCGACATCATGAACAAGATCATCACTGCCCTCGCCCTCGCCGCCTTCGCCCTGGGTGCCCAAGCCGCTTCCCACGCCGGTGGCGCGCCGATGAAGGCCGAGGCTGCCAAGCCCGCCGCCAGCGCCGCCAGCGGTGCCAAGCACGCTGCCAAGAAGGGTGCCAAGCACGACGCCGCGAAAGACGCCAAGAAAGAAGAAGCCAAGAAGTAATCCTAGGCTTCAAGCCTAGATGAGGGCGGGCGCCGAAAG
>JANMXG010000314.1:0-2494 GCA_031394235.1 Betaproteobacteria bacterium
TTGGCGTCGCGCGGCAGGCTGCTCTGCACGGCCGAGAGCCGGTCGCGCACCTCCTGCATCGCCCGGCCCATGTCGGCGTTGAGCGAAAACTCGACGTTGGTCTGGCTCTTGCCCTCCAGGCTGCGCGAGGTGATGCGGCGCACCCCTGCCACGCTGTTGACCGAGGACTCGATCAGCTTGCTGACCTCACGCTCCACCGCCTCGGGGGCTGCGCCGGGGTAGGCCACCTCGATGTAGGCGCCGGGCGGCGACACGTCGGGCATTTGCTCCACGCCCAGGCGGGCATAGGCAAACATGCCCAGCACGCACAGCGCCACCATCACCATCACCGCAAACACGGGGTTGGCGATCGACACTCGGGTGATCCACATGGTTTGACCTTTGGTTTTTGGGGGTCGAGTCGTCGATGGGCGCTCTAGCGCAGCACGGCGGCGGACGCGGCGGCGGAACTGGCCGACCCGGCTGCGGCCAGCGGCGCGGCTGCCAGCACCCGCGCCGGTGCACCCTCCCGCAGGTTGTCGAAACGGGCGGCGAGCACCTGGGCGTCGGTGGCCAGGCCGGTCAGCACCTCGACCCGGCTGCCGGCCTCGTCGCGCCGGCCCAACGTGATCGCGCGGCGCGCCAACACGCCGTTGTCGATCAGCCAGACATGGTTTTGCCCGCCGGTGGCACCGACCGCGGCCAGCGGCACCAGCAGGCGCTGTTGCCCGTCCGGCAGGTCCACCCGGGCGAGTGCGTACTGACCGGCGCGCAGCCGCTCGTCACGGTTGGCGACCGTCACGGTGACACCGATCGACCGGGTGCCGGCCTCGGCGGCCGGCGAGATGCGCGCCACCTGGCCGGCAATCGGCTGGGCCACACCTTCGACCCTCACCTCAACAACCATGCCGGGCGCCAGCCGGGCAACCTCGTGGGTGCCGACGCTGCCGGCCAGCTCCAGCTGGGCCAGGTCCACCAGGGTCAGCACCTGCTGTTCGACGGTCACCTTCTCGCCCGGCAGCACATGGCGCTTGGCGACGATGCCGGCAATCGGCGCGACCAGGCTGGCGTCGCGCTGGGCCACCCGGGTGGTGGCGAGCGAGGCTTGAGCGGCCGACAGCGCAGCGCGGGCGGTGTCCAGCGTGGCGCGCGAGTTGTCCAGCGCCGTGCCTGAGATAAAGCTTTGCGCGGCCAGCCGGTCATTGCTGGCATGGCTGCGCTCGGCCTGCAGCACGGTGGCGCGGGCGGATTCGAGATTGGCGTCGCGCTCGGCAATGCGGCTGCCCAGCTCGGCCATGTCGATGCGGCCCAGCAGCTGGCCGGCCCGCACCCGTGCGCCCTCGGTCACGTCCAGCGCCAGCAGCGTGCCGGAGGCCTTGGCACGCAGCACGGCGGTGTTAGGGGCCACCAACGGGCCCGAAAATTCGAGGGTCTGCGACAGGCGGGCCCACTGCGGGCTGACCACCTCGTTGGCGCGAAAGTCCAACGGGGCCGAGGCGGACGCCCCTGGCGCCTTGGCGGCTTGCGCAGTGCCAAGCGACAGCGGACCGCGCTGCACCATCCAGACCGCGGCGCCCACGGCCACCAACACCACCATCACCACCACCCCTGCCCCGATCAGCCCGCTTTTGCGCATGACTTGTCCTTCGTTGTTGTGCTTGCTCTCGTGGAGCGAGCCGAAGTGTAGGAGTGGCTTTGCCGCTGACAAGCCCCTGCTGCGATGAAGCGCAGGACGCCGCCGACGAGTTGCAGGACGGGGCGACAGCCGGCGCCGCGGCCGGACGACATGCCGGCCTGGCGAGCAGCCAGGCGGCTGAACTCAGCCGGCCGATCCGGCGATGGCCGCCGTTGCCAGCCGAACATCGCCGCACTGGGCGCGGTGCCGCAGCACATGGTCCATCAGCACCAGCGCCAGCATGGCCTCGGCGATCGGCGTGGCGCGGATGCCGACACACGGGTCATGGCGGCCGAAGGTCTCGACCACCGTGGCCGCGCCGGCCCGGTCGATCGAGGCCTTGGGGCTGCGGATCGAGCTGGTGGGCTTGATCGCGATCGACACCACCAGATCTTGCCCGGTGGAGATGCCGCCCAGCACGCCGCCGCCGTGGTTGCTGGCAAAGCCCGCCGGCGTCAGGCTGTCGCCGTGCACTGTGCCGCGCTGCGGTACCACGCCAAAACCGTCGCCGATCTCCACGCCCTTGACCGCGTTGATGCCCATCATCGCGTAGGCAATGTCGGCGTCCAGCTTGTCAAACAGCGGCTCGCCCAGGCCCACCGGCACGCCGGTTGCCCGCACCTCGATGCGCGCACCACACGAGTCACCGTCCTTGCGCAGCGCGTCCATGTAGGCCTCCAGCTGCGGCACGATGCCGGCATTGGGCGCGTAAAACGGGTTTTGCGGGATCTGCGCTGCGTCCTCGAACGGGATCGCGATCTCGCCGAGCTGGCTCATCCAGCCGGTGAATGTGGTGCCGTGCTGCAACTTGAGCCACTTCTTGGCCACCGCGCCGGCCGC
>JANMXG010000315.1:0-4132 GCA_031394235.1 Betaproteobacteria bacterium
GGCAAAGTCGGCCAGCGCCGCCTCGACCAGGCTGCGAATGCCCTGGCCGTGCGAGGCTGAGATCGGGTGCGGCTCGCCCATGCCGAGCTCATGAAACTCGGCCAACAGCGGCGACTCGCTCATGCCCTCGGCCTTGTTGACACACAGCAGCACCCGTTTGTTGGCGCTACGCAGGTAACGTGCGATGTCGTGGTCCTGGCCGGACACGCCCATGCGGGCATCGACGACAAAGATCACCGCGTCGGCCTCGGCCACCGCAGCCTTGGTCTGGCGCGCCATCATCGCAACGATGCCGGTGGGCTTTTCGGGCTCGAAGCCGCCAGTGTCGATCACGATGAACTCGAACGCGCCCTGCTTGGCGTCGCCGTAATGGCGGTCGCGGGTCAGGCCGGAGAAGTCGGCGACGATGGCGTCGCGGCTCTTGGTCAGGCGGTTGAAAAGTGTGGACTTGCCCACGTTGGGCCGCCCCACCAGGGCGATCACCGGTTTCATGTCGTGGGCCTCAGTTCAGCAAATCAGGAAAAACGGGGCAGCGCCCCGGGGTCACTCAGGCCGGAAGGCAAACAGCCCGCCGTTGCGGGTGACGACCAACACCGTGGTGCCGGACAACACGGGCTGTGCCGCTACCGGCGATCCGTCGGTGGGCAGGCGCAGCTGGGTGGTGCCATCGGTGCGGGACAGGAAGTGCACCTGACCTTCAAAATCACCAAACATCACGGTCTTGCCGGCTGACAGCGGCGCGCTCAAACCCCGGTACAGCAGGCGCTCCTGGGTCCAGGCCAGCTCACCGCCCTCAGCGCGCCAGGCGCTGACACGGTCGCTGGCATCGGCACCAAAGACAAATTCAGCATCACCGCCCACCGCTTGCTGGCCACCGGCATTGCGGCTCCAGCGTACGGACGCGCGCTCGGCGGCGCTGCCGCCACCCGCCACCGCCACGCAGCCAACAGCGGTCTGGAAGGCCCTGGCACACAAGCTGTCACCCACCCGCAACACCGGTCCGACCAGATCGTTCAGGCGCTCGACCTCGTTGGTGCCACGCGGCGAGGTGACAGCAACTTCCCAGCGCACGCTGCCGGTGGTCGGGTCCAGGCCCAGCATCACCGCCGCGACGCCCACCACCAGGGTGTTCTTGTAGGCCGACAACACGCCGGGCTGGGCCAGTGTCAGGGTCTCGCCAGGCCGCTGGAAAGTCCAGAGGCGGCGGCCGTCGAGTGCATCGAACGCATGCACCACCCGGTCGACACCCACCACAAACACGCGCTCGCCGGCCACCAGCGGCGCGGTGCTGGTGCGCGACGCCAGCCGGGTGCTCCACACCTTGGCACCCTGGTTCAACACCACCAGCTCGTTGTCGGTGGTGACCACCGCGGCATAGCGGCCATCACTGCCGACGCCGGCCGCTACCTTGGCGCCGACCTGACCGCGCCAGAGCTCACGTCCGGACTGGGCCTCGATCGACATCACCGTGCCATCGCTGCCGGCCACCACAAATGCACCGTCGCGCACTGCGACAGCCAGTGGGAACTGCACCGACTCAAGCCGGGCGCTCCAGACCTGACGGCCGGCAATTTGGGGGCTGAGGATTTCGAGTGCGGTGGGTTTAGGCTTGTCGGCAGCGCAACCGGCCAGCCCGGCGGTCAGCACGGCAACCAGCGCCACCCCGATGGCAGAGGTCCAACTGCGCATCACTTGGCCAACTCCGCGGAGGCGCTGGGGGTTGGGGCCGGTACCGGCGGTGCACCCAGCGCGGTGAGCTTGGCCTCGATCAGGCGCCGGTAGTCCAGCTTGTCGCTCATCGCTTTGTGGGCGGCCTGGTAGGCAGTACGGGCTTCGGCGGGCTTGCCCTGGGCCAGCAGCACATCACCGCGGCGGTCGGCCACCAGGCCGGCAAATTCCTTGGCCGGTGCAGCGTCCAGCGCCTTGAGAGCTGCATCGTATTGCTTGGCTTCGAGCAGCACACCGGCCAGGCGCAATTGGGCAATGCTGCGGTATTCGTCCTCGGTGGCGTGCTCGGCCACCCAGGTCAGACTGGCTTTGGCGCCGTCGGCCTGGCCTTTTTCGTACTGCACCCGCGCGGCCAACAGGCCCCCTTGCTGGGCGTAAGCGGTGCCGGCAAAACGTGATTTCAAATCACCGAAGACGCGGCCCACCTTGTCGGCATCACCGGCGGCTGCGGCCTTGTCGAGCTCGTCAAACATCGCACTGGCCTTGGTGGCCTGGTCACGCTGGTACCAGCCCCAGGCGTTCCAGCCGGCAAACGCCAGCAGACAGGCCGTGATCAACCAGGTGATCAGGTTGCCGTATTGCTTCCAGAACGCCTTGAGGTCGTCGAGTTGTTCCTGCTCTTGCAGGTCGAGGGTATTGGCCATGGAATGCCTGTGGTGTTTTGGGTGGCGTGCGCGCAAAAACGCAAGCGGGGATTATGCGTTGCGCAGTTCGTGCGCCCAGTCGGCAACAGCCGCCAGCGGCCGCAGCACCTGGGCGGCGCCGGCATCGCGCAGCGGTTTGACCGTCACCATGCCCTGCGCCAGCTCATCGCCACCAAACACCAGCGCAAACCGCGCGCCGCTGGCGTCGGCCTTCTTGAACTGGGATTTCATGCCGCCCAGGCCGGTACTGCCGCCGGCATGCATCACCACCGCCAAACCGGCCGCGCGCAGCGCCTCCACGGTGGCAATGGTCGAGCTCAGCGCCTGGGCGTCGGGCAGCACGGCGTAGGCGTCGGGCGGGGTGGTCGGCACCTCGATGCCACTTTGTACCAACAGGTCGAGCACCCGCTCCAGCCCCATGCCCCAGCCCACGCCCGGCGCCGGCTTGCCGCCGATCATCTCGACCAGGCCGTCGTAGCGGCCGCCGCCGCAAACCGTGCCCTGCGCGCCAAGCTTGGGGCTGATCCACTCAAACACGGTGTGGGTGTAGTAGTCCATGCCGCGCACCAGGCGCGGGTTGACGGTGTAAGCCTGGCCGACGGCCGTCATCGCGGCCCTGACGGCATCGAAGTGCTTGAGCGAGGCATCACCCAAAAAGCCTATCAGCTGCGGCGCGGCATCGACGAGGTCCTGCATCGCCGGGTTCTTGGTGTCGAGGATGCGCAGCGGGTTGCTGTGCAGCCGGCGCTTGGCCTCGGCATCGAGTTGGTCGGCATGTGTCTCGAAGTAGGCCATCAAGGCGGTGCGGTGCGCACGGCGCTCGTCAGGCACACCCAGGCTGTTGATCTCCAGCCGCACGTCGGCGAGGCCCAGGTCGCGCCACAGCGCACGCGCCATCAGGATCACCTCGGCGTCGGCTTCGGGCCCGCCAAAACCCAGCGCCTCGACGCCGACCTGGTGAAACTGCCGGTAGCGGCCGCGCTGCGGCCGCTCGTGGCGAAACATCGGCCCGATGTAGAACAGCCGCTTGCCACCGTCGTAGAGCATGGAATGCTCGATCGCCGCGCGCACCACGCCGGCGGTGTTTTCAGGCCGCAGCGTCAGCTTGTCGCCGTTCATCGCGTCCTCGAAGGAGTACATCTCCTTCTCGACGATGTCGGTCACCTCGCCCAGGCCGCGTACGAACAGCGGCGTTGGCTCGACGATGGGCGTGCGGATGTTCTGGTAGCCGTAGCGCCGCATCAGCGCACGCAGCTTGTCTTCCAGCCATTCCCAGCGCGCGGAATCCGGCGGCAGGATGTCGTTCATGCCTTTGACGGCTTGCAGGGGTTCGGCCATGTCTTGCCAGGGTCCGCTAGGGGCAGACCGTCCAATGAGAGGATGGGGGTGCCCGGTCGGGCACGGGCGGTGGAGCGCTAAGGCCAGCAGGCAGCGCGTCAATGCGCCGAGGTCGCCGCGCCGAATCGCCGTTCGATGTAGCGCTCGACGATGCCGTGGAACTCCTGCGCGATGTTGTCACCGCGCAGCGTCATCGCCTTCTGGCCGTCGATGAAAACGGGTGCGGCCGGCGCCTCGCCGGTGCCGGGCAGGCTGATGCCGATGTCGGCATGTTTGCTCTCGCCGGGGCCGTTGACGATGCAGCCCATCACCGCGACCTTGAGGTTCTCGACGCCGGGATACTTGAGCTTCCAGACCGGCATCATGGACCGCAGGTGGTCGTCGATCTGCTGAGTCAACACCTGGAAGGTGGTGCTGGTGGT
>JANMXG010000316.1:0-3223 GCA_031394235.1 Betaproteobacteria bacterium
GAGTTTGTCTCGCTGATCGGCCCGTCGGGTTGCGGCAAGACCACGCTGCTGCGGGTCATCGCCGACCTGGAGCCGATCAGCGCCGGCGAGGTGCTGGTCTATGGCTTGACGCCGCACCAGGCCCGCCTGGCGCGCGCCTACGGTTATGTGTTCCAGGCGCCGGCGCTCTTCCCGTGGCGCACGGTACTGGGCAATGTGATGCTGCCGTTGCAGATCCAGGGCCGGCGCAAGGCCGAGGCCGAAGCCGTGGCACGCGAGCAGCTGGGCCGGGTCGGCCTGACCGGCTTTGAGCGCAAATACCCCTGGCAGCTGTCGGGCGGCATGCAGCAGCGGGTGTCGATCGCCCGGGCGTTGGGCTTCGAGCCCAAGATCTTGATGATGGACGAGCCGTTTGGCGCGCTCGACGAGATCACCCGCGACGGCCTGAACGAGCAGTTGCAGCAGCTTTGGCAGCGCGAGCGGCGCACGGTGGTGTTTGTCACCCACTCGATCGCCGAGGCGGTGTATTTGTCCACCCGCATCGTGGTGATGTCGCCGCGGCCGGGGCGCATCCTCAAGATCATCCCATCCACGCTGCCGGACGCTCGCCACCTGGGGCTACGCGACACGCCCGAGTTCATGGCGCTGGCGCACGAGGTGCGCGAGGGCCTGGCGGGTGGCCAAAGGCAGGGCCATGGTCACGGCCCGGCCGCCGAAGAAGATGCGGTCTAAGGCTATCCCGCTGCGCGAGCGTGCGTTGCCGGTGGCGCTGGTGCTGGCCGCCACGCTGCTGCTCTGGTATGGGGGCGCGGTAGGCCTGAACCGGGCCGGCGCGGTCGAGCGGGTGCTGGCACCAATGGGCGCGTACAGCACCGGTCAGCTGATCACGGCCACCCTCAACATGGAGCGCCCCGTGCTGCCGGCGCCGCACCAGGTGGTGGTCGATCTGGTCCGCAGTCTGGTCGATTGGCCACTCGACTCACCGCGCAACCTGCTGTATCACGCGGCCGTCACTGCCCAGTCCACGCTGGTCGGCTTTGTGCTGGGCACGTTGCTTGGCATCGCGCTGGCGGCGGCCATCGTGCACTCCCGCACGCTGGACCGGGCGCTGCTGCCCTGGATCGTTGCCTCGCAGACCGTGCCGGTGCTGGCGATTGCGCCCATCGTGCTGGTGATCCTGGGCAGCCTGGGGTTCTCGGGCGTGGCGCCCAAGGCGGCGATTGCGATGTACTTGTGCTTCTTCCCGGTCACGGTGGCGATGGTGGCCGGCCTGCGTGCGCCGCAGCGCATCGAGACCGAGCTGATGCACACCTACGCCGCCAGCCGGCTGCAGGCCTTCTGGCTACTGCGCATGCCCTCAGCCTTGCCGTTTTTGTTCCCGTCGTTGCGGGTGGCGATTGCCGCCGGGCTGGTCGGCGCGATGGTGGCCGAGTTGCCCACCGGCGCGCAGGCCGGGCTGGGCGCCAAGCTGCTGACCGGCAGCTACTACGGCAACACCGTGGGCATCTGGTCGGCGCTGGTGATGTCGGCGCTGCTGGGACTGGGGCTGACGGCGGCGGTGGCCGCGGTCGAGCGCTGGGTGCTGCAAACCCGGCGGGCCGCATGATGGGCCGCCAACTCGCCCTCTGGTTGACGCTGCTGGCAGCCGGCATTGCCGCCGCCGCGCTGGCCCAGGCCGTGCCGCCCGCCGGCAGCAGCGACAGTGGCCCCGCCACTGTGCACCTGCTGGCCCTGGCGGTGGTGGTGGTGCTGGCCGCGCGCAGCGTGCAGCGGGTAGCGGCACTCGACGGCCGGCGCTGGTACGGCACGGCCACGGCCGCGCTGTTCGGCCTGTGGGTGCTGTACTTTTGGCAGCTGGGCGTGTCCTTGTTCGATGTGCCGCGGGTGCTGCTGCCGGCGCCGGCCTTGATCGGCCAGATGCTGGTCGACCGCTGGGACACCCTGGCGGGCGACTTTGTGCAAACCGTGCTCAAGGCGGTGCTGGTCGGCTGGGCGTTGGGTTCGGGCCTGGGCTTTGTGGTCGGCGTGGCGATCGACCGCGCACCGTTTTTACAGCGGGGCCTGCTGCCGTTGGCCAACCTGACCAGCACCGTGCCGCTGGTGGCGGTAGCACCCATCATGGTGATGTGGTTTGGCTTTGAGTGGCCCAGCAAGGCCGCGGTGGTGGTATTGATGACCTTCTTCCCGATGCTGGTGTCCACGCTGGCCGGGCTGCAGGCGGCTGGCAAGCTGGAGCTGGAGCTGATGCACAGCTACGCCGCCAGTTACCCCCGCACCCTGCTGGACCTGCGGCTGCCGGCAGCCATGCCCTTCATCTTCAACGCCCTCAAGGTCAATGCCACGCTGGCGCTGATCGGCGCGATCGTGGCCGAGTTTTTTGGCTCGCCCACGGTGGGGCTGGGGTTTCGCATCAGCACCGAGGCCGCCCGCATGAACATGGCGCTGGTCTGGGGCGCCATCGTGGTGGCGGCGGTCACCGGGTCGGTGGCCTATGCTGTGCTGGTGCAACTGGAGCGGCGGGTGGCTTTCTGGCACCCGTCGGTCCGCAGCCCATGATGTTTCCGCCGTCGGGCCTGCGCAGGCGCTGCCACCCGAGTGGTCGTTTTCTTGTTGCTTTCTCGTTTTCCGTGTGTTCCTACGTTCCGTTCCACAAACCAAGACAGGAGTGAGTCATGACCGGTTTCACGATCAAACACGCGGTGCTCGCCGCCATGCTGGCCGCCGCAAGCCTGGCGGCACTTGCCGCCGACAAGGTGGTGGTGCAGATGAAATGGGTGCCGCAAGCCCAGTTTGCCGGCTACTACGTGGCTGCCGCCAAGGGCTACTACAAAGACGCCGGGCTTGACGTCACCATCAAGCCGGGCGGCCCCGATGTGAGCCCGGTGCAGGTGCTGGCCGGCAACCAGGCCGACGCCATCGTCAACTGGATGCCCGACGCGCTGGCCGCCCGTGAGGCGGGGGTGCCGCTGGTCAACATTGCGCAGATCTTCGACAAGTCTGGCCTGATGCTGACCTGCAAGAAGTCCAGCGGCATTGCCAGCCCGAAAGACTTCAAGGGCAAGACCCTGGGCGTCTGGTTTGGCGGCAACGAGTACCCGTTCCTGAACTGGATGGCCAAGCTGGGCCTCAAGCCCGACACCGACGTCAAGGTGCTCAAGCAGGGCTTCAACGTCGACCCGCTGCTGCAAAACCAGGCCGCCTGCATCAGCACCATGATCTACAACGAGTACTGGCAGGTGGTGGA
>JANMXG010000317.1:0-1986 GCA_031394235.1 Betaproteobacteria bacterium
AGCGCCAACTTCAGTGCATCGCTGGACTACTGGGACCTGAGCATCAGCGACGCGATCCAGCAGAAGTCTGAGATCCAGGTGCTGAGTAGCCCGACCCAGTTCAAGGACTACATCTACCGTTACGACCCGGCTGCTTTCCCGGGCGGCTACGACGGCAGCACCGGTGCCGGCGTCTACAAGGGCAGCACGAACGCCGCCTTCCCGATCGCCTACATTTACCTGCCGTACGACAACTCTGGCAAGTTCTTTGCCTCGGGCGTCGACATCAGCCTGCAGTACAAGCTCAAGCTCGAGAGCATCGGCACGGTGGGTCTGAACCTGGAAGGCACTGCCTACACCAAGCACGGCTACAAGTATTTTGGTGAGTCCGAGATCAGCGACTTGGGCAAGTACAAGGATTACGGCCCGACCCCGAAGTGGCGCCACGCGGCCACGGCCGCGTGGAGCGGTGGCGCCTGGAACGCGTCGCTGACCAACAACTTCACCAGCGGCTACAAGGACTACACCAATCCCGATGCCGTCAACGGTACGACCTACCCGGCAGAGCGCGACGTGAGCTCGTATTCCACCTGGGATGCTCAGGTCGGCTGGAGGGGCGTGAAGAACCTGGATGTCGTGCTGGGCGTGAAGAACCTGCTGGACACCGACCCGCCGTCATCGCGCACCGAGAAGAACTTCCAGACCGGCTACGACGCGCAATGGACCAACCCGCTGGGCCGTACCCTGTACCTGAAGATGAAGTACAAATTCTTCTGATCCCCCCGCAGGCTTGACCCACAGCGGGCTGCCCTCAGGGTGGCCCGTTTTTTTTTAGCCGATGCTGGCTGAGCGAACACTGTCCGGAGCTCTGAATGACGCAATTTTCCAGTCACGCGTGCAGCGCGGTGGGTGCTTGGGTGCTGGCGGCTGGCTTGGCATTGCTGTCTGCCTGCGCAAATGTGCCCTTCGTGGCCGGCACCAACCAGGTCTTGAGAGCGCCCGAGGATCTGCAGACCGGCAGTAACCTGTCCCGCCGCGACAAGCCCAGTACCGGCGCCCGCGAGATGGACAAGAGCGCCATCGAGTCCGGCTTACGGGGCACCCATGCCAACCGGGACACTGGCCGGTAGGCGGGATCTGCCCCGGCCCGGTTCTAGTCGGTCAGGATCGGCTCGGCTCGGCTCGGCTCGGCCAAGCCCGGGCAGGGTTACTTGGGCGCCAGCCGAATCGCCCCGTCCAGCCGGATCACCTCGCCATTGAGCATCTCGTTCTCTATGATGTGCTTGACCAACTTGGCATAGTCGGCCGGCGTGCCCAGCCGGCTGGGGAACGGCACACCGGCAGCCAGGGCGTCCTGCACCGCCTGCGGCATCGAGAACAACATCGGTGTGCCGAAGATGCCCGGCGCGATGGTCATCACCCGGATGCCGTTGCGCGCCAGGTCGCGCGCTATCGGCAGCGTCATGCCCACCACGCCGCCCTTGCTGGCGGCGTAGGCGGCCTGGCCGATTTGGCCGTCGTAGGCGGCCACGCTGGCGGTGCTGATGATCACGCCGCGCTCGCCGGTGGGCTCGGGCGTGTTGGCACACATCGCCTCGGCGGCCAGCCGGGTCATGTTGAAGCTGCCGATCAGGTTGACGGTGACGGTCTTGGTGAACACGTCGAGCGGGTGCGCGCCCTCTTTGCCCACGGTCCGGGCGGCGGGGGCGATGCCGGCGCAGTTGACCAGGCCAAACAACGGGCCCAGCGCGAGTGCCGCGGCCACGGCGGCACGGCCGTCGGCGTCCTGGCTGACGTCACAGCGCACAAAAGTGGCTTGACCAGTTGCCGCGCCCAACTCGGTGGCCAGCGCCTGCCCACGGTCGACCTGCAGGTCGGCGATCACAACCTTGGTGCCTTCGCGCGCCAGCATGCGCGCGGTGCCTTCACCCAGGCCCGAAGCGCCGCCGGTGACGATAAAAACCTTGCCTGCGATATCCATGTGAATTCTCCTGGTGGGCGTTTGAG
>JANMXG010000318.1:0-1787 GCA_031394235.1 Betaproteobacteria bacterium
GCGGCCGGCGATTCGCCCGCGGCGTCTGCGGCCTTGGCCGCCAGCGCCACCGTTACCGCCAGCGCCAGCGCCACCGCCATCGCCGCGGTTGCCGCGCCCGCACCGCGTGCCGAGCATGTGCTGCGCTTCGCCTTCCCGGTCGCCGAGACCGGTTTCGACCCGGCCAAGATCTCCGACCTGTACTCGCGCATCATCACCGGGCAGATCTTCGAGGCACTGTTCCACTACGACCATCTGGCGCGGCCGGCGCGGGTGCGGCCGCTGACGGCGGCGGCAGCGCCCGAGGTGTCGGACGACTTCAAGCGCTACACCTTCCAGATCCGCCCCGGCATTCTGTTTGCGGACGATCCGGCGTTCAAAGGTGCCAAACGTGAGCTGGTGGCGCAGGACTATGTCTACACCCTGCAGCGCTTTGCCGACCCGGCCACCAAGAGCCCGGCCTGGAGCGAGATTGAAGAGCTCGGCCTGCTCGGCCTGGCCGAGCAGCGCAAGCTGGCACTGGACACCCGCAAGCCCTTTGACTACAGCGCCCCGCTGCCCGGCCTCAAAGCCACCGGCCGCTACACCTTGCAGTTCACGTTGCGCGAGGCCCGACCGCGCCTGCCCGAGCTGATGGCCGACAACGGCCTGTACGGCGCGGTGGCGCGCGAGGTGGCCGAGTTTTATGGCGACAAGCTGGCCGAGCATCCGGTGGGCACTGGCGCCTTCCGGCTGGCCAGCTGGCGACGCAGCTCGCAGATCGTGCTGGACCGCAACCCGAACTACCGGCTGCGCCACTATGAGGACGAGGCCGAGCCCGGCCCCGACGACACCGCTGGCCAGGCGCTGCTGGCACGCTTCAAGGGCCGGCAGATTCCGATGCTGGACCGGGTCGTGGTCTCGATCATCGAAGAGGCGCAACCGCGCTGGCTGTCGTTTTTGAACCGGCAGCAGGACTTCATCGAGCGTGTGCCGCCCGAGTTTGTCAACACCGCGATGCCGGGCGGCAAGCTGGCGCCCAACCTGGCCAAACAGGGCGTGATCGGCTACCGCACGGTGGGCCCGGAGGGCGTGCTGACCGTCTTCAACATGGAAGACCCGGTTGTGGGTGGCTATACGCCCGACAAGATCGCGCTGCGCCGGGCGATCAACTTGGGCGTGGACATCCCGCGCGAGATCGCGATGGGCCGGCGCGGCCAGGCCATCCCGGCCCAGTCACCGCTGGTGCCGCACACCACCGGCTACGACCCGACTTATCGCAGCGAGATGGGCGAGTACAGCCCCGCCAAAGCCCGTGCCTTGCTGGATTTGTACGGTTATGTCGACAAAGACGGCGACGGTTGGCGCGACCTGCCCGACGGCAAGCCGCTGCTGCTGGTGCGCGCCACCCAGCCCGATGCGGCCCAGCGACAGCTCGACGAGCTGTGGCAAAAAAACATGAACGCGATCGGCTTGAAGATCGCCTTCAAGTTTGCCAAATGGCCCGAGAACTTGAAGGCCAGTCAGGCCGGCAAGCTGATGATCTGGGGCGTGGGCTCGTCGGCCACGCAACTGGACGGGCAAAACGCGTTGCAGCGGCTGTACGGTCCGTCGTCGGGCGGTGGCAACCTGGCGCGCTTCAAGCTGCCCGAGTTCGATGCGCTCTACACCCAGATGTCGTCGCTGCCCAACGGGCCGGAGCGGGATGCGTTGTTCCTGCAAGCCAAGCGCTTGTCCACCGCGTATGCACCCTACAAGCAGCATGTGCACCGGGTCTACACCGACATGGTCCAGCCCTGGTTTGTGGGTTACCGGCGCGGCCTGTTCTG
>JANMXG010000319.1:0-8244 GCA_031394235.1 Betaproteobacteria bacterium
CCTGCGTCATCGTGATGTTGACGTGGTGCCGGGTGAAGCTGCTGGTCTTGACACGGATGCCGCGCGCCAGGCCGTCTTCGCCCAGGTAGGCGCCCCAAGGCCAGGCCGCGACCATCAGGTGGATGGTGTTGCCCTTGGGGGAGACGCCCAGCTTCTCATCGCCGATCCAGACCAGCGGGCGCAGGTAGCAGCTCTCCAATCTGTTCTCGCGCACCACGGCCTTTTGGGCGTCCATCACCTGCTCGGGCGTGAACGGAATCTTCATGCGCAGGATCTTGGCACTGTTGAACAGGCGCTCGGTGTGCTCCTGCAGCCGAAAGATCGCCGTGCCGTCCGCGGTGTTGTAGGCCCGCACGCCCTCGAATGCGCCGCAGCCGTAGTGCAGCGTGTGGGTCAACACATGGATCTTGGCGTCGCGCCAGTCGACCATCTGGCCGTCCATCCAGATCTTGCCGTCGCGGTCGGACATGGACATCGGTTTTCCTTGGTTTGTGCACAAGTTGTCGGGCGATCAATTCTAGCCGCCGCCAACCGTCGGCCGCACCGGGCCAGCCCTCTGTGACCTTGTGCACGACCGCGCCATGCCGAGCCGTGTTGGCGCCCGCTAACGCCGTTGATGAATGTCCGGGCAATCGCATCCCAAGATTTATCTGCAACGTCGAAATGCTCCCATGAACCGCAGCGCCAAGTTCTCCGCACTCGCGCTTGCCGCGATTGCTGCGATTGCCGCGATTGCCGCGCTGGCCGCCCTGGCCGCTCCGGCGCATGCCGTCGGGCCCGCCACCAGCACCGCAACCGCCATGCCGGCCTGTTTATTCAGCGACCTGACGGGCTTGAGCGTGTTGGCGTGCACCGGAAATTGCCAGCGCAAGCGGCTCAACGGCGGCACCGGCGCCACCGTCGCCAGCGAGAGCGCCACGCCGCAGGGCCTGCTGGGCGTCGGAATGCCGTCAACGGCGACGCACATCGAGGATACCGGCGGCTTGAACGGCGGCTTCACCGCCAACTTCATCCAACCGCTGGTGGGCGCCACGGTCCTCAGCCTGCACCCGGGCAATTTGTCACGCCGTACGCTGCCCGCGGCGAGCAAACCGGGCAAACCGGCAATACGCAACAGCAAATCCGGCAATGGCCCGAAATACTGCGGCGCGTTGGGGTGGCGACATTGCGCTACCCCCGATCAACCCCGAAGGACCCCTCATGAATCTACTGCGGCTGAAGTCTGCGCTGTGCGCTCTTGGCGCGCTGACCGCTGCCAGTTTTGCGCCGGCCGGCCATGCGGGCCCCGTCAGGACCGGCAATACGCCGCTGGGCGGCTGCGCCGTCACGGATCTGAGCACCAACGCCAATGCATGCCTGGGCTATGTGTCGGGCAACGATGACGCGTCGCAACTGGCCGCTCTGATCGGATCATCAACCTGGAACGGCTTGTCCTTGTCAGGCCTGACCCAGTTCAAGGATGACAACGTCGCTGCGGGCTCGACCAACGCGGTGTTCGATGTGCGGCAAGACAGCACTGACGCGTCCCGAGGCACGATCCGGTTCTTGATGGCGGTCGGCTCGCCCTTTGTGTTGACTGTCAAGGGCGGCAATGAGTGGGCAGCCTACTACTACGCCAATGGCATGGCCAACGGCACCACATTCAGCTTCGACATTCCGGGCAAGCAAGGCGCCGGTTTGTCACATGCGTCGATGTACCTTGCGGCCAGCAACGTCACGGTCCAGACGCCCAAGCTGGCACTGCCGTCCGGCAACCCGACTCCGATGCCCGAGCCAGCGACCCTGTTGCTGGTGGCGGCTGCGCTGGGCGGCATGGGCTTGGCCGCACACCGCCGAAATCCGGCCTGACCCCAGGCGGCCGGCCGCAAGCCCGGCAGGCTACAGCGGGCAGAACTCAGCGCGCAGAACTCAGCGCGCAGACCCCAGCGTGCAGACTACGGCGCCGCGCCGCCGTCTTCGGGCCGTTGCAAGCGCCAGCCGGTACAGCGGCCAGCGGCAAGCTCGACCGTGACGTGCACGCCCGCGGCGTCTGTCCAGCGGTAGGTCTCGGGCGCGTCGGCCAGCTTCTCGCCCAGGCTGCGTGTCAGCAGCAGGATTTTCATCAGCGGCATCCCAACCTGCAGCCGGGCATGCAGCATCACTGCGCTGGGCACGCTGCCGATCGGCGCGCCGGCGGCGGTGCGCATCACCCGCATCGAGCGGCTGAACTGCAGCAACAGCCAAAACACCATGCCCGAGCCCGCCAGCGCCACGCCGCGCCAGCCAAAAAACCAATAGCCCATGGCCACAGCCAGTGCGGCCAGGCCCCATCCCAGTTTGGCGTTCATCGGCGTGTTGCCTGCTTGTCCGTAAAAATCGGTCGGGGAACTGCGCGGCTCACAGACCGCGCACCACGTCGATGGCGTCTTCGATACGCTCGACGGCGTGCACTGTCAGGCCCTCGATCGGCTTCTTGGGCGCGTTGGCCTTGGGCACCAGCGCCACAGAAAACCCCAGCTTGGCGGCCTCTTTAAGGCGCTCCTGGCCCCGCGGTGCGGGCCGCACCTCGCCCGCCAGCCCGACCTCGCCAAAAGCAAAAAAACCACTCGGCAGCGGCTTGCCACGCAGCGAGCTCTGGATCGCCAGCAGCACCGCCAAGTCGGCCGCGGGCTCGGAGATCCGCACGCCGCCCACCGCGTTGACAAACACGTCCTGGTCGGCGCTGTCCACGCCGGCATGGCGGTGCAGCACGGCCAGCAGCATCACCAGCCGGTCACGGTCCAGGCCGACACTCAAGCGGCGTGGCGACGGCCCGCCGCTATCGACCAGCGCCTGGATCTCGACCAGCAACGGCCGGGTGCCCTCCAGCGTGACCAGCACGCAGGTGCCGGGCACCGGCGCGCCGTGGGTGGACAAGAAAATGGCGCTGGGATTGCTGACGCCCTTGAGCCCACGCTCGGTCATCGCAAACACGCCGATCTCGTTGACCGCGCCAAAGCGGTTCTTGATCGCCCGCACCAGGCGAAAACTGCTGTGGGTATCGCCCTCAAAGTAGAGCACGGTGTCGACGATGTGCTCCAGCACCCGCGGGCCGGCGAGCGCGCCCTCTTTGGTGACATGGCCCACCAGCACGATGGCGCAGCCGCTGGATTTGGCGGTGCGGGTGAGCTGGGCCGCACACTCACGCACCTGGGCCACCGAACCCGGCGCGCTGGTGAGCTGGTCGGAATACAGCGTCTGGATCGAATCGATCACGCAAAACGCCGGCTGCTCGGCCGCCAGCACGGCCTGGATCTTTTCCAGCTGGATCTCGGCCATCACGCGCAGCGCGCTGCCCGACAAACCCAGCCGGCGCGCCCGCAACGCCACCTGGGCGCCCGACTCCTCGCCGGTCACATACAGCACCTTGACCTGCTGCGAGAGCGATTCAGCGGCCTGCAGCAGCAAGGTGCTTTTGCCGATGCCGGGGTCGCCGCCGATCAGCACCACACCGCCCTCGACGATGCCGCCACCCAGCACCCGATCCAGTTCGGGCTGGCCGGTAGGGGTGCGGTCGACATCGGCCGCATCGATCTCGGACAGCGTGAACACCGGTTGCGCCTGGGCCAGCGACTGGTAGCGGTGGCGCGCCGCGCCGGTGGCCTCGGCCACCGTTTCTTCCAGCGTGTTCCACGCCAGGCAATGCGGACACTTGCCCAGCCACTTGGGGCTGACACCGCCACAGGCGCTGCAGGTGTACTGGGTCTTGGGGGCTCGGGCGGCAGTGCTCACCCACGCACTGTAGCCGCCGGCCGCTTGGCCCCGCATGCGGGCTCACCACCGCTTGCCGTGCGGCGGCATCGGCCCGCAACCGGTGGTTCGCGGCAGTCGCGTCTGCGTGGCGACTCGGCGATGGGGGGTGGCGGGCGGCTCGCAGCGGGTGGCTCACGGCTGGCGGCGCTGCAAACGCACGCATCGCCAGCACCCCAGACCAAGCTGGCGATTCGCGCCGACGCATCGCCAGGCTCAAACCGGGATTCAAACCGACATAATTCAAGGCCCGCGTCCACGCACCTACCCGGACGCAACGACGGACGCCACTCACATGAACAAGCCAACCCGCTCGCCTGCTGACCAACCCGCGGTCAAACGTCCCAAAAAGTCGGGTGGCGGCGTCAAGACCGTGTCCACCCTGTCACGCTCGAAGGTGGCCAGCATCAAGAACGCGGTCATCGCCAGTGAGCTCGCCCCCGCCGTGGCGATCGCCGTGCTCGAGCGGTCGGAGCAAGCGCCGGGCGACCCGCCGGCGGCGCTCGATGTCCTGGCAGCCGGCGCGTCGTCGTCAGAAATCGCCGGCAATGTGCGGGTGCAACTGATGTTCGACAACGGCACAGTCCTGCCGTTGGAGATGAGTGTGGCCGCGGGTGCCGCGCTGTCGGCTGGCCTGGCCAACGAACTGCCGGCCGTCAAGAAGCCCAAGCCGCGAAAGTAGTTGATTCCGCCAACGCCGCGGGCATGCTGCACCGGCCCGCAGCAAATCCAGGCTGTTTGCCGAATCCGGTGTTTCAGAATTAGGCCTGAATCAGGCTGCGTGTCTTCCACATCCAACCGGCCAACCGCCGCCGCGGCCGGCAGACGCCCGGCCCACCGCGGCGAGCGCCCTCCTCCTCCATGACCCTGTCCCGCCTGATCGGTGGCTTTATGCTGGCCCATTGGCGTGCCTACGCGGCCTCGGCGCTGATGCTGGCCGCCATCGCACTGCTCGGGGTCTGGTTGCCTCGCCAGATCGGGCAGATGGTCGATGGCCTGGTGGCACAGCGCCTGGTGGACGCCGCGCTGTGGCATGAAATCTGGTTGCTGCTGGCCGTTGGCGTGGTGATCTACGGCCTGCGGGTGGCCTGGCGGATCAAGCTGTACGGCACGGCCTACCGGCTGGGGCTGGACCTTCGGCTGCAGCTTTACCGCCGGCTGCTGCTGCAGGCCCCGCGGTTCTACCAGACCCAGCGCACGGGCGATTTGATGGCGCTGGCCACCAACGATGTGGACGCGGTGGAACTGGCCGCCGGCGAGGCCCTGCTGGCCGGGTTCGACGGCAGCATGACTCTGCTGCTGGTCGTGGCCATGATGACCCTGGGCGTGGATTGGCGGCTGGCGGGCGTGGTGCTGCTGCCGTTTCCGCTGATGGCGCTGGCGTTTTGGTGGATATCGCGCCACCTGCACGCGGCGTCGCGCCAGGCGCTGGATGCGTTTGGCGCGCTCAACGACCAGGTGCAGGAAAGCCTGACCGGCGTGCGCACCCTGCGTGCCCTGGGCCTGGCCCGGCAAAGCAGCGCGCAGTTTGGCACCCTGGCCGGTGCCGCGGCCCAGGCCGGCGTGCGCGCCCAGCGCTGGGAGGCTGGCTACGAGCCCGCCGTCGGCCTGACCCTGAGCGCGGCGATGGTGCTGTCGCTGGGTTTTGGCGGCTGGCTGGTCTGGCAGGGTGAGATGACCGTGGGGCAGCTCACCAGCTTCGGGCTGTACCTGGGCCAGCTGATCTGGCCGATGTTTGCCGCCGGCTGGGTGCTGAGCCTGATCGAGCGGGGCCGCGCCGCCTGGGCCCGACTCGCGCCCGTGCTGGAGGCGCCCTTGACGGTGGACGACCACGGCACGCTGGATGCCGTGGCGCCCGGCCTGCTGCAGGCCGACGCGCTGCACTTTGCCTATCCCGGCCAGCTGCGGCCGGCCCTGGCGGGGGTGGGCTTTGCGTTGCCCGCCGGCCAGACGCTGGGCATCGTCGGTCCGACAGGGTCGGGCAAGAGCAGCCTGCTCAAGCTGCTGCAGCGCCAGTGGCCTGCCGCACAGGGCCAGATCCGCTGGAACGGCGTGGCGCTGGACCAGTACCGGCTGGCGGCCCTGCGACAAGCCATGGCCTGGGTGCCGCAAGAGCCGTTTTTGTTCTCGGCCAGCGTGGCCGAGAACATCGCGCTGGCGCGGCCGGACGCCACCCGTGCCCAGATCGAGGCTGCCGCCCACCTGGCCGCCGTGCACGACGACATCCGCCAATTGCCGCAGGGCTACGACACGCCGGTGGGCGAGCGCGGTGTCACGCTGTCGGGTGGCCAGCGACAGCGCGTGGCCATCGCCCGCGCCCTGTTGGCCGACGCCCCGCTGCTGCTGCTGGACGATGCGCTGTCGGCCGTGGACACCGGCACCGCGGCACGCATCCTGGCCAACCTGCGGCTGACCCAGAACGAACAACCCGGTCGCACGCTGATCATCGTCAGCCACCGGCTGTCCACGGTGATGGACGCCGACCAGATCCTGGTGCTGCGCCACGGCAGCGTCAGCGAGCGGGGCGATCACCCGGCGCTGTTGGCGGTCGAGGCCAGCGCGGACCACCCTGGCTGGTACGCCACCCAATGGCGGGTGCAGCAGCTGGAAGCGTCGCTGGACGACGGCGACGGCGACGGCAATGCCCCTGCCGCCGCTGACCTGACCACCGACCCCCTGCCCGACACGCCACCCGACCCCCTACCCACCCCCTCCACCCCCTCCACCCCATCGGCACCCCATGTCCGCTGACAAGGCCCAGCCCGACCCGCATGAGCGCCGCGCCGCGCTGGCGCTGCTGGCCCGCAGTGCCGCGCCCGAGGCGCCGCTGCTGCGTGCCTCGGTGCTGTGGCTGGTGTTGGCCGCCGCGCTGGAGGCGCTGGGCCCTGTGCTGGGCAAGGCGTTCATCGACCAGCACCTGCTGCCGCGCCATGCCGACCTGGGCGCCATCGCCGGTTTGCTGGGCGGTGCGCTGCTGGCCGGCTGGGTCGCCAGCCTGCTGCGCTTCTGGCAGCTGGTGCGGCTGGCGGGCCTGGCAATGCGCTCGGTGCAGCGCCTGCGCGAGCAGGTCTACGGCCATGTGCTGCGGCTGCCGATGGCGTTTTTCGACCGCGCCATCACCGGGCAGCTGGTCAGCCGGGTCACCAACGACACCGAGGCGGTCAAGACGCTGTATGTGCAGCTGCTGTTCGTGATGCTCGACAGCGCCATCATGCTGGCCACGATGCTGGTGACGATGGCGCTGCTCAACTGGCGGCTGATGCTGATCGTGGCCCTGCTGGTGCCAGCGGTGGTCGGCATCGTCTGGCTCTACCAGCGCCTGTCGGCCCCGGCGGTGGCCCGCACCCGGGCGCTGCGCAGCGACATCAATGCCCAGGCCGCCGAGTCGATTGCCGGCATGGCCGTGATCCAGGCCAGTGGCGCCGCAGCGCGCTTTGCCCAGCGTTTTGCCGGCATCAACCAGGCCCAGTACGACTCGCGCCGGGTCGAGTTGCGGGCCAACGCCTGGCTGCTGCGGCCGGCGCTGGACTTTCTCAACGTCGCGCTGCTGGCTGCGCTGATCGCCGTCTACGGCCTGGGTCTGTCGGGCAGCGGCGCAGGCGGCCTGGGTGGCATCACCACCGCCGGCGCGCTGGAGGTGGGCGTGCTCTATGCCTTCGTCAGCTACATCGGCCGGGTGGTCGAGCCGCTGATCCAGATCACGATGCAGTTCTCCCAGCTGCAGCAGGCGGTGGTGGCAGCAGCCCGGGTCAACACCTTGCTCAAACAGCCCCAAGCCCCGGCGCCCCAGGGCAATGGCCAGGTCGGTGCGGGCCGCATCCAGGTGCATGACCTGCACTTTGGCTACCTGCCCGGACGGCCGGTGCTGCACGGCCTGGACCTGGACATCCCGGCCGGCCAGTTCGTCGGCATCGTCGGCCACACCGGCAGCGGCAAGAGCACGCTGCTGTCGCTGCTGCTGCGCTTCTACCCGGCACCCGTCGGTGCACTGCTGATCGACGGCCAGCCGCTCGACCAGATCGGCGACGCGGACTTCCGCCGCCAGGTGGGCCTGGTGCCGCAAGAGCCGTTTTTGCTGGCCGCCAGCGCGCGCGACAACATCGTGATGGGCCGGGCGATGGACGCCACTGCAGTCGAGGCCGCGGCCCGCGCCGCCCATGCGCACGACTTCATCCTGCGCCTGCCACAGGGCTACGACACCCCGCTGGGCGAGGGCGGCGCCCGGCTGTCGGTGGGCGAAAAGCAGTTGATCGCGATGGCCCGGGCGCTGGCCGGTGCGCCGCGCATCCTGCTGCTGGACGAGGCTACCGCCCACATCGACAGCGAGACCGAAGGCCAGGTGCAGCAGGCACTGACCGCATTGCACGGCAGGGTCACGGTGCTGGCGATCGCGCACCGGCTGTCCACCATCCGCGACGCCGACCAGATCATCGTGCTGAACCACGGCCGCATCGCCGAGCGCGGCAGCCATGCCGC
>JANMXG010000320.1:0-9198 GCA_031394235.1 Betaproteobacteria bacterium
GGCCAAGGGCGTCGAGATGCGCTGCGGCCCGCGCGCCAAGGCGATCCTGGCCGCGGTGCCCGGCGCCCGGCTGGTCGACGCGACCGAGGCCGACTGGTCCGAGGAATACCTGGCGCCGATCATCAGCATCAAGCTGGTCGATTCGCTCGACGAGGCCATTGCGCGCATCAACCGCTACGGCTCGCACCACACCGACGCGATCCTGACGACGAACCACCCGCACGCGATGCGCTTCTTGCGCGAAGTCGATTCGGCCAGCGTGATGGTCAATGCCAGCACCCGTTTTGCCGACGGCTTCGAGTACGGCCTGGGCGCCGAGATCGGCATCTCGACCGACAAGTTCCATGCCCGTGGCCCGGTCGGGCTGGAGGGGCTGACCTCATTGAAGTGGGTGGTGCTGGGCCAGGGCGAGGTCAGGACTTGACGCCTGCTGCCCGCCAGCCCCAGGATGCCCGGACAGCCCTGGTGCTGTTCTCCGGCGGCCAGGACTCCACCGCCTGCCTGGCCTGGGCACTGGACCACTACGCCCATGTCGAGACCGTGGGTTTCGACTATGGCCAGCGCCACCACATCGAGCTGGACTGCCGGGTCACCGTGCGAGCGGAGTTGCTCAAGGCCTTTCCGCACTGGGCAGAACGCCTGGGCGACGACCACCTGCTGGATTTGCGCCTGCTGGCGCAACTCTCCGACAGCGCGCTGACCAGCGAGCGCGCCATCGCCTTGCAGGCCAACGGCCTGCCCAACACCTTTGTGCCCGGCCGCAACCTGCTGTTCTTGACCTTTGCCGCCGCGCTGGCCTACCGGCGTGGCGCCAGCGTGCTGGTGGGCGGCATGTGCGAGACCGATTACTCCGGCTACCCCGACTGCCGCGACAACACCCTCAAGGCGATGCAGGTGGCCTTGTCGCTGGGCCTGGATGCGCCGATGGTGGTCGAGACACCGCTGATGTGGCTCAGCAAGGCCCAGACCTGGGCCCTGACTGCGCAACTCGGCGGCCAAGCCTTGACCGATCTGGTGGTGGAGCACACCCACACCTGCTACCTGGGCAGCCGCGGCGCGCGCCATGCCTGGGGCTTTGGGTGCGGCACCTGCCCGGCCTGTGCGCTGCGCGCCGTCGGTTTCAAGGCCTGGGCCGCAGCATGCTGAGCGGCAGCGCGCTGTACTGGCTGGGTCTGCTGGCGGTGCTGGGCCTGTGGATGCTGGGCGTCTACAACCGCATCACCGCGCTGCGCGCCACCATCCTGGTCGCCTGGGCGCAGGTCGAACTGGCCCTGAGCGCCCGCGCCCAAGCCCTGTCCGCGCTGCTGGCGGCAGTGGCCGAGCCGCTGACCAGCGAAACCGCAGCGGTCGATGCCGTGGCCGCGGCCCAGGTGCAGGTGCTGGCCGCCACCGACGCCCTGCGCCGCCGCCCGGTGGCGCAGGACACCGTTGCCGACCTGAGCAAGGCTGACGCCGTGCTTGCCGCAGTGATGGTGCGGCTGGTTGCGCTGGTTGAGCAGCAAGCCGCGCTGCGGACCGACCCCGCCGTGCAAGCGCCCCTGGCCGAGTTGCGCGACCTGCCGCCGCGCCTCGTGTTTGCGCGCCAGATGTTCAACGATACCGGCAGGGCCTACAACGCCGCTACCCAGCAGTTTCCGACGCGCTTGCTGGGCTCGCTGTTCGGCTTCGGCCAGGCCGGGCGTTTGTAGGACGGACGCAGTGGCAAGCCGCTTGCGGGCTTGCCACCCTGTCAGCCGCGCTCGCCCATGATGCTGGCCGTGGCCACCAACTCGTCAAACATCGCCAGCGACACCTTGCCCGACACCTTGTACGGGTCCAGCGCCGGAGTGGCCGAATATTTCAACAGCAGCCCCGGGTTCAGCCGCGACATGTTGATCTGGCCCATCGTCCAGCCGGCAAAACGGCGCTCGTTGATCTCGGCATAGTCCAGCACCTCCACATCGGTGTGGCGGGGGTCGGCCGCAATCTTCAGGTACAGCCGGTTCACCGCCGAGCGCCCGCCTTCAAGCACCTGCATGAAGATGCCGCTGGTGCTGCAATGGCACAGCAGCCCGGTGATCCCCAGCGCCGGGTTGTTGTCCTTGGACTGGCGCAAGATACCTGCCAGTGCGTCCTGTTCCACCGCGGCGGTGGTTCGGCTCGCGTACATCAGTCTTACCAGCATGAAAGCTTCTCCAGATCGGGGGTTGCGGCGGTCAGCCCGTGTTTTTCTTCGACAGCAGCGACAAGAACTCGCGCCGCAGGTTCGGGTCTTTCAAGAAGGCGCCGCGCATCATGCTGTTGGTCATGGCGGTGTCGTTGTCCTTGACGCCGCGCCAGTGCATGCAGAAGTGGTCGGCCTCCATCACGATGGCCAAGCCATCGGGCTTGACGCGCTCTTGCAGCGCATCGGCCAGCATCACCACCGCCTCTTCCTGGATTTGCGGCCGGCTCATCACCCAATCGCAGACACGGGCGTATTTGCTCAGGCCGATCAGGTTGGAGTGCTCGTTGGGCAGGATGCCGATCCAGACCCGGCCCAGGATCGGGCACAAATGGTGTGAGCAGGCGCTGCGCACGGTGATCGGGCCAACGATCATCAGCTCGTTCAGGCGCGAGAAGTTGGGGAACTCGGTGACCGCGGGCATCGCCACGTAGCGGCCGCGAAACACCTCTTCGACAAACATCTTGGCCACCCGTTTGGCGGTCTCGTGGGTGTTGTGGTCGCTGGCGGTGTCGATCACCAGCGCCTCCAGCACTTTTTGCATATTGGCCTGCACCTCGGCCTTCAGCTCGGTCAGCTCGCCGGGGCGCACATGCTCGGCGATATTGTCGTTGGCGTGGTAGCGGGCCTTGGCATGCACCAGCCGGTAGCGGATGCGTTCGCTGGCCGGCAGGGCGGCCAGCTCGGCTTCGCTGCGAAAGAGGGTGTGGGTGTCCGACATGGCGGTGGAGTATGGGCCGTTTTGAGCGGGAAAGGCCTGTGACAGGGATGGCAACACGTGACTTTGTGATTGTGCCGAGCGCACCAGACCGACGCAGCCCAGGGGATAGACTGGGTCAATGTCGATGCATGAGGTCTCGCCGCCGCTGTCCCGTCTGCTCGGCCAGACCGCCGACGCGGTGGCAGCGGTGCGGTCCGGCCGCTCGCTCACCGAGGTACTAGCTGCTTGTCCGGCGGCGTTGCGCGGCGGCACCCAGGCGCTGAGCTTTCAGGTGTTGCGGGCGCTGGGGGGTGCCGAGGCTGCCCTGGCGCTGATGGCGCCCAAGACGCCGCCACCGGCGGTGTCCTCGCTGCTGGTCACGGCGCTGGCCCTGCTGTGGCCGGGCGACGACGCACCGCCGTATGCCGAGCACACCCTGGTCGATCAGGCGGTAACCAGCGCCCGGGCACGCACCCCGATGGCGGCCAATTTTGTCAACGCCGTGCTGCGCCGCTTTCTGCGCGAGCGCACGGCTCTGGTGGCCCAGGCCCAGCGCAGCCCGGTGGCCGTGCACAACCATCCGCTGTGGTGGATAGAACAGGTGCGGCGGGATTGGCCGGCGCAGTGGGTGGCCCTGCTGGCCGCGACCAACCGCCATCCGCCCATGGTGCTGCGGGCCAACGCCCGTCGCGGTGACGCCGCCGCCTACCTCAGGCGACTGGCCGAAGCCGGCCGACCCGCCAGCGCGCTGCAAGACCCGCTGATCAGCGGCCAGGCGGTGGTGCTGCACAGCCCCTGCGGTGTCACCGCGTTGCCCGGTTTTGCAGACGGCGAGGTGTCGGTGCAAGACCTGTCGGCCCAGCGGGCGGCGGCGCTGCTGCTGGGCGGCGGCGCCACCGGCATCCCGCGCTTGCCCGCCGGTGCCCGGGTGCTGGACGCCTGCGCCGCGCCCGGCGGCAAGACCGCGCACCTGCTGGAGCTGGCGGATATCGACCTGCTGGCGCTGGACAGCGATGCCCGCCGTCTGCTGCGGGTGCAAGACACCTTGACCCGGTTGCGCCTGCCCGCCGCAGGCAGCCACGTCACCCTGCAGGCCGCCGATGCCAGCCAGGTGGCCCAATGGTGGGACGGCCGGCCGTTCGACGCCATCCTGCTCGACGCCCCCTGCACCGCATCGGGTATCGTGCGCCGCCACCCCGACGTGCGCTGGCTGCGCCGGGCCGACGACATCAACGCGCTGGCCAAGATCCAGCGCAGGTTGCTGGACGCGCTGTGGCCGCTGCTGGCCCCGGGCGGCAGGCTGCTGTACGCCACCTGCTCGATCTTCAAGGCCGAGGGCCAGCAGCAGATCGACGCTTTTTTGCAACGCCATGCCCTCGAGCCACCCCGACTGGACCCGGCATCGCCCGGCCACCTGCTGTGTCTGCCGGACAATCCAGAATCTCCAGCCAGCCAGTCCCCCAGCACCTCCGCCGGCGACGGCTTTTACTACGCACTGATCCACAAACCCTGATTTCAGCCACCGATGCGCCGCGTGTTTCTGCATTTGCCGCTGCTGCGCATCCTCCGCCGGGTCGGTGGCGCCTTGGGCCCAGGGCGCCGGGGGCTGAGTCTGGCGGTCGCGCTGTTGATGGCACTGGCTACACCGTTGGCACACGCCCAGAGTGTCGAGCTCAAATCGCTCAAGCTGGAGCGCCGTGACGCCGAGCTGACGCTGGAGTTCAACACCCGGCTGACACTGGGCACGGCCATTGAAGACGCGCTGCAGCGCGGTGTGCCGATGTACTTTGTCGCCAGCACGGTGGTGTTCCGCAACCGTTGGTACTGGCGCGACGAGCGCGTCACCCGTGTCTCGCGCAGCTGGCGGGTGGCCTACCAGCCGCTGACCGGCAGCTGGCGGGTCAGCCTGGTGGGCGGCCTGTCGCAAAGCTACCCGACCCTGGCCGAGGCGCTGGCGCCGTTGTCCCGGGTCAGCGGCTGGCGTCTGCTGGAGGGTGAGAAGCTGGAAGCCGGCGAGCGCTATTACGTCGACTTCAGCTTCAGGCTGGACAACAGCCAGCTGCCGCAACCGATGCAGATCGACCTGGGTGGCGACTGGAAGCTCGTCGTCGAACGCACCCTGCGCATCGAATGACCCCTCCGGCTGCCGCCCGCCGGTCCCCTGCGATGGGGTGCCCACTGATCCCGGCGGGCGGGTGATGGCTGTAAGCAAATCTGCGCGCTGGGCTTTGCTGGTGTCGTCGGTGGCGGTGCTGGGTGCGTCGCTGGTGCTGGCATTTGTGCTGGCGCTGTCGACCCGGGGTGGCGTGGCCGAACGCCACTTCGTCTGGCTGTTCTGGGTCAACGTGGCCGTGGCCGTGGCGCTGATGCTGGTGATCGGGCTGGCCGGCCTGCGGCTGCTGACCCGCCTGCGACGCGGCAAGTTTGGCAGCCGGCTGCTGGCCAAGCTGGCCGGCATCTTTGCGCTGGTGGGCGTCGTTCCCGGACTGCTGATCTACGGCGTGTCCTACCAGTTTGTCACCCGCAGCATCGACACCTGGTTCGACGTGCAGGTGGCCGGCGCGCTGGACGCCGGGCTGGCGCTGGGCCGCGGCACGCTGGACGCATTGGCCGCGGACCTGTCCACCAAGGCCCGCACCGCTGCCGAGCGCCTGGCCGATGAACGCCAGCAAGAGCCACGCGCTGGCGATCCCCGCCTGCCGGACACCCGGGCGCCGATCGGCCCGCTGGCGCTGGAACGCATCCGCTCGCAGCTCGACATCCGCGACGCTGTGCTGCTGGGCGCCACTGGCCAGGTGCTGGCCAGTGCCGGCGGCAGCAACGCCAGCCTGATGCCTGAACGACCGCCCGCCGCCCTGCTGCGCCAAGTGCGCCAACAGCGCAGCGTTGGCTTGCTCGAAGGCCTGGATGACGAGCCGCCGCCCGGCGCCCGCGCCAGCGCCCGGGTGCGCGCCATCGCCCAGGTGCCCAACACCGACATCAGCCTGGCCGGCGCGGCGGAAGACCGCTTCCTGATGCTGGTGCAGCCGGTGCCCGACGCGCTGGTGGACAACGCACTGGCGGTGCAGGCTGCCTACCGTGAGTACCAGAAGCGGGCACTGGCGCGCGACGGCCTGCGCAGGATGTACATCGGCACGCTCACCCTTGCGCTGGTGCTGGCCGTGCTTGGCGCGCTGCTGTTGGCGGTGATGCTGGGCAACCAGATCGTGCGGCCGCTGCTGCTGGTGGCAGACGGCGTGCGCCAGGTCGCCGAGGGCGACCTGACCGCCAAACCGATCTTTGCCTCGCGCGACGAGTTGGGCGGGCTGACACGCTCGTTTGCCCAGATGACCGAGCAGCTGTCCGACGCCCGGGCCCAGGTGCAGCGTGGCGTGGCGCAGATGGAGGGCGCCCGAACCCGGCTGCAGACCATCCTGGACAGCCTGAGCGCTGGCGTGATCGTGTTTGATAAAAGCGGCCTGATCGACACCGTCAACCCGGGCGCCACCCGTATCCTGCGCCAGCCGCTGAGTGCATACCGCGGCCGCAGGCTCGACGAGGTGCCGGGCCTGGCCGAGTTTTCAGCCGCGGTCTGGCAGCGCAGCGAGCTGCACCGCACCAGCCCCGAGGACGGTGAACGCGACCACTGGCAGGACGCGTTCGAGCTGAAGCTCGGCAAGGGTGAAACCCTCAACCTGCTGCTGCGCGGTGCCACCTTGCCGGGGGAGGCCCGGCTGCTGGTGTTCGACGACATCACCGAGGTCGTCTCGGGCCAGCGCAGCGTGGCCTGGGCCGAGGTGGCGCGCCGCCTGGCCCACGAGATCAAGAACCCGCTCACGCCGATCCAGTTGTCGGCCGAGCGGCTGGAGCACAAGCTGGCCGCCAAGATGGCTGAGCCTGACCGCGCCATGCTCAGCCGCTCGGTGGCCACCATCGTGGCGCAGGTTCAGGCCATGAAGCAGCTGGTTGACGAGTTTCGCGACTACGCCCGCCTCCCGGCCGCCCGCCTGACGCCACTGAACCTGAATGCGCTGGTGGTCGAGGTGCTGGGCCTGTATGCCTCGGCACAAGAGCAGGGCCAGCTGCAGGCGCTGCTGGCGGACCAACTGCCCGCGATTGAAGGCGACACCACCCAGCTGCGCCAGGTCATCCACAACCTGGTGCAAAACGCCATGGATGCCATCGCCGATCGGCCCGACGGTCTGGTGCAGGTCATCACCGAGGCCGCCCGCAACGACCACGGCGAACTGCGCGCCGTACGGCTTAAGGTCAGCGACAATGGCTCTGGATTTGGTGACAAAGTGCTCAAGCGCGCATTCGAGCCCTACGTCACCACCAAGAGCAAAGGCACCGGCCTGGGACTGGCGGTGGTCAAGAAGATTGCCGACGAACATGGCGCCCGGGTGCGTATCGTCAACCGCCGTGACCCGTCGCCAGAGGGTGCGCCGGCGGGCAGTGAGCCCGATGGCCCGGTACTGGGCGCCCAGGTTTCGATATCATTTTCGCGCTTCGCCGCAACCGCTCAGCAGACCGCCCAACCGCCTGCCCTACACACCGCCCCCGACATGCCGGCACTTGCCCGGACCCTAGACCCCACCCCCGCCGCGGCCGATGCCGCAGCGCGGGAGCAGTGAGCACGCATGGCAACGATTCTTGTGGTTGACGATGAACTGGGCATCCGCGGCCTGCTGTCTGAGATCCTGTCTGACGAAGGCCACACGATTGAGCTGGCCGAAAACGCCGCGCAAGCCCGTCTGGCGCGTGCACGCCTGAGGCCCGATCTGGTGCTGCTCGACATCTGGATGCCCGACGTGGACGGCATCACGCTGCTCAAGGAATGGGGCGCTGCCGGGCTGCTCAGCATGCCAGTGATCATGATGAGCGGACACGGCACCATCGACACGGCGGTCGAAGCCACCAAATTCGGCGCCACCGCCTTCCTGGAAAAGCCGATCACGCTGCAAAAGTTGCTGCGCGCAGTGGAGCAAGCGTTGGTGCGCCCGGTGCCGCGGTTGGCAGTTGCAACGCTGGCTGCAGGCACCGGCGTGTTGAACGGCAGCGCACGCGCCGACTCACTGACGCCCGATGACGTCGGCGTCAATTTCGACGGCAGCGGCGGTGCGCTGGCTGCTGCACCAGTGGGCCCGCAGGCCGTGCAGTACTTCGACCTGGACCGGCCGCTGCGCGAGGCCCGGGACGCGTTCGAGAAGAGCTACTTCGAGTTTCACCTGGCCAAGGAAAACGGCTCGATGACCCGCGTGGCCGAGAAGACCGGGCTGGAGCGCACCCACCTGTACCGCAAGCTCAAGCAGTTGGGCGTTGACCTGGCGCGCAGCAAGCGGGGCGGGCTGTAGGCCCAGCCTGCGCGCTGACGGAATGCGCCAGATTTCGGGCTACAATATTTGTCTGTTGGCCTGGTAGCTCAGTTGGTAGAGCAGCGGATTGAAAATCCGCGTGTCGGTGGTTCGATTCCGCCCCAGGCCACCAAGAAAATTGTTTGAAATCAACGGGTTAGCGGCTTTTGCCTCTGACCCGTTTTTTCTTGGTTTTTGCGATGTAACGATGGATGTAAGCAGGTTTTCCGTATCGCAGCGACCTAGAACGAAAAACCCGGCATAGGCCGGGTCGGAGTACAGGTCCGGTCGAACGGTGCCGATGCTGCGTTCGAGCGTTTCCTAAGCGGTGGTCGGATGCCGACGCACCTAAGGCGCTGGAAGGAGCGGAGTCACCGGTGGTGGCGGCGATGCTGCCGCAGCAGCCGGCGGTACCGGCGATTGGCCGCCGGCGCCATTGACCTGCTCGGCAAGCAACTCCGCAATAAGTGCGTGCAACGGACCCAGGTCAAGGGCACCGGCAGCAGCGGACTGGTCAACTTTCTGCAGAGCATCCACGTATCTGGCGCGCTCGCGCCTGAGCAACTCCGGCAAGATTGTCGTACCCGGTAGCCATTGCCCAACCTTTACGCAAAGCACGAAGTAGCAGGCAGCGCGGGCACTTCGACCGTTCCCGTTGATGAAAGGATGTATGTGGTTCAGGCGCCACAACACGAACGCCGCCAGAGTCAGCGGATCAGCGGTTTCCCAGGCGTGATTTGCTCGGTTGACGAAGTCATCCATCAATCCGTCGACCCGGTAGTGTTCCGGCGGGACGTGATTGCCCACGGTGACTTGGCAGGGCCGGTACTCCCCCGCGTAGGCATGAAGGCAGGTGATGGCCTGGAAGTTCAGTGCCTTGAGGATCTGAGCTGACAGGAAGTGCGTTTGAACCGCAAGGCTCGTACCGACCAGCGAACGAAGAAAGTCGTATTGCCTGGCGC
>JANMXG010000321.1:0-4943 GCA_031394235.1 Betaproteobacteria bacterium
CGGCCGATGTCGGCCGGGTTCCACTGCAGCGGCTTGCGCACCAGATCGGCATCGACGTTGTCAAACGGGATGCCGGTCTGGCCGATGTCGTACAGCAGGTTTTGCACCAGCAACTGCAGTGGCAGCATCGGCAAAAAAGGCAGAAAGGCGCTGGCCACCAGCACGCTCAGCACGTTGCCAAAGTTGCTGCTGGCCGTCATGCGGATGTACTTGAGCATGTTGCAAAAGGTGGTGCGGCCCTCCACCACACCCTCAATCAGCACCAGCAGGCTTTTTTCCAGCAGGATGATGTCGGCCGCTTCCTTCGCAATGTCCACCGCACTGTCCACCGAGATGCCGATGTCGGCCGCGCGCAGCGCCGGCGCGTCGTTGATGCCGTCGCCCATGAAGCCCACCACGTGGTCGCTCGCCCGCAAGGCGCGGACGATGCGCTCCTTGTGCAGGGGGGTGAGCTTGGCGAAAACGCTGTTGGCCTGCGCCGCCGCCTTCAGCGCCTCGTCGGTCATGTTCTCGACCTGAGAGCCCAGCAAAACGGCATCTGCGGCCAAGCCGACCTGGCGGCAAACCTGCCGGGTCACCAGGTCGTTGTCACCGGTGAGCACCTTGATCGCAATGCCGTGCGCAGCCAGTTGCTTCAGCGCCTGCCCGGCCGACTCCTTGGGCGGGTCGAGAAAGGCGATGTAGCCGATCAGGGTGAGGCCGCTCTCGTCGGCGACCGAGTAGGTGGTCTGGTCGGGCGGCAGGGTCTTGACGGCCACGGCCACCACGCGAAGGCCCTCGGCGTTGAGCCCGGCCGTCACCGCCTGGGTACGGGCCAGCAAGGCCGCGTCCAATGGCAGCGTCGGCATGGTTCGGTCGCCATCCAAGCAGGCATCGGTAGGCTCCTGCGTGCGCACCTGCGTGCAGGCGGCCAGCACCTCTTCCACCGCGCCCTTGCAGATCAGCTCGTGGTGGTGGTCCAGCCCGGCCACGAGTGACGCCACCACCACCGACATGCGCCGACGCTCGAAGTCGAACGGGATCTCGTCGACCTTGCGATAGGCCTCGTTCAGCTTGAGCTCGGCGGCCACATCGACGCGCGCCAGCACGGCCCGGTCCAGCAGGTTCTTCAGCCCGGTCTGGTAGTGGCTGTTGAGGAAGGCGAAGTTCAGCACCTCGTCGGTGTCCTGCCCGTAGGCGTCGGCGTGCCGCGTCAAGGCAACCTTGTCTTGCGTCAGCGTGCCGGTCTTGTCGGTGCACAGGATGTCCATCGCACCGAAGTTCTGGATCGCATCCAGCCGCTTGACCACGACCTTCTTGCGCGACAGCGCCACCGCTCCTTTGGCCAGGGTGCTGGTGACGATCATCGGCAGCATCTCGGGCGTGAGACCCACGGCCACTGAGAGCGCGAACAGAAAGGCCTCCAGCCAGTCGCCCTTGGTGAAGCCATTGACGAAGAAGACGATGGGCACCATCACCGCTGCAAAGCGAATCAGCAGCCAGCTCACGCTGTTCACGCCGGCCTGGAAGGCGTTGGGAGCAGTCTCGATGGCGGTGGCGTGCGCGGCCAGGGTGCCGAAGTAGCTGCGAGCTCCCGTGGCCACCACCAGGGCCGTGGCCGTGCCGGAGACGACGTTTGTGCCCATGAAGACGAGGTTGCGCTGCTCCAGCGCGCCCGTACCGGCGGAAGCGGCAGCAGGCTCGACGAATTTCTCCACGGGCATTGATTCGCCCGTCATGGCCGCCTGCGCGACGAACAAGTCGCGGGCGCTGAGCACCCGACAGTCTGCCGGGATCATGTCGCCCGCCGAGAGGGCCACCACGTCACCCGCCACCAGCTCGCGCACCACGATCTCCTGCGGCTTGGTGCGGCGGATCACGCTCGCCGTGTTGGTGACCATCGCCCTCAGGCCGTCCGCCGCCCGGTGGGCTCGGCCCTCCTGCACGAAGCGAATGCCGGTGCTCAACGCCACCATCACGCTGATCACCACGGTGGCCTTGCTGTCGGCGCTCAGGAACGACAGCAGGGCCAGTGCGGTCAGCAGCAGGTTGAAGGGGTTGAGGTAGCAGCGCCACAGCCGCAGCCACTCCGGCAGCGGCGCCTCGTGCTGCACCTCATTCGGGCCGTCGCGCGCCAGCCGTTGGGCGGCATCGGAAGGGTCCAAACCGTCCGGTTGCGACTTCAGGCGCTGGAGCGCCTGGGTGGGCGCCTCCTGCGCAGCGGCCAGCAACTCATTGCCCAGGGCCGCAACGCCCTTGCCACCTGTCGCCGGCGTGGGGCTGGAAGCGGTCAGCGAACCCAGCAGCGGACGCCGCTCGAAGTGCTTCTGCGCCCGACGGCGTCGCAAAAAATTGCTGAACCCCTGCTTCAGTGCAACGCTCATGGGGCCGTCACGGTCGCGGGTTCACTCATCCCAGCGCTGAGCATGGGCGGCAGCGAAAGCTTCACACGTGTCGAGCCTCTTCATGCCCACGACGCGCCGCCACCAGCGCGAACTCATCCACCGATGACAGTGCCGCAGCGGCCTGCACGACCCCTTGCAGGTCCGAGTCGAGCCTATCGGCCGGGGTGTGCCCGTCCAGTCGCGCATTCGGAGCCGCAAACCAGGTTGCAACATGCCATCCCGACCACAGCGACGACAGTTCAGCCCGAACGCTTTGCGCGCTGGCCTTCAAAGCCAGGTCGTTTGCATCGAACTGGAACATCGGAATCCACAGGCTGTCACGCCATTCGAACCCGAATGCTTGACCTGTGTAGATCAGCTTGGCGAGGCTGACCGCGTCACCGATCTGATGATCCTCCAACAATCGGCCCAAGATCTCGCCGCGCGCGGTACCACCTGTCGCCCGGAAGGCCTCCAGTAGTGCGATGAATCCGGGGCCGCAGGGCCCATCGAAGTCAGCGTCCAACTCGCGCTGACCTTGTTGGACGAAACCTCTCATACCGAGTTCTTGTGCGAGCCGTCGCACAGTGGCTGGTTGCGGGTGGCCTTGCATCCGCAGAAGTACACCGTGGAGGTGACTTCGGCGGTGAACTTGACAGCAGCGAACTCTCCCGCTGCCTTGTGCGAACCATCGAAAAAAGGCTGGCCCTTGCTCTGGCCGCAGGAGCACCACCAGTAGTCCTTGCCCTGTTCGAGATCAACCGCAAAGGGTGTGTTGGACGCTCGAACGGGTGACGTCATGCGTGATCTCTCAGAGGCTGCAGGTGCGGCGGTGATCCGGGACACAAGGTTTGGCTCACCGCGCGCCCTTGTGATCCTTCTGACCCGTGTTCTTGTGTCTGCCCAGCACCTCGATGGGCTCGGCTGGCGGCAACTGCGGGTTCGGTGGCGTCGGAGTCGGAGGACGCCCCGGGACAGGCGTCGACGCTGGGCGTTGATTCTCTTTGGGCATGACGATCTCCTGTCGAAAAGGGTAACCGGTCGTTCTCACTTGACCGGGTCAGAAAGAAACAGGGTACGCACAAGGCGCCCTTCCGACAGTGCGGCAGCGAACACTCGAAAACTGAAATCGCTTGTGTTCTATCGTCGCGCGTTCGCTGTCGCAGAGACTGGGCCGCCAAGGCAGCGGCTGCTGCGTGAAGCCGGCGGTGGCCTGCTCTTCGGGCTGGTGCTGGGGGCCATCACCTTTTGGCTTCTGCGCAGCGTCGACAACTACCAGGTTGAGGTGTTGCTGACCTTGGCGGCCGTCACCGGGGGCTACGCGCTGGCCAGCCGATGGCACGTTTCCGGGCCGCTGGCGATGGTCGTGGTCGGGCTGATCGTCGGCAACGGGGGCCGCGCGCTGGCGATGTCCGATACCACCCGGCACTACATCGATCTGTTCTGGGAACTGATCGACGAAGTTCTAAATGCCGTGCTCTTCGTGCTCATCGGGATGGAGGTGCTGTTGGTGAGCTTCTCGGTCAACATCTTCCTGGCCGCCGCGGTGGCAATGGCAGTCACCCTGGTTGCCCGCGCGCTGACGGTTGGCCTTCCGGTGAGTGTGCTCAAACGCGCCTTCAAGCTGCCGAAAGGGTCGGGCTGGGTGCTCACCTGGGGTGGCCTGCGCGGCGGCATATCGGTGGCGCTGGCCCTGTCGCTTCCCGCAGGCCAGGAACGCGACACGGTACTCGCGTTGACGTATTGCATCGTCGTGTTCTCGATCCTCGGCCAGGGCCTGACTGTCGGAAAGGTTGTCCGCAAGGCAGTGACGGCAAGGCGTTGAAGAAAACGCCGTCGGGCTTGCGCTAGGACTGCACCCGGGCCAGCACCCGGTCGAGCTTGTCCTCGATCTCGCCCAGGTAGGCCGAGGTGGTGCGCGTCGCTTCCGCCAGCTTGTCCTGCAGGCCGCGTTCCGATTGCTCCATGCGGGCACTGAGCTCGCGCGTGGATGCGGCGCCCTGGGCTTCGATCCTGCGCAGTTCGCCTTCCAGCATCGTTCGCAGTTCGGTGAACCGCGAGGCTTCGGCCCTGTCGGCGAGCTCGCGCTGGACCTTGCCTTCCTTCGCGAAGCGGCGAGCGTCCAGGATGACGCCGGCCTGCTGGAACACGATGTAGACGACGAACATGCCGCTGACCACCGCAGTGAAGACCAGCATGACCATGCCAAGCGGGGCGCTGATCTCGGTGAATCCGAGGCTCAGGGCTGTCGGCGCAGCAAACGCGGACCAGTTCAGGGTCACCAGCAGCAACAGCAGCGCAAAGGCCAGCATCAGGGTCAGGGCAAAGGCGCGCAGGTTCATGGCAAGTCCTTTGGTTGGGCGCGGGGCAATTCATTCCACAACTCGATGATGCGCCGATCCGGGTGACGGGGGTCGATGCCCAGCAGGCTGACCGAGGCTGTGTTCAGCGCGAAGTGCTGGCCTTCGACCAGCATCAAGCCGATCCAGCGTGCGGCCAGCGCGGCGCCGAACTGGCCATGCGTGAACAACGCCACCGTACCCTGCAGTTCGCAAAGGCGCGCGATGAGTCTGTCGGCTC
>JANMXG010000322.1:0-2008 GCA_031394235.1 Betaproteobacteria bacterium
CAGGTCTTGTCGGCGGTGAAGCCGCCCTCGACCTGGCTGATGAAGCCGAACTTGCCCACCGGGTACAGCTTGACCAGGCGCTTCATCAGCTTGTCGTCGATCTGCGCCTTCCAGACCGCCAGTGCAGCGGGCTTGTCCAGCAGCGCCGCGGTGGAATGGTCCAGTATCAAGTAAGCCGGTGCGGCCGCAAAACTGGCCGAACCGGACATCAGCAGCGCCGCTGCCAGCAACTTGAGGGTGTGCATGGTGGGTTCTCGCGTAGAAGACGGGCATGAAGTTTACGGACATTTGCCGCTGCGCCAGCCCCCCCAGAATCACCGGTCAACCCGACCCACTGTCCCCTTGCCGGTCCAGCAGCATGGCGTCGCCATAGCTGAAAAACCGGTACTGCGCGTCGATAGCATGGCGGTACAGCGCGTGCATCCGGTCGTGGCCGACAAAGGCCGAGACCAGCATCAGCAGCGTGCTTTGCGGCAGGTGAAAGTTGGTGATCAGCCGGTCCACCACGCGGAACCCGAAGCCGGGCGTGATGAAGATGTCGGTCTCGCGGGCGCCGGCGGCCAGCAGGTCGTGCGCCGCGCCGGGGCTGGCGCCCAGCGCGGCGTGCCGGGCGGCCGATTCCAGTGCCCGCAGCGCGGTGGTGCCGGCAGCCACGATGCGCCCACCCGCGGCGCGGGTGCGGGCAATGGCGGCCACCGTGGCCTCGGGCACGGCATACCACTCGCTGTGCATCGGGTGCTCGCTCAGGCGCTCGGTGCGCACCGGCTGGAAGGTGCCGGCGCCCACGTGCAGCGTCAGCTGTGCGCTGGCCACACCGCGTGCGGCCAGCGCCGCCAGCACCGCGGCATCAAAATGCAGCGAGGCGGTGGGTGCGGCCACCGCGCCGGGATTTTGCGCAAACACGGTCTGGTAACGCGCCACGTCGTCGGCCGCGTCGCTGTGGGTGATGTAGGGCGGCAGCGGCACATGGCCAAAAGCCTCCAGCAGCAGCAGCGGATCGGCCGGGAAGCGCAGGTGGAACAGGCCGTCGTCCGGCCCGCCCCGGCCCAACACCTCGGCCTCGAAGCCGCCGCGTGCAAAGCTGATGCTGCTGCCGGCGCGCGGGGATTTGCTGGCGCGCAGATGGGCCAGCACCTCGAAGCCGGGCAGCACCCGCTCGATCAGCGCCTCCACCGCGCCACCGGTGGGCTTTTCGCCAAAAAGCCGGGCCTTGATGACGCGGGTGTCGTTGAACACCAGCAGGTCGCCGGGGCTGAGCAGACCGGGCAGGTCGCGGAACACCCGGTCCGCCGGCGCGGCGCCAGTGGCGTCCAGCAGGCGCGAGGCGCTGCGCTCGGCCGCAGGGTGCTGCGCGATCAGCGCGGGCGGCAGCTCAAAATCAAAATCGGCAAGGGTGTAGGTGCGCATGGTGTTCAGGCTGTACCGACCTGAAGACTCCGTAAACCGCGGATTGTTCCACGGCGCCAGGCCGGCGCGGTCAGCGGCCGGTGGTGGCTGCCGACCTGCCTGACAGCGCCGCGCCGGGCAGAACCCAAGGTAGCGTGACAGTCGACTGCACCTGCGCGGCCGCGGCGTCCATGCCGATGCGGGTGACGGCGCCACCCTCGGCCCACTCGCTGTAGACCCAATCCCCGGCACTGCGCAGCAGGCCAACGGGCGGCGCTGGCGGCGTGCCCACCGGCACCTGTTCGAGCGCGTGGGCCATGTAGTCGATCCAGATCGGCAGCGCCAGGCCGCCACCGGACTCCCGGTCGCCCAGGCTTTGCGGCTGGTCAAAACCGAGCCAGGCCACTGCCACCAGGCCGGCGCTGGGCGCATCGCCGCCGCCGCCCACGCTAGCGCCCACGCCGCCGCCAACGCTGCTGGCCTGGAAGCCGGCAAACCAGGCGTCCACCGCGTCGTTGGTGGTGCCAGTCTTGCCGTAGACATCGGCCCGCTGCAATTGCTGCTGAGCGCGTGCCGCCGTGCCCACCCGGGTCACGTCGTTGAGCAGGCTGTTGGTGACAAA
>JANMXG010000323.1:0-26736 GCA_031394235.1 Betaproteobacteria bacterium
TCGGGCGACGGCGTGGCCGGCGCGCTGGACATGCTGGCCCACCCCAAGCCGGCCTTGCAGGATGGGGCGGACCTGGCCCGCACCGGGCTGCACCTGCTGGGCGACCTGGCCGCGTTGGCGCTGATGGCCGACGATTCACCAACCCGGCTCAAGGGCAAGCCGGTCGGTCGCAAGGTGGTGGCCTGGGGCGAGCCCATGCCCCTGGACGAGGTCAAGGCAGTGGGCCAAAGCCTGAACTGCTCGATCAACGATGTGCTGCTGGCCTGCGTGTCTGGCGCGATTGGTGCCTGGCTGATCGACCAGGGCGACGACCCGACCGGCGCCGAGATCCGTGCGATGGTGCCGGTCAACCTGCGGCCGCTCGACCAGGCCTGGCGCCTGGGCAACCGTTTTGGCCTGGCGCCGGTGGTGCTGCCGATCGGCATTGCCAACCCGATCGAGCGGGTGTACGCGGTGCGCGCCCGCATGAGCCACCTCAAGGGCAGCTTCCAGCCCTTGCTAGCCTACGGGGTGTTGGCCGTCACCGGCCTGTTGGCCAAGCCCCTGCAAGACCTGGTGTTGGGCCTGTTCTCGAAAAAGACCACGGCCGTGATGACCAACGTACCCGGCCCGCGCGAGCTGCTCAAGCTGTGCGGGTCCACGCTGCGGCAAAGCATGTTCTGGGTGCCTGCCTCGGGCGACGTGGGCGTGGGCGTCAGCATCCTGAGCTACGGCGGCGGCGTGCAGTTCAGCCTGGTCACCGATGCCGCGCTGTGCCCCGATCCGCAGGACATCATCGACCGGTTCCGGCCCGAGTTCGAAAAACTGCTGATGCTGTCGCTGATGTTGCCCTGGGGCAGCGAGCCGGGTGCCAGCCCTGCCAGGAGCGTCGAAGCCTGACGCTCAAGCTTCGGCCGAGCTGCCGCTGCCGAGTTGCTGCGGCCCGGGGTCGGACTCGACCGGTTGCAGCTCGCCCAGGCCGGACGGCACTTGCCCGTGCTCGTCCTCGTCGTGATGCGGGTACGCCCGCATGCCGCCGCGCAGGTAGCGGTTGGTGTGGTTGGGGCGCGGCAGGAATCGCGCCAGCTCGTTGAGCGCCATCTGGTAGACGTCGCGCTTGAACTCGATCACCAGGTCCAGCGGCACCCAGTACTCGTTCCAACGCCACGCATCGAACTCGGGGTGGTCAGTGGCGCGCAAGTCCAGGTCGCTGTCACGCCCTGTCAGGCGCAGCAGGAACCAGATCTGTTTTTGGCCACGGTAATGGCCGCGGGCATCCCTGCGGATGAAGTGGTCAGGCACCTCGTAGCGCAACCAGTCACGCGTACGCGCCAGTATGCGCACATGCTCTGGGCGCAAGCCCACTTCTTCTTGCAGCTCACGCAACATTGCCTGCTCGGGCGATTCACCGTACTTGATGCCCCCTTGCGGAAACTGCCACGAGTGCGTGCGCAGCCGTTTACCCCAAAAGACCTCGTTGCGTGCGTTGAGCAGGATGATGCCGACGTTGGGCCTGAAGCCTTCCCTGTCGAGCATAATCAAACCCCAATTTCTGTATTAACTTCATTATTGCACCGGCCGCGTGCGGGCTGCGAACCCTCGCTAACCCGCAGGCAATTTCAGCGGTTCGACAGCGGTTGGACAGCGGTTCGACGGCAGTGCTTCTGCAGTGCTGCAGCGGCCCAGCGCACCCCTTGCGCCTGCTGTTTCTCACCGTCCGCCCTTGCACCAGCGCGCGCCCCGCGCCATTCCCAGACCCATGAAAGCCTCTCAGTTTTTCATTTCCACCCTGAAGGAAGCCCCCGCCGACGCCGAGGTGGTCAGCCACCAGTTGATGATGCGTGCCGGCATGATCAAGCGCCTGGGTGCGGGCATCTACAACTACATGCCGATGGGTCTGCGGGTGATCCGCAAGGTCGAGGCCATCATCCGCGACGAGATGGTGCGCGCCGGTGCGGTCGAGTTGCTGATGCCGGTGGTGCAGCCGGCCGAGCTGTGGCAAGAGACCGGGCGCTTCGAAAAAATGGGGCCTGAGCTGCTGCGGGTGAAGGACCGGCACGACCGCGACTACATCATCCAGCCCACCAGCGAAGAAGTGGTGACCGACATTGCCCGGCAAGAGCTGCGCAGCTACCGCCAGCTGCCGAAGAACTTTTTCCACATCCAGACCAAGTTCCGCGACGAGCGCCGGCCGCGCTTTGGCATCATGCGCGGGCGCGAGTTCACGATGAAGGACGCCTACTCCTTCGACCGCGACCCAGCCGCCGCCGCCAAGAGTTACCAGGGCATGTTTGACGCCTACAAGCGTATCTTCGACCGTTTCGGCCTGCAGTACCGCGCCGTGGCGGCCGACACCGGTGCGATTGGCGGCGACCTGTCGCATGAGTTCCAGGTCATTGCCGACACCGGCGAGGACGCGATCGTCTACTGCCCGACCAGCGACTACGCTGCCAACATCGAGCTGGCTGAAGGCGTGGCGCCCGCAACCCCACGCGCTGCGCCCGGCCAGCCCCTGCAACGCGTGGCCACACCCGGCAAGAGCACCTGCGCCGACGTCGCTGCCTTGCTGGAGGTGCCGCTGGCCAGCACCGTCAAGAGCCTGGTGCTGGCCACGGATGAACTGGACGGGCAGGGCGAGATCGCCAAGAGCACGGTCTGGCTGCTGCTGCTGCGTGGTGACCACGACCTGAACGAGGTCAAGGCTGGCAAGCTGGCTGGGTTCAAGGCGGGCTGGCGTTTTGCCACCGCGGCCGAGATCGAGGACCACTTCGGCTGCAAGCCGGGCTACCTTGGCCCGATCGGGCTGCGCAAACCGGTGCAGGTGATTGCCGACCGGACCGTGGCGGCGATGAGCGATTTTGTCTGTGGCGCCAACCAGGCCGATACCCACCTGACCGGCGTCAACTGGGGCTGCAACGACCTGCCCGAGCCGGCACTGGTGGCCGACCTGCGCAACGTGCAGGCGGGTGATGCGTCGCCGGACGGCCTGGGTGTGCTGGCGATCCAGCGCGGCATCGAGGTGGGCCATGTGTTCTACCTCGGCACCAAGTATTCGCAAGCGATGAACGCCACTTTCCTGGACGAGACCGGCAAGCCCAGGCTGATGGAAATGGGCTGCTACGGCATCGGCGTGACCCGCATCCTGGGCGCGGCGATCGAGCAAAACCACGATGAGCGTGGCATCGTCTGGCCGCTGGCGTTGGCGCCGTTCTCGGCCGTGATCTGCCCGATCGGTTACGACCGCTCGGTCGAGGTCAAGGCCGCCGCCGACGCGCTGCACGACGAGCTGGCTGCTGCCGGCATCGACGTGATGCTGGACGACCGGGGCGAGCGCCCGGGTGCGATGTTTGCCGACTGGGAGCTGGTGGGCGTGCCGCAGCGTGTGGTGATCTCCGACCGCGGGCTGAAAGCCGGCACGGTCGAGTTGCAGGGCCGGCGCGAGGCTGCCGCCAGCGTGTTGCCGCTGGCTGAGGCCGTGGCCCTGCTGAAAGCCCGGCTGGCGGCATGAACCTGGCGCGACGGCACGCGCTGCAGGCCGGCGCGGGCGCATCGCTGCTGGGGGCGCTGGGGCCGTGGTGGCCGTTGCCGGCGCAAGCGGGCAAGCAGGCCGAAGAGGCGCTCGCCGACGCGGTGCGGTCGGCCCTGGCGGCGGCCATCGCCAGCGCTGCGCCGCCGCATCCGGTATTCGCACAGCTGGAGCCGCGGCTGGCTTACCTTCGCTGGCTGGGCACCATGAGCGAGCGGCTGAAGCGCCAGAAGAGCGAGGCCGCCACCCGCATCGAGTTTCTCGAAACCCTGTGGTACGAGAGCACCCGTGCCGGTCTGGAGCCGGCGCTGGTGCTGGCGCTGATCCAGGTCGAGAGCGGTTTCCGCAAGTACGCCATCAGCTCTGCAGGCGCGCGGGGCTACATGCAGGTGATGCCGTTCTGGGCCCGCTTGATCGGTGGGGGTGATCCGGCGCGTTTGTTCCACATGCAGACCAACCTGCGGTTTGGCTGCGTCATCCTGCGGCACTACCTGGACATCGAGCGCGGTGACCTGTTCATGGCGCTGGGCCGCTACAACGGCAGCCGCGGCAAGCCGGACTATCCGAATGCGGTGATGGCCTGGCGGCCGCGCTGGGTGGTCTGACCCCGCGTCACACTGCCCTGTACCCGCCGTCAGCGCAGGCCGGCCCAGGCCTTGGGGCTGGCGTTGTGCGCGCCCAGCAGGGCCAGCACCCGCTCCACCGTGTCGTCCACCAGCTCGTCGATGCTGGTTGGCCGGTGGTAGAACGCCGGCAACGGCGGGAAAATAATGCCGCCCATTTCGGTAACCGCGGTCATGTTGCGCAAATGGGCCAGGTTGAACGGTGTCTCGCGCACCATCAACAGCAGCGTGCGGCGCTCTTTGAGCGTGACATCGGCGGCGCGGGTCAGCAGGTTGTCTGACAAGCCGTGGGCCACCGCCGCCAGTGTTTTCATCGAGCAAGGCGCCACCACCATCGCAGCGGTGTCGAAACTGCCGCTGGCCACACAGGCGCCGATGTCGCCCGGTGCATAGCTGCGATCGGCCAGGGCGTCCAGCCCTGCCCGGTCCAGGCCCAGCTCATGGTGGGCGCTGATGACGCCCGCCGGCGTGACAACCAGGTGGGTCTCCAGGCCCAGGCTGCGGGCACGCGCCAACAGGCGCACGCCGTAGACCGCACCGCTGGCGCCGGTGATGCCGACCACCAGTCTGCGCGCGGCAGGCAAGCTCACTTCGTCAGCAGCTGCTGCAACTCGCCAGACTCATACATCTCCATCATGATGTCCGAGCCGCCGACAAACTCGCCGTCGACATACAGCTGCGGGATGGTAGGCCAGTTGGCGTAGTCCTTGATGCCTTGGCGGATGCCGTCGTCTTCCAGCACATTGACGGTCTTGATCTCGGACACGCCGCAGGCCTTGAGCACCTGGATCGCTCGCCCGGAGAAGCCGCACTGCGGAAACTGCGCCGTGCCCTTCATGAACAGCACAACATGGCCGCCCTTCACGATACTGTCGATACGTTGCTGCACATCACTCATGGTTCTTGTCCGGCTGAAAAGTCTAAGAGAAGCACTTTATACGGCAAAGCGCCGCACCAGGCCGATCGGGCCGCCATAAGCCTCAGAACCGCCACAGAACCGCCACAGAACCGCGGCGCGGTGTCAGAAAGCCACGCTCATGCCCAGCCGCAGCACCGGTAACAGTCGGACTTGCATGTCACCGCCCAGGCTGCCTGCACCGCTGAGCAGACGGTCCAACCGCGCTGGCCCGAGGCCCTGGGCCGCCAGCCCCAGGTCTGCACTGAAGCCCCAAGCACCGCGGCTGTCGCCGCTGGCGTAGCCGATGCCGGCGTAGGGCAGGGCGGCGGGGCCTTCACCGGTACTTGCGCTGCCATTGACGCTGCTGGTGGCGCGCAGATTGATCAGCAGGCCGCCTGTCAGGCGCAGCCCGCCGGTAGTGCCCAGCCTGAAGGTGCTGAATTGGTAATCACTCATCAAGCGCAGCGTTTGCTGGCTGACTGTGGGCAGGCCCAGCGACAACAGGTTGCGCTCGGACACCAGGGGTGTGTTGTCGCGCTCCAGGCGCGTTTGCCAGGCCGTGCTGCCCAGGGCATCGGCCGGCGTCAACAGCCCCCGATCCTGCGCCCAAGTCGCGGTGCCGGTCAGCAGCGCCAGGCTTGCGAAAAACCAGATCGGGACGGTGCGCATCTGCTGTACTCCCCAGGGCAGGCTGTGCACCGACCTTCGGGCACTGTGAAAAGATCCTACGCCGCTTGCCCGGCGCTGGGAACCTCGAAATGCGTGCGCTTTGGTACCCAGATGTACGCATTGTCGCCAGCGCCGGTGCCCAGCGCTGGCCGCCGCACACCGGCGCTGCCGGTCAGTCCGAACCGGTCCAGCAGCCGCCGGTGCAGCGGTCCCGTCCCTCGATGTCGCGCCGGGTGCTGATGCGGTCCAGGCCAGCAGATTGCATCGCGCTGCGCACTGCGGCAGCCTGGTCCCAGCCGTGTTCAAGCAGCAGCCAGGCGCCGCTGTTCAAGTGCGGCGCTGCGCCGGCAATGATTTCTAACAGTGCGCCCAGACCGTTGCCGCCGGGCGTCAAGGCCATCATTGGTTCATGGCGCAGGGCGGTCAGATGCGGGTCGTTGCCGGCAATGTAGGGCGGGTTGGACAGCACCAGATCGAAGCGCGCCCCTGTCGGCAGTGCCTGCCACCAGCGGCCGCAGGCCCAGGCCAGATCCAGTCGGAGCTGGGTGGCGTTGGCCTGGGCGACCCTCAGCGCGGCGGGGCTCAGGTCGGTTGCGGTGACTCCCGCCTCGGGCCGGCAATGCGCCACTGCAAGCGCCACGGCGCCGCTGCCGGTGCCCAAGTCCAGGACCCGGGCCGGCGCGCCGCCAGGCAGCAGGTCCAGCGCCCAGTCAACCAGGGTTTCGGTGTCGGGCCGGGGCACCAGCACGGCGGGGCTGACCTGCAGTCGCAGGCCGTGGAACTCCCGCTCGCCCAGCAGGTAGGCCAACGGCTCGCCCTCCGCGCGGCGCCGGCAGTCGGCGGCAAAGGCCCGGGCCGCAGCGCCTGGCAGGGGTGCATCGTCATGGGCGATCAGCCAGGTGCGTGGCTGCTGCATGTGGTGACTGAGCAACAGGTACGCGTCCAGCCGGTCCAAGCCAATGGACTTCGCCTGGTGCAACGCCTGCGCGACCGTCAGCCCTGCTTCCGCGAGGCCGGGCTGTTTTGCGGCAAAAGGGTCACCGGTTGAGCCTTTGGCCGGCTGACTCATGCGCTGCCCTCCAGCGCCGCCAACTGGTCCTGCGCTTGCGCGGCCTGCAGCGCGGCCACCACATCGCCCAGGTCGCCCTCCAGGATCGCGCCCAGCTTGTACAGCGTCAGGTTGATGCGGTGGTCGGTAAAACGGCCCTGCGGAAAGTTGTAGGTGCGGATCCGGTCGGACCGGTCGCCGCTGCCCACCAGGCTCTTGCGGGTGGCAGCCTCCTGGGCGTCGCGGGCGCTGCGCTCCTTGTCGCGCAGCCGCGCCTGCAGCACGGCCATGGCCTTGGCCTTGTTGCGGTGCTGGGAGCGGTCGTCCTGGCATTCGGCCACCAGCCCGGTGGGCAGGTGGGTGATGCGGATCGCCGAATCGGTCTTGTTGACGTGCTGGCCGCCCGCACCGCTGGCGCGGAAGGTGTCGATGCGCAGGTCAGCCGGGTTGAGGGTGATCTCGGTGGCCTCGTCTGGCTCTGGCATCACGACTACAGTGGCTGCGCTGGTGTGGATGCGGCCTTGCGACTCGGTGGCTGGCACACGCTGCACCCTGTGGCCACCGGACTCGAATTTGAGTGCGCCGTAGACATCGGCGCCCTCGACCCGCAGCACCACCTCCTTGTAGCCGCCCAGATCAGACGCGGACTCGCTCAGCACCTCGGTGCGCCAGCCGCAGCGCTCGAAGTAGCGCAGGTACATGCGCAGCAGGTCACCCGCAAACAGCGCCGATTCATCGCCACCGGCACCGGCGCGGATTTCGACAAAGGCGTTGCGCGCGTCGTCCGGGTCGCGTGGCAGCAGCGCGGTCTGGATGTCTGCCAGCGCCTGGGCCCGGTCGGCCTGGGCGGCGAAGATTTCTTCGCGCGCCATTTCGGCGATCTCCGGGTCGTCGGCCGTCTCGGCCAGCAACTCCTGGGCGGCGGCTTCGTCGGCTTCACGCTGTTCGTAGTGGCGCAGCCGCTGCACCAGGGCAGACGCCTCGGCCTGCTCGCGGGCCACCGCGCGGTATCGCGTGATGTCCTGGCTGAGCTTGGGGTCGGCGAGGTGCGCGTCCAGCTCGGTCAGCCGCATGGCGAGGCGTTGCAACTGCAGGCGGAGCGAGGGTTTCATCAGGGTACGGATCAGCAGGCGGGGACGGTGTGTTGGCGAAGGGCGGGTGCCGGTCTTGCGGCACGGCGGCGGGCCCAAGCGGCAGCGGCGCGACGGGCCAGTCGACCGCTGGGGCCGCGGGCGCGACGGCAGAGGCAGCGCCGCTAGCTGGCGTCCTCGCCCGAGGGCGTGCGCGGCGACTGGCGCAGGAACAGGCGCGACACGGTCTGCGCCATCTGGCGCCTGGCCTCGCCGTCACTGGCGTGCAGCTCGGCCAGTGTGCCGTGCAGCAGCTTCTGGGTCAGGCCACGCGACAGCGCGTCCAGCACGCTGTCGATGTCGGCACCCTTGGCCAGCTGCTTGCGGGCGCGGGCGATCTCGGCGGCGCGCCAGTCATCGGCCTGGGCATGCAGCGCCTGGATCAGCGGCACGGTGGCACGTTGGTCCAGCCAGTGCGCAAAGCTCTGCACCCCAGCGTCGATGATGGCCTCGGCCTGGGCCACCGCGGCCTGGCGCTTCTCGCCGGCCGACTGAACCACAGCCGACAGGTCGTCGACGGTGTAGAGGTAGACATCGGACAAGCTGCCGACCTCGGGCTCGATGTCGCGCGGCACCGCCAGATCGACCATGAAGATCGGCCGGTGGCGTCGGGCCTTGAGCGCGCTGCGCACGGCGCCCAGGCCGATGATCGGCAGCGAGCTGGCGGTGCAGGACACGATCGCGTCGAACTCGTGCAGGCGTTGCGGCAGGTCGGCAAGTCGCAATGCCTGGCCACCAAATCGGCTGGCCAGCTTCTCGCCCCGCTCCAGCGTGCGGTTGGCAATCGCCAGGCTCTTCGGCGCGCGGGCGGCAAAGTGCGTGGCCACCAGTTCGATCATCTCGCCAGCGCCGACAAACAGCACATTGATGTCGCGCAGGTCCTCGAACAACTGCGCGGCCAGCCGGACCGAGGCTGCCGCCATGCTGATCGAATGGGCGCCGATCTCGGTGGAGGTGCGCACATCCTTGGCGACTGAAAACGAGCGCTGGAACAGCTGGTGCAGCGTGGTGCCCAGCGTGCCGGCGGCATCGGCCTCGCGCACCGCCTGCTTCATCTGGCCCAAGATCTGAGGCTCGCCCAGCACCATCGAATCCAGTCCCGAGGCCACCCGAAACGCATGGCGGGCGGCGTGCTGGTGCTCCAGCACGTAGGTGTGTTGGCGCAGCTGATCACCGGTGATGCCGCCGTGCGCCGCCAGCCAGTCGATCGCCGGGCTGATCAACGCGGTGACCTGGTCCGGTTCAGCCGCGACGTACAGCTCGGTGCGGTTGCAGGTGGACAGCAGCGCCGCCTCGGGCAGCACACGCAGCAGGCGCTCGCGAAAGCCCCGCAGTGCGGACGAGAGTTGTTCGGGCGGAAACGCAAAACGACCACGCAAGTCCAGCGGCGCGGTCGTGTGGTTCAGGCCCAGGGTGAACACACTCATCGTTGAATTATAGAATTTACAGCACTTTGAGCGTGACGCTTGATCCCCGATGCCCGGCCCTGGACTTGACCTGGGTCAACTGTGACGCCGAACCGGCGTTGACCCCTGCCCATGGGCCCTGTTGACGCGTTTTGGCACCTGAGCAACCTGTTCGGCCCCGCGGTCGGCATGGCGTTGTTGGCGCCCAGCCTGGCCAAGCTGCTGTGGCGGCAGGAGTTGCGGGCCGTGCGCTGGTCTGGTCTGGCGCTGTGGACATTTGCCGCCTGCGCGGGGGTGTTGCTGGTGGGATTGCTGCTGACCGGCCGCGACGGCCGGATGGTCACCTATGCCGCGCTGGTGCTGGCCGCCGCGCTGGTGTTGTGGTGGCGCGGCTGGCTGGCCCGCTGAAGCGTTTGATGGGCTGAGCCGGTCTGGAGTGCCCAGACCGTCAGCCCGTCAGACCGCCAGCGCCTGTTCCCGCGTCAGCACCGCGCCGCGCAGTGAATGCGGCAGCGCCTGGGTGATGGTCACGTCCGTCATCTGACCGACCAGCCGGGCCGCCAGCGGGCCGCCGTCGAAGTTGACGATCCGGTTGCACTCGGTGCGGCCCATCAACTCCGCCGCGTTTTTGCGGCTGGGGCCTTCGACCAGGATGCGTTGCACCGTGCCCACCCGGCTGGCACTGATGCGCTGCACGTTGGTCTCGATCAGCGCTTGCAGTTGCTGCAAGCGCTTGAGCTTGAGTGTTTGCGGCGTGTCGTCCTGCAGCGCTGCGGCCGGCGTGCCGGGGCGTGGGCTGAAGACAAAGCTGAAACTGGCGTCGAAGCCGATGTCGTCGATCAGCTTGAGCGTGCGCTGGTGATCGTCCTCGGTTTCGCCAGGAAAGCCGACGATGAAGTCCGACGACAGGCTGATGTCGGGGCGTGCCGCCCGCAGCTTGCGGATCGTGCTCTTGTATTCGATGGCGGTGTAGCCGCGCTTCATGGCCATCAGGATGCGGTCGGCGCCGTGCTGTACTGGCAGGTGCAGGTGGCGCACCAGTTTGGGCAACTGGCCATGCGCGTCGATCAGGCGCTGGGTGAACTCGTTCGGGTGGCTGGTGGTGTAGCGGATGCGCTCGATGCCGGGGATCTCGTGCACGTATTCCAGCAGCAGCGCGAAGTCGGCGATGTCCGCGCTACCTTTGACATCCCGGCCCATGCGGCCGCGGTAGGCGTTGACGTTCTGACCCAGCAGCGTCACTTCCTTGACGCCCTGGTCGGCCAGGCCGGCCACCTCGGTCAGCACATCATCGAACGGCCGGTGCACCTCTTCACCCCGGGTGTACGGCACGACGCAGTACGAGCAGTACTTGGAGCAGCCCTCCATGATCGAGACAAAGGCCGACGCGCCGTCGGTCTTGGCCGGCGGCAGATGGTCGAACTTCTCGATCTCGGGGAAGCTGATGTCCACCTGGGCCCGGCCCAGTGACTGGCGCTGCGCCAGCAACTGTGGCAAGCGGTGCAGGGTTTGCGGGCCGAACACCACGTCCACGTAGGGCGCGCGGTCGATGATGGCGGCACCCTCCTGGCTGGCGACACAGCCGCCGACGCCGATCAGCACGCCCTTGGCCTTCAGGTGCTTGACCCGGCCGAGGTCGGAAAACACTTTTTCTTGTGCCTTTTCGCGCACCGAGCAGGTGTTGAACAGGATCAGGTCGGCTTGCTCCGGGTCGCTGGTGGGCTCGTAGCCTTCGGCGGCGCGCATCACGTCGGCCATCTTGTCGGCGTCGTAGGCGTTCATCTGGCAGCCAAAACTGCGGATGTAGACTTTTTTGGTCATGAAAGCCTCGTGTCTGCGGAACCGAGCGCGCTGCTCAGCGCCGGGTCCAGGTCTGGGCCGCAGGGTTGAACTCCCAACGTTGCGCTTCGGCGGCGTTGCTGGGCCAGGGCTTGCGGGCGGCTTCTTCAGGCGTCAACACCCAGACGTCATGCACCAGACCGCTCGGGTCTAGGGTGTAGTGCACCAACAAGAGCTGACCGACCCAGGCCGCCGAGGTCTGCAGCATGTTGTTGGTACCGCGGATGCGGGCGCCAGGCGACAAGCGCGCTGGCTGGCCGTTGAGCAGCGCTTCGGGTGGCAGCGTGATCTGCAATGCACCCCGCATGGCCGTTTGGGGGAACGGCCGGGTGGTCTGCGCAGCGACTGGCCAGGCCACCACTGCGGTCAGTGCGGCGGTAAAAACACAGCGAATCATGGTGTGGATCCAGGGGCTGTGACAATCACCATGAAAGCGGCCCGCGACACAATGTCCGGGCCGTTGTCTTGGTGCTGCTGGTGGGATGCAGCTTTATTGGTGGCGCTTCAGGGATTCGAACCCCGGACCTGCGGATTATGATTCCGTCGCTCTAACCGGCTGAGCTAAAGCGCCATTCAGCCCAGGATTATAGCGGCAACTTTTGCGGGCCAGAATGGCCGCCTCCACGCGACAGGAAAAATGTTCAGTTTCTTCAAGAAGAAGGCCGAGTTGCCGACGCAAGTGCCGGAACCCGCGGTCGATCCAGGCCACTTGCCTGCCGTCACGCCGCCCGCCACAGTGGCCGCCGATGGTGCGATACCGATACCGATGCCGGCTCCGGGCAAAGGCGAGCCCGCAGTTATCTTGGACATGCCTTCGTCGGCGCTGCCCCAGCCCACTGCGGACGGGATGATGCCGCCGCCAGCACCGGCGCCGGTCAAAACCTGGTGGCAGGCCGCGGTCAGCAAACTGTCGGGCGTCGGGGCTGTTGCGCCGGTTGATCCGGACGCCCGGCCGCCAGACGTCACGGCTGACTGTGCTGGCAACGCCGTGCAGCCACCGTCCACCGCGCAGCCGATCACCGCCCCGGCGTTTGCCGGACCTGCCAGCTTGACACCAGCCACGGTACCCACCCCTGGACCGACCCCTACGCCGACCCTACCGGCCGAGCCTGCTGGCCGCCAGCGCTGGCTGGACAAGCTGCGCAACGGCCTGCGCAAGACCGGCAGCAGCATTGCCCATGTTTTTACCGGCACCCAGATTGACGACGCGCTGTACGAGGAGCTGGAAGCCGCGCTGTTGATGGCCGACACCGGGGTGCGGGCCACAGAATTCCTGTTGCAAGACCTCAAGCGCCGCGTCAAGGACAGCAAGGCCAGCGATCCGGTACGGGTCAAGGGCCTTCTGGCCGATGCGCTGGCCGAGTTGCTGATGCCGCTGGAAAAGCCGCTGGAAGTCGGCCAGTTTCAGCCCACCGTGATGATGGTGGTGGGAGTCAATGGTGCCGGCAAGACCACCAGCATCGGCAAGTTGACGCGCCACCTGGCGGATGCCGAGCAAACCGTGTTGCTGGCGGCGGCCGACACGTTCCGCGCTGCAGCGCGCGAGCAGTTGGCGGTCTGGGCCGACCGCAACCGCGTGGAGATCGTCAGCAACGAGGGCGCCGACCCGGCCGCCGTGGCCTTTGATGCGGTGACCGCTGGCAAGGCGCGCCGCCGCGACGTGGTGATTGCCGATACCGCCGGCCGGCTGCCGACGCAGATCCACCTGATGGAGGAGTTGCGCAAGATCAAGCGCGTGATCGCCAAAGCTGACGCCGGCGCGCCGCACGAGGTCTTGCTGGTGGTTGACGGCAATACCGGTCAGAACGCGCTGACCCAGGTGAAAGCCTTTGACGACGCGCTGGGTCTGACCGGGCTGATCGTCACCAAGCTCGACGGCACGGCCAAGGGCGGCGTGCTGGCAGCGATTGCCCGTGAGCGCCCGGTGCCGGTCTATTTCATCGGCGTGGGCGAAAAGCTCGAAGACCTGCAGACCTTCAACGCACGCGAGTTTGCGCAAGCGCTGCTGGCTTGACGGCCTGACCGGACCGGACCGCACCGCCCGTCAGCGGCGGGGCAGTTGCCCCGTCAATCACAGGCAAAAATCACGACAAAGCCGTTGAACAGGCCGATACCGGCATGGTGCACCGCCGGCGCGACCAGGTTGCGCTGGTGCGCCGGCGAGGTTTGCCATGCGGCCACCAGTGCCTCGGGCCGCCGCAGACCGGCGGCCAAATTCTCGACGCAGGTGCCGCGGTCAGCGCGCGCAAACCGTTGGGCAAACCCGTCGTGGCTGAGCCGTCCCTGCGCGGCCAAGGCCCGGCTGTGCTCGCTGGCTATCGCGGCCAGGGCCGGATCGTGCTGCCAGGCGGGCAAGCCCAGCGGCGTGCGTTGGGCATTGATCAGGGCCAGCACTTGCTGGGCGAAGTCCGCGCCGAGTGCCATCCGCACGGCGTCGCCCTGCGCCACCGCAGGTGCGTTGAAGGCGCCAAGGGCGGTCAACAGCGTGACCGCGCAGTTGGCGTAGCGGCTGCGACTGCGGATGTGGCTGTGGGGCGGGATGGGAACGCTGGCGCGCATACCCGATCTTCGCCTGTCGGTGCCCACGCAGGCGGTAGTTGCGCGGGTACTGGGCGTCAATTTTGGTGTGGCTGTGCTGAATTTCCTTGGGTTTTTCCCGTGTGCGCCGATAGCCGAAGCAAGGTTCGGCAAGCAGAGCTGGCGCGCGCAACCCTTGCGTCAACCCCGCTGTCGATTCGACCCGCCTGCCCAAACTTTGGCCGTTGACCTCCGGTCACGGCTGTCACCACTTGGCGTCTTGTCCCCCGCAGTGTCGTCCTCTACCCCTCAGCGATTGCTCTGTCCCGCCTGTGGCATGGAATCGGTGCGGCTGCGCCGCTGGATGGGGGTGGCACCGTCAATCCGGCCGGACAGCCATCATCCCTACCGATGCCAGGCGCCAGGCTGCGGCTGGCGTGGCAGCGCGGGCGTGGACCGGACGGGCGCCGACACTGGCGTTGCAGCCACGCCGCAACCGAGGTCCCACCTGCGCTGGGTGCGATCGGTCGCAGCCTTGCTGGGCGGTACTGGCCTGGCGGTGGGCGCGTCGCTGCTGGTCCTGCAGTTGGGCACCCTGCCGGCAGACCAGCTCGCGCATCCGGGCGGCGCGCACCGCTTGGCACCGGGCGAGCACTTTGATGGCGAGCCGCTGCAGTCGGTCGCGGCGGCCAGGCCGGCGGGCACGGCGTTGCCAGCGACCGATCTGCCGCTGGGCCTGCGTCAGGACTGTGTCTGGGGCAAGCCCGGCCGCAATCCTTACCAGGGCACAGTGGAGCAGGCCCTGGTGGCCGCCCGCTTGCCGGCGGAACTGGTGGCGCCGATCGCAGCCCGCATCCGCGCCCGCCAGCCCAGCGACAGGGTCAGCATCAGCACGGCGATGATCCGGTCGGACCGGGGCGGGCGCGAGTTCAGCCCCCGAGGCCTGGGCCTGAGTTTTGGCCACACGATGTGCCTGAACTCGCGCGTCAACTTTGCGCCCGGTCATGTCGAAAAGGCCGATCTTTATGAAATGGTGGACGCCACGGGCCGGCAGCGGGCCGTGATGGTGCCCGATGTCTGCGGCAATGTGTCGGTGCTGAGCGCCATGGGTGAACGCGCACGGCTGCCACGCTGGGTAGCCGCGCCAGTGGCTCGGCTGGTCACTGCGCTGGGCGGCGACGCCGGCTTCAGCGAGTTTGGTGTGCGCCGCGCGGTGGCCGTCGAGGGGACGGTGCGGGACGTGCCCGAACCGGACACCCTGGTGTGTGTGCTGATCGGCCTGGCGGCGGTCTGGTGGGCCGGCCGGCGGCGCTGACCACAACTGGGGGTACCACCCGCCGCAACCCGCCTTCCGGCGGCTTGCGCGCGGTCTCAGCCCATCATGCCTTTCATGCCTTTCATGCCGCCCATGCGTTTCATCATCTTCATCAGGCCGCCGCCCTTCATCTTTTTCATCATGCCCTGCATCTGCTCAAACTGGTTGAGCAGGCGGTTGACCTCCTGAATCTGCACGCCGGCACCGGCGGCAATGCGGCGCTTGCGGCTGGCTTTGGATTTGCCGTCCATCAGCAGGGTGGGGCGCGCGCGCTCCTTGGCGGTCATCGATCGCAGGATGCCTTCCATGCGCTTGACGTCGCGCTCGGCCTTGTCCATGTCGACGTTGCCAGCCTTGGCGGTCATGGCGCTGGGCAACTTGTCCATCAGCCCTGACAAGCCACCCATCTTCGACATTTGGGTGATCTGCGACAGGTAGTCATTCAAGTCGAAGGCGTCGCCCGCCTTGACCTTGTCGGCCAGCGCCTGGGCCGCACCCATGTCGACGCCGGCCGTCACCTGCTCGACCAACGCCAGGATGTCGCCCATGCCCAGCACGCGGCCGGCGTGGCGTTCGGCGTCGAACACCTCCAGGCCGTCGATCTTCTCGGACACGCCGGCAAATTTGATCGGCGCGCCGGTGATGGCCCGCACCGACAGCGCTGCGCCGCCGCGGGAGTCGCCGTCGAGCTTGGTCAGCACGATGCCGGTCAGCGGCAGGGCCTCCTTGAAGGCGCGTGCGGTGTTGATCGCGTCCTGGCCCTGCATCGCATCGACGACAAACAGCGTCTCGATCGGCTTGAGCAGGTTGTGCAGGTCACGGATCTCGGCCATCAAGGCCTCGTCGATGGCCAGCCGGCCGGCGGTATCGACCAGCAGCACATCAAAGTAGTGGCGCTTGGCGTGGTCCAGTGCGGCCAGCACGATGTCGCGCGGCTTTTGCTCGGGCGTGGACGGAAACCATTCCGCACCCGCCTGCCGCGTCACTGTCTTGAGTTGCTCGATGGCCGCCGGGCGGTAGACGTCGGCCGAGACCGTCAGCACCTTCTTTTTGCGCTTCTCGATCAGGTGCTTGGCCAGCTTGGCGGTGGTGGTGGTCTTGCCTGCGCCTTGCAGACCGGCCATCAAAATCACCGCCGGGGGCTGCGTGGCCAGGTTCAGGTCGGCCACGCCCTCGCCCATGGTGGCGGCCAGCTCTTTATGCACCACGCCCACCAGCGCCTGGCCGGGGTTAAGCGAGCCGACCACCTCGGTGCCGAGCGCTTTGTCCTTGACCCTGGCGATGAAATCGCGCACCACGGGCAGGGCGACGTCGGCCTCCAGCAGTGCCATGCGCACCTCGCGCAGCATGTCGGCCACGTTGCTGTCGGTGATGCGGGCCTGGCCACGCATCGTCTTGACGAGGCGTGACAGTCGGTCTGAAAGAGTGGATGCCATCGTCGGGGCGGGCACCACGTTGGCTGGTGGCCGCGAAAGTACACTGTCAGCAATGATTCTACCGTTTGCCCCTGTCGCCAACCTCGGTGCGGCGCCACTGGCGCTGGCGCTGTTGGCGGTGCTGGCCTACGGGGTGGCAGCGATGCCGGGCGGGTCGCCCTCGGGCCTGGCGTCACGCTGGCCGGCGCCCGCGCTGGTCGCCGGTTGGTTACTGCATGCGCTGCTGCTGGCGCTGGACGTGGGCGGCTGGGGGCGGGCCGAGTCCGGCGCCCGGCTGGGCTTTGGCCCGGTGCTGTCGCTCACGGTATGGCTGGTGATGGCGGTGCACGAGGTCGAGAGCCGCTTTGTGCCGTTGCCCGCGGTGCGCCGGGCTTTGGCGATCAGCGGGGCGATGACGGTGCTGCTGGCCTGGGCGTTTCCGGGTGAAGTCAAACCCGCCGCCAGCGCCTGGATGCCGTTGCACTGGGCTTTGGGCGTGGCCTCGTACGCTTTGCTGGGCGCTGCGGTGCTGCATGCCACCATGCTGGATTCGGCAGAGCGCAAGCTGCGCCCTCGGTCCACCGCACTGCAGGCTGCAGCGCCCAGCGGACCGACACCTGGCCCGATGGGCATGCCTTTGTTGCGGCTGGAGCGCCTGACCTTCCGGTTTGTCGAGGCCGGATTTGTGGTCCTGACCGCGGCCCTGCTGATGGGCACGGCCACCACGCTGTCATGGCGTTGGGACCACAAGACGGTGTTTTCGCTGCTGGGCTGGGCGGTGTTTGCCGCCTTGCTGGCCGGCCGCCAATGGCGGGGTTGGCGGGGCCGTCGCGCCACGCGCTGGTTGTACGTTGGCGCGGCGTTGCTGTTGCTGGGCTATGCCGGCTCTCGCTTTGTGTTTGAGGTGGTGCTGGGCCGGTCTGCGGTTTGACGGCGGATCCGGGGCGTGTGCTGGTTTGCCTGTTGCGGGATGACGCGTGAAATACCTGTTGGTGCTGTTGGTAGTGGGCTTTGGGCTGTGGTCGCTGGTAACGCGTCTGCGCGGCGGTGGTGGTTTGAAGCGGCGCAGCAGCACTGATCCGGCCAAGTCGACCCAGCCGCACGGCGCGGTGGCGATGGTGCAGTGCGCGCACTGCGGCCTGCACCTGCCCTCGACCGACGCCGTCCCCGAGGGCTCTCGGCTGTACTGCAGCGACGCCCACCGGCTGCTCGGGCCGGCCAGCCCGCCGCCATGAGCCCGCCCGGCCGCCTGCGGCTCAGCGCACCTGCGCCCGCCCGGCGGGTTGCAGGCTCTGCACGGTGAGTGTCGGGCCGGAACGGCGCGGCCCGGACCGGCGACGTGGCGAGCGGCGGCATCCTCCCCGCTCGGCGCCCGACGACGCCTGGCTCGGTGCCTGGGGCCGTCCGGCCGAGCCCTTCGGCGGCGGCCCGGCTGATGCGGCCGGTGGGCCGGGGCGCGCTGACCCGGAGTCCGGCAGTGACAGCACCTTCATCGCCCGCGAGGCCAAACGCCTGGTGTCGAGCGAGGGCGCCGCCTTGCCGCGGATTTTGCGCACCTATATCGCTGCACGCGCTGCGCTGGGCCTGGCGCTGGTGCTGGCGCCCTGGCTGGCATCGTTGATCGGTGCACGAACGGCGCTGCCGCTGATGGCGCTGTGCCTGGCCTACGCTGGCCAGGCGGTGTCGATGTGGCTGCTGCATGACCCGGAACACGACGACCTGACGTCCGACCGGTTGCTGCCCGCGCAGTGGTTCTGGACCATCGGCGTGGACTTGGTGGCGTTTTCGCTGTTGCGCCTGCTCGATCCGCAGGCCCAGCTCAACTACGCTGCCCTGCTGGTGCTGCCGGTGTTGATGTCGGGCGTGCTGTCACCACGCCGCGTGGCATTGGCCACCGCCGCCGGCATCACGCTGATGCTGCTGCTGGGGGTCTGGCTGGCCGCGGCTGAGGGCGGTGACCTGCTGCTCCAACTGTCGCAGGCCGGGCTGGCGGGTGCCGGCATGTTCCTGATCGCATTGCTGGCCAATGAACTGGCGCAGCGGCTGGCCCGCGAAGAGCGCACCGCCCGCAGCAGCCTGGAACTGGCCCGCCAGCAAACCCTGCTCAACCGCCTGGTGATCGAGGAGATGGCCGATGGCGTGTTGGTGGTGGACCGGCAAGGCCGCGTGCGCGCGATCAACCCGGCGGCGCGCAGCTTGCTGGGGCCGGTCGGCCAGGCCATGACGCTGCCGTGCCCGTTGAGCGATCAGCCCGGCTTGCATGTTTTGCAGCTGGCGCTGGACCAGGCCTACCTGCAAGGCGTCTGGCCTGCGTCGGCGCGCGAGATGGTGCTGGCGTTCGACGATGGCGGCGACCGGCATCTGCAGGTGCGCGCCCGTTTCACCCGGCGCGGCGGTATCGCCGCCGACGACACCCCGCCCGAAGACATCTGCGTGCTGTTCCTGGAGGACCTGCGCGCCGTGCAGGCGAGCGCCCGTCAAGACAAGCTGGCCGCGATGGGCCGCATGTCGGCGGGCATCGCGCACGAGATCCGCAACCCGCTGGCAGCCATCGCCCAGGCCAATGCCCTGTTGCTGGAGGACGCGCTGCTGCCGCCGCACCGGCAACTGGCGCGCATCGTCGCCGACAACGTGCACCGGCTCAAGCGCATCGTCGATGACGTGCTGGCGGTGGCGCCGGGCACGGTGACGCCGGTCGCCGCGATCGATGCGGCGGCCGAGCTGGCCCAGGTCTGCGGCGACTGGTGTCGCGCAGCGCCGCCCGAGTTGCATGCCGCTCAGCGCTTGCGCTGCGATTGGCCCGACGGTGCGCTGTGGGTGCTGTTCGATCCCGAGCACCTGCGCCGTGTGCTGGTCAACCTGCTTGACAACGGCGCCCGTCATGCCAGCAGCCAGGCCGGCGCGCTGCAGCTGCGGTTGTCGCGCGGACCGCTGCCGGGCACTGTCCGGCTGGTGCTGGCCAGCGACGGAGAGGCCATTCCGGCCGACGTTGAGCGCCACCTGTTCGAACCCTTCTTTTCCACCCGCAGCCGGGGCAGTGGCCTGGGCTTGTATATTTGCCGAGAGCTGTGTGAGCGCTACGGTGCGAGCATCGATTTCAGTCTGGCGCCGGCAACCGCGCGGCACCGCAATGTCTTTGGCGTGACGATGCGCGCTGCGCCGGGGCAGTAGGCGCACTGTGCCCGACGAGTCCGCCAGCGCCGCGCCCCCAACACCTCACTGCGCCTGCTGCGCCCTCGATCCATGACCTCTCCGTTCAGCTTGTTGGTGGTCGATGACGAACCAGACCTGCGTACGCTCTACGAGCTGACCCTGCTGCGCGAGGGCTATGACGTGGACAGCGCAGGATCGGTCGAAGAGGCTTGGGACCGCCTGAGCGAGCGCAGCTACAACGCCGTGATCACCGACATGCGCCTGCCCGATGGCAACGGGCTGGACCTGTTGCGGCGGCTGGAGTCGGCGCGGCGGCCTGAAAAGACCATCGTGATCACCGCCTACGGCTCGGCCGAAAACGCGGTGGAGGCGCTCAAGGCGGGGGCCTTTGATTACCTCACCAAGCCGGTGGACCTGCGCCAGTTCCGCAGCGTGGTGGCGTCGGCGCTGGGGCGCGGTGCCGGCCTGGCGCCCACGCCGCCCAAACCCGCGGCCGCGCCCGCTGTGGAGCGCAGCGCCGCCAGCCAGCACCCGGCGATGCTGCGTCTGGCCGGCACGTCGTTGGTGATGCAGCAGGTGCGCGCCCTGATCGAACGGGTGGCACGCGGCATGGCGCCGGTGATGATCCAGGGCGAGTCCGGTACCGGCAAGGAGTTGGTGGCCCGGGCCCTGCACGAGGTCAGCCCTCGCGCCGATCAACCGTTTGTCGCGGTCAATTGCGGGGCCATCCCGGAGCAGTTGCTGGAGGCGGAGTTTTTCGGTTACCGCAAAGGGGCGTTTACCGGCGCGACCGAAGACCGGGCGGGCTTTTTCCAGGCGGCGCAAGGCGGCACCCTGTTTCTCGATGAAATCGGGGACCTGCCGCTGGCCATGCAGAGCAAGCTGCTGCGGTCGATCCAGGAGCGCTCGGTGCGCCCGCTGGGCACGTCGATCGAGCAGCCGGTCAATGTGCGCATCGTCAGCGCCACCCACAAGGACCTGGCGGCCGAGGTGCAGGAGAGTCGGTTCCGCCAAGACCTGTACTACCGTCTAAACGTGATCCAGATGCGTATCCCGCCGCTGCGCGAGCGCGTGGACGACCTGCCGAAGATTTGCAGCGCGGTGCTGGAGCGCATCGCCCGCGATGCCGGCGTGTCGCCGCCGCCGCGCTTGTCGACCGCGGCGCTGGACCACCTGGCGCGCTACGGCTTCCCGGGCAACGTGCGCGAGCTGGAGAACCTGCTGCACCGGGCCGTCACCTTGTCGGACGGCGAACTGATCGACTGCGACGATCTGGGTCTGGGTGATGAGGCGTTTGTCGAGAGCGAATGGCAGGGGCTGGACGCGCTGGCCGGGGAGCCGGCTGCAGCCGCGCCCGCCTTGGGCGACGTGGCACTGCCAAACGACCTGGTGGCCCACCTCGACGCGGTGGAGCGCGATATTTTGCTGCGGTCGTTGGCGCTGCACCGTTTCAACCGTACCGCCGCAGGCAGCAGCCTGGGGCTGTCACTGCGGCAAATGCGCTACCGCATGGCACGCCTGAGCATCCAAGCCGGCGAGCATGGCCCTGACTGAGCACGCGCCTGGATCGCCGGAAGGCGATGCAGGGCTGGCACCCGCCCGGCCGGGCCGATGGCGGCTGGGTTGGTGGTCTGGGGCCGGCCGGCGTGCCTCGCCCAACTTCAGCCCGCGGCCCGCGGGATTGCCGGTCGAATTGGTGGTGCTGCATTCGATCAGCCTGCCACCTGGTGTCTATGGCGGCGATGCCATCGAGCGCTTGTTCAGCAACACGCTGGACGGCGCGGCCCATCCCTACTTCGCCCAGGTTTGCGGCCTGGCGGTGTCAGCGCACTTTTTGGTCCGGCGCGATGGGCAGGTTTTGCAGTTTGTGTCCTGCGACCAACGGGCCTGGCATGCCGGGTCATCCCGCTGGCAGGGCCGGGACAACTGCAACGACTGGTCGATTGGCATTGAGCTCGAGGGGCTGGAAGGCGAGCGCTTCGATGCCCCGCAGTACGCAGCACTGGTCCGCGTGCTGCGTGCCGTGGCGCGCCGCTATCCGGTGCGCGAGGTCGTGGGGCACGAACATGTGGCACCCGGTCGCAAGCGCGATCCGGGCAGCGGATTCGATTGGGCTCGACTGCCCAAGATGCCGGGCTTTCCGGTCGGATTGGCCGTCGTCGGTTGAGGCCCCGCCTGGGCCGGATGGCGGCCGTGCGGGGGCTTTGGCGACGCCCTGGGCGGACAAGCCCCTGATAGGGTAAGCACGCTACCTGTAGTGCTTGAGGGGCAAGTTGACCCCAGATATAGTGGCTCTTCGTGTTATCCTTTTGACCTAGAAGTGCTACCCGCTGTGCAGCAGCAAGATCCCGCCGCACCAGCACCCCACACCTTGATAAAGGCTGCGGACAGCCTCCACGTACCCGGCTCAAGCCGGCCCGCGTGACAGATGTCCGCTGCCGCCGCATTGAGGTCGTGGGCCTCTGGATGGGGCGGGTGCAAGCGCCGCTGGTCGATCGACCCACACCGAATTATTGAATTCACCGACTCGGCGGCCGCTGCCGCCCACTTTTGAGGGGAACCCATGCAAACTATCACCACCAGCAGCCTGTCAGGCATGACAGCGCCGCGCACGCTCACCGAATTTGGCAGCCCCCCTGCTGCATCGGCCTATGCCGGCTACCAGATCATCCGGCGCAATGGCTCGGTGGTCTCGTTCGAGCCCAACAAGATCGCTGTCGCGCTGATGAAGGCTTTTCTGGCCGTGCATGGCACGCAGGGTGCGGCATCGGCCAGTGTGCGCGAGACGGTGGACGCGTTGACCGAGAGCGTCGTGCGGGCCTTGCTGCGGTCACGGCCGGGCGGCGGCACCTTTCACATCGAGGACGTACAGGATCAGGTCGAACTCGGCCTGATGCGTGGCAGTCACCATGAAGTGGCGCGCGCTTATGTGCTGTACCGCGAGCGTCGCTCGCAAGAGCGTGTCCGCCAGGTGCCGCCGGCCGTGGCCCAACATGCTGTGCTGCACGTGGTGGACCGGGGTCAGCGTTCGCCGCTGGACTTCAACGCCCTGCAGGCGCTGATCGAGTCGGCCTGCGCCGACCTGGGCGATGACGTCACGGCCGACCCAATCCTCGCGGAGACCCGCCGCAACCTGTACGACGGGGTGCCCATCGAGGAGGTGTACAAGGCCAGCATCCTGGCCGCGCGTACCCTGATCGAAAAAGAGCCGGCCTACACCCGTGCCACCGCCCGCCTGTTGCTGCACACCATCCGCAAAGAGGTGCTGGGCGAAGAAGTCAGCCAGGCCCAGATGGCCCTGCGCTACCCCGAGTACTTTCCGCAGTACATCAAGAAGGGCGTTGCGGCGGAGTTGTTGGACCCGCGCCTGCAACAGTACGACCTGGGCCGGCTGGGCGCCGCGCTGCAGCCCGAGCGGGATTTCCAGTTTGACTACCTCGGCCTGCAGACCCTGTTCGACCGCTACTTCCTGCACATCGACGAGCAGCGCATCGAGCTGCCGCAGGCGTTTTTCATGCGCGTGGCGATGGGCCTGGCGCTGAACGAGATCGACCGCGAAGCGCGCGCCATCGAGTTCTATGGTGTGTTGTCCCGCTTCGACTTCATGTCCAGCACGCCCACGCTGTTCAACGCCGGCTCGCTGCGCTCGCAGCTGTCGAGCTGCTACCTCACCACCGTGGCCGACGACCTGGAAGGCATCTACGAGGCGCTGAAGGAAAACGCACTGCTCAGCAAATTTGCCGGCGGCCTGGGCAACGACTGGACCCCGGTGCGCGCGCTGGGCAGCTACATCAAGGGCACCAACGGCAAGAGTCAGGGTGTGGTGCCCTTCCTCAAGGTGGTCAACGACACGGCGGTCGCGGTGAATCAGGGTGGCAAGCGCAAGGGTGCGGTCTGCGCCTACCTGGAGACCTGGCACCTCGATATTGAAGAGTTTCTGGAGCTGCGCAAGAACACCGGTGACGACCGCCGCCGCACCCATGACATGAACACCGCCAACTGGATCCCCGACCTGTTCATGCGTCGGGTACTTGAAGGCGGCCAGTGGACGCTGTTTTCGCCGTCCAACACGCCCGACCTGCACGACCTGTTCGGGGCCGAGTTCGAGCGCGCCTACGTGGCCTACGAGGCCCAGGCCGACCGCGGCGAGATCAAGCTGCACAAGCGCCTGGCCGCCAAGGACTTGTGGCGCAAGATGCTGACCATGCTGTTCGAGACCGGCCACCCCTGGGTGACCTTCAAGGACGCCTGCAACGTGCGCTCACCGCAGCAGCATGTGGGTGTTGTGCACTCCAGCAACCTGTGCACCGAGATCACGCTCAACACCAGCGACACCGAGATCGCGGTCTGCAACCTGGGCTCCATCAACCTGGCCCAGCACCTGAAGGACGGGCAGGTTGACCAGGTCAAGCTCAAGCAGACCGTGTCCACCGCGATGCGCATGCTCGACAACGTCATCGACATCAACTACTACGCGGTCAAAAAGGCGCGCGACAGCAACCTGCGGCACCGCCCGGTGGGCCTGGGCCTGATGGGCTTCCAGGACGCACTCTACGAGCTGCGCGTGCCCTACGCCTCAGACGCCGCTGTCGAGTTTGCTGACCGCTCGATGGAGGCGATCTGCTACCACGCCTACTGGGCCAGCACCGAGCTGGCCGAAGAGCGTGGCCGCTATGCCACCTACCGAGGCAGCCTGTGGGACCGTGGCATCCTGCCGATCGACTCGCTCGACCTGTTGGCCGAGGCCCGCGGCGGCCATGTCGAGGTGGACCGCTCGGTCACACTCGAATGGGACGCGCTGCGCCAGCGCATCGCCCGCCATGGGATGCGCAACAGCAACTGCGTGGCGATTGCGCCCACGGCCACCATCAGCAACATCATTGGCGTCGATGCGTCGATCGAACCCTGCTTTGGCAACCTGTCGGTCAAGAGCAACTTGTCGGGCGAGTTCACCATCGTCAACGAGTACCTGGTGCGTGACTTGAAACGCCTGGGGCTGTGGGACGACGTGATGGTGATGGACCTGAAGCACTTTGACGGCAGCCTGCGCCGCATCGACCGCGTGCCCGAGGACATCAAGCAGCTCTACGCCACCGCCTTCGAGGTCGATGCGCAGTGGCTGGTCGAGGCCGCCTCGCGCCGCCAGAAATGGATCGACCAGGCCCAGAGCCTCAACATCTACCTGGCCGGTGCGTCGGGCAAGAAGCTCGACGAGATCTACAAGCTGGCTTGGCTGCGTGGCCTCAAGACCACCTACTACCTGCGCACCATGGGGGCCACCCACGCTGAGAAATCAACAGTCACGGCCGGCGCGATGAACGCAGTGTCCAGTGGTGGCTCTGGCGGCGGCTTGGCAGCCGGCGGACCTTCGGCACTTGACGTCGCAGCAGAACAAGCCCAACGCGAAATCGACGCGACTCCCGCGAGCGACATCAAGTTCTGCTCAATTGACAACCCGGATTGCGAGGCCTGCCAGTAAATACGCCGCAGTCGTGCGGTGCGGCCATCCCCGTGCTGCACGCCAGCCATCGCAACAGCGCAGCGAAGTCCAGACAAAACACAACGGCATGACCGCCAATAAGTGCTTGGTGTTTCGAGGCCAACACTCCGATAATTAACCGCTATAGGAAGCACAAATATGCTGGTCTGGGAAGACGAAGTTACACAGCCGCAGGCGACACCCTCCAAGCCCGCTGCACCACTGGGTTCAGGCCCCGCGCGGCCGACGGCAGCGTCACCATCGCCGGTGCAATACATTGTTCCGGCATCAGCTTTGGCTGCGGCCATGGCGTCGGTCACCGCCGCACGCAGTACGCCGGTACAACCGGCCGCCGTCGCCGGTGCGCGCCGTGTCAATGCCGCCGAGAAGCGAATCATCAATGGTCAGACCGACCTGAACCAACTCGTGCCGTTCAAGTACAAGTGGGCTTGGGAGAAGTACCTGGCCACCTGCGCTAACCACTGGATGCCGCAAGAGGTCAACATGTCGCGCGACATTGCGACCTGGAAGGACCCCAACGGCCTGACCGAAGACGAGCGCCGCATCATCAAGCGCAACCTGGGCTTTTTTGTCACCGCCGATTCGCTGGCTGCCAACAATATCGTGTTGGGCACCTACCGCCACATCACGGCGCCCGAGTGTCGGCAATTCTTGCTGCGCCAAGCCTTTGAAGAGGCGATCCACACCCACGCCTACCAGTACATCGTGGAGTCACTGGGGCTGGACGAGTCCGAGATCTTCAACGCCTACAACGAAGTCGACTCGATCCGCGACAAGGACCAGTTTCTGATCCCGTTCATCAACGCGATCATGGACCCGCATTTCAATACGGGTACGCAGGAGAACGACCAGATCCTGCTGCGCTCGTTGATCGTGTTCGCCTGTTTGATGGAGGGCATGTTCTTCTACGTCGGCTTTACCCAAATCCTGGCGATGGGTCGGCAGAACAAGATGACGGGTGCGGCCGAGCAGTACCAGTACATCCTGCGCGACGAGTCGATGCACTGCAACTTCGGCATCGACCTGATCAACCAGATCAAAGCCGAGAACCCGCAGCTCTGGACGGCCCAGTTCAAGGACGAGATCAAGGCGCTGTTCTTGCAGGCGGTGGATCTGGAGTACCGCTATGCAGAGGACACCATGCCGCGCGGCGTGTTGGGCCTCAACGCCTCGATGTTCAAGGGCTACCTGCGCTACATCGCCAACCGGCGCGCCACGCAGATCGGCCTCGAAGCCCTCTTCCCGAACGAAGAAAACCCGTTTCCCTGGATGAGCGAAATGATCGACCTGAAAAAGGAGCGCAACTTTTTTGAGACCCGTGTCATCGAGTACCAATCCGGTGGCGCACTGAGCTGGGACTGAGCGCAGCAGCACGCAGGTGCCTGGCGATCCGTTCCCGCAACAAGTCAAATTTCGCGCCCGACCCACGACCACCTTCAGAAGTGGCGGATGAAGGCGCAACCCCGTTCATCGGTGTGTCGCTCAGGACTGAAGGTCTGAAGCGCCGCCTCGATGAATCGCTCTGCCGCTAGACCGGCCGGGTGTCTTTTTAACTTGATCTAGGAGATTGTCATGGCAACTGCGAAGAAGGTTTCTCCGGCTGCGAAGCCAGCGATAAAGATGGCTGCACCTGCGAAGAAGGCCGCTGCACCTGCGAAGAAGGCCGCTGCACCTGCGAAGAAGGCCGCTGCACCTGCGAAGAAGGCCGCTGCACCTGC
>JANMXG010000324.1:0-22496 GCA_031394235.1 Betaproteobacteria bacterium
TCGCGATGATCACCCGCAAGGTGGCACCCGCGCTGGCCGCCGGCTGCACCGTAGTGATCAAGCCGGCCGAGGCCACGCCGCTCTCGGCGCTGGCGGTGGCCGAGCTGGCGCAGCGCGCCGGCATGCCGGCCGGTGTGCTCAACATCATCACCGCCGACGCCGACCAATCGATCGAGATCGGCAAGGTGCTGTGCAGCAGCGATGTGGTGCGCCACCTGTCGTTCACCGGGTCGACCGAGGTCGGTCGCATCCTGGCCCGGCAATGTGCGCCCACCATCAAGAAGATCAGCCTGGAGCTGGGCGGCAACGCACCCTTCATCGTGTTCGACGACGCCGACATCGACTCGGCGGTTGAAGGCGCGATGGTCAGCAAGTACCGCAATGCCGGCCAGACCTGCGTCTGCGCCAACCGTTTTTACGTGCAGTCTGGCGTCTACGACCAGTTTGTTGAAAAACACGCCGCCAAGGCGGGCGCGATCAAGGTCGGCAACGGCTTCGAGGCCGGCATCAACCAGGGCCCGATGATCGACGACCAGGCCATCGTCAAGGTTGAGGCCCATGTCGCTGATGCGCTGGCCAAGGGCGCCCGCCTGCTGGTCGGCGGCAGCAAGGTCGGCGAGCGGTTCTACACCCCCACTGTGCTGGCCGACGTCACGTCCGACATGCTCTGCGCCAAGGAAGAAACCTTTGGCCCGGTGGCGCCGGTGTTCAAGTTTGATACCGAGGCCGAGGTGGTAGCCCTGGCCAACGACACCGAGTTCGGCTTGGCGAGCTACTTCTACAGCCGCGACATCGGCCGGGTGTTTCGGGTTGGCGAGGCGCTGGAATACGGCATGGTAGGCATCAACACCGGGCTGATCTCGGTGGCCGAGGTGCCTTTTGGCGGCGTCAAGCAGTCCGGTCTGGGCCGCGAAGGTGCGCACCAGGGCATGGACGACTACGTTGAGATCAAGTACCTCTGCCTGGGCGACATCTTGAAGTGAGGCGGGCTGGCGGTTGATCCCGGCCGGCCGCGCAGCAAGCGCTTGGCACGCTGAGGCTGCACCCGGTCAATCGTCGTTGGCGGCGGCACCGCCGCCGCGTTGGCTCAGGCCGGCGCGGCCCAGCGCCCGGCTTTCACCGGCCTGGGCCAAGGCCCGGCGCAGCAGGGCTTCGGCCTCCTTGCCATGCTGCGGATACTGCGCCACCCCAACACAGACGGCCACAGCCATATCCTGCCCGGCCACGGTGAACGGCCGCTGCAGCGACTGCGCCAGCTTGGCCACCACCCGGTCGGCATTGGCGGCATCGTCAATCCAGGCCAGCAGAACCACAAAGCTGTCTGCACCCACCGAGGCCACCACGTCGCTGGCCCGCAGGCCCGAGCGCAAGCGCACCGCCACCTTGCGCCGCAGCACGTTGGCGGCCTCGATGCCCAGCCGTGCCTCGGTCGCAGACAAACCCTCGATGCGCAGCGCCAGCAGCGCCATCGCCGCCGGCTCACGCTCGCGCAGCGCCAGCAAATGGCTCATGTGCTCCATCAGCTGGGCATGGTTGGGCAGGCCGGTGGCCAGGTCGGTGGCGTAGGCCTTGCGCGCAGCGCGCTCCAGGCGTTTGCGCTCAACAGCCAGCCGCACCGCACGCGCCAGCGTCTCGGCGTTGGCTTCACGCAACGGCAGCACATCCTGGACGCCCAACTGCAGCAGCCGCACGGCATCCGTCGTGGTGGGCTCGGGCGCAATCACCAGCACGGCAGCGTCCAGCACCGCACGCGACATGCCGGGCCACACCAGCCATTGGGCCAACGCGTCGGGCCGGGTCTCGGCCAGCACGATGGCGTCGTAATGCTGCTGACCCAGCGCGGTGGCCAGGTCATCGGCGGACAGGGTCGGATGCAGCACAAACGGGCCGTAGGCCGAAGTCGACAGGTCAGGCTCGGCCAAGCCAAGGTAGAGCATTTGGATAGGATCATTCATGGCGGTTCTTTCAGCCATCATGCCGCAGGGCCCGGTACCGCGCCACGCTGGGAACTACCGGGGTCCCGCCAGCGCCATAGCGCCGGTACTGGCACGTTAGAATCCCGCCTGTTGCGGGTGTAGTTCAATGGTAGAACGGCAGCTTCCCAAGCTTCATACAGGGGTTCGATTCCCCTCACCCGCTCCAAACACCTTACCGCCTCGGGCCCCGACATGGGGCCTTTTTCATGTTGGTGCCGCCCAGGCTGCCGCCTTGCCCATGACACGCACGCCCGACGCCCTGCCACCGCCCACCGCCCCGGCGGATCTTGATGGGGTCAATCCCCACCCGCCCGGCACATCGCCACGGCCGATCCGCAGCTTTGTGCTGCGGGCGGGCCGCATGGGCAGCGGACAGGTGCGGGCGCTGGCCGATCTGGGACCGCAGTTCGTGCTGCCGTACCGCGACCAACCGCTGGACTGGACCACCGCCTTTGGCCGCCGCGCGCCCAATGTGCTGGAGATCGGCTTTGGCATGGGCCTGGCCACGGCCGAGATCGCGGCGGCCCGGCCGGACACCAACTTTCTCGGGATCGAAGTGCACGAGCCCGGCGTGGGCGCGCTGCTGCGCGAGATCGGCGAGCGGGGCCTGGGCAACCTGCGCCTGGTGCAGCATGACGCGGTCGAGGTGCTCGACCACATGATTGCGCCGGCCAGCCTGGACGGTGTGCACATCTATTTTCCCGACCCCTGGCACAAGAAGCGCCACAACAAGCGCCGGTTGATCCAGCCGGATTTCGTGGCGCGCTTGCTCACCCGCCTGGTGTCGGGCGGCTACCTGCACTGCGCCACCGACTGGCAACCCTACGCGGAGCAGATGCTGTCGGTGCTGGGCGCCGAGCCGGGGTTGGCCAACACCGCGCCGGGCTATGCGCCCAAGCCGGACTGGCGGCCGCTGACCAAGTTCGAGAACCGCGGCCTGAAACTGGGCCACGGCGTCTGGGACCTGCTGTTCACGCGGCGCTGAGGCACTGGCCGCGGCACGGCCGCGGTCATCTGGCGCTCAGCTGTCGGTCCAGTTCACCAGGCCGAAGTAGGCGGTGGCCAGGATCAGCAGGCCAAAGCCGATGCGGTACCAGGCGAACGCGTTGAAGTTGTGCGTGGCCACATAGCGCAGCAGCCAGCGCACACAGGCCCAGGCCGCCAGGAACGAAAACAAGAAGCCCACGCCAAACAGCGGCAGATCCGCCGCCACCAGGCTGTGCCTGACCTTGAGCAGGCTGTACGCGCCAGCGCCTCACATCGTGGGTATGGACAGGAAAAAGGAGAACTCGGTGGCTGCCTTGCGTGACAGGCCCAACAACAGGCCGCCGATGATGGTAGCGCCCGACCGGCTGGTGCCCGGCACAAACGCCAGGCACTGCACCAGGCCGATCTTGAGCGCGTCCAGTGGCGTCATGTCCTCGACCTCGGCCACCCGCACCACCACATGCTTGCGGCCCTCGGCCCACAGGATGATCAGCCCGCCCAGGATGAAGGTGCTGGCCACCACCATCGGCGTGAACAGCGCGGCTTGCACTGCCTTGCCAAAACTCAGGCCCACCACCACCGCCGGCAGGAAGCCGATCAGCACGTTCTGCACGAACCGGCGCGCGTTGCGGTCATGGCCGAAGTTTTTAACCACTTGGGTCAGCCGCTGCCAGTACACCAGCACGATGGCCAGGATGGCGCCGGTCTGGATCGAGATCTCGAAGGCCTTGACCTTCTCGGGCGTCAGGCTGCCCCCCTTGAAGTCCAGTAGCGAGCCTGCCAGGATCAGGTGACCGGTGGACGAAACCGGCAGGAACTCGGTCAGCCCCTCGACGATGCCCATGACGACAGCCTTGCCCAGCAAGATCAAATCCACACGCGCTCTCCGGTCAAAGCCGCGGATGATAGCCGTGGGCCTTGACGCGCACCCATTGCGCCGCCGCTGCCAGCCCGTCAGCCTGTCAGCCTGTCAGCCTGTCAGCCCGTCAGGCAGCGCCTTGCTGCGGATTGCCGTCGTCAGCCGCCGACGCGCGCCAGCGTGATCTCCAGCCCGCGTGCGGTGATCGTCACCGCGCCCGGCTGCAGGCCGAGCTGGCGCAGGCTGGCCAGGCGTTCGGCCGGCACGCGGTAGATCGACAAGTCCTCCAGCGCCCGTTCGGCCAATGCCGTGCCGATGCGGGCGCCAGCGCCGCTCAAGGCGGCCGACGGGCTGGCCGGCGCCAGGGCTGCGGCACCGGGCCTATAGCCCGGCGCAACGTCCGTGAAGACACCCTCCAGCAACGCGCTGCCCGTGTCCAGGTTGAGCTGCTGCACCCGCACCTGCGTCAGGCGCACGCTGGCGTCGCGGGGCTCGAAGCGCAGCGCACTGTCAAACACCAGCTGGCCGCGGCCGGATTTGCCAAACAGCCGCTCCTGCGACGCCACCGTCAGGTCCACCGCCAGCCGGTTCTGCGCCGGCAACAGCCGCAATCGCGGGGCCAGCATCTGCACGTCGATCACCTCCAGCACTCGGCGTGTGATGGGGAAAGACCGTGCAATCAGCGTGGCCAACTCGGTTTCGGTCAGCGTGATGACGGTGGGGCCGGTCAGGCCCGCGCACGCCACCAGCAGGCCCAGGGGGGCCGAGACGGCTGTCAGGGCGGTCAAGGCAAGTCGGCGGTTCATGGCCTGATTTTGCGCGCTGCGCGAACTTGACCCCATCGCCCGGCCACCGCTATATTACTGACCAGTCAGTCACTAATTAACATGGTCAGCGCCGAACCCAGCCACCGCCGCCGCAAAGAGGCCCGCCCGCAGGAACTGCTGGCCGCGGCACTGGCCTTGTTTGTCGAAAAAGGCTTTGCCGCCACCCGCGCCGAAGAAGTAGCGCTGCGTGCCGGTGTGTCCAAAGGCACGCTCTACCTGTATTACCCCAGCAAGGAAGAGCTGCTCAAGGCCGTCATCAGCCACAACCTGTCGGCCCGCATTGCCGAGGGCAGTCTGCGTGCCGCCGGCCATGCAGGCAGCGCCGGCGCGCTGTTGCGCGGCATCCTGGCCGATTGGTGGGGCGACCTGTACGACAGCCCGGCGGCCGGCGTGTTCAAGCTGGTGATCACCGAGGTGCGCAACTTTCCGGACATCGCTGGCTACTACGCCCGCGAGGTCATCGAGCCGGCGCACCAGCTGGTGGGGGGCATCGTGCGCCGCGGCATCGCCCAGGGTGAGTTCCGCGATGTCAACGTCGACAATGCGGTGCACTCGCTGGTGCTGCCGCTGGTGATGATCTGCCTGCACCGGCATTCGCTCGGCGCGTGTCCGATGGACTGGCACCTGGACGGCCGGTCGTTCATCCAGCAGCACATCAACCTGGTGCTGGACGGCCTGTGCGTGGCGGCCCCGCCTGGCCCGTCCTACGTGCCGATCAGCCCGGTTGCACCGGTTTGACGGACGGCCGCCAGCGCCGACCCTGCAATCCCCGCCCTGCCCGAAACGCCGTCCCGTCCCTTAGCCTGAACCCCAAGCCCATGAAAACCTGGCTCCGCTGGTTGTTGCCCGCTGTGGCACTTTTGATCGCCCTCGGTCTTGGCGCCCAGTGGCTGAAAGGCCGCAAAACCGCGGACGCCGCGCCCGCCGCAGCCGCTGCCGCAGCCAGCGCTGCAGCGCCGACACTGGAACTGGCGGCGCAAGACGTGCTCACTGTGCAGCCACAGCGTCTGACCCGCGGCCTGGAGGTGTCTGGCAGCCTGAAGGCGGTCAACAGCGCTTTTGTCAAGGCGCGGGTCGGGTCCGAGATCAAGCGCCTGAGCGTGCGCGAGGGCGACAGCGTGAGGCCCGGCCAGGTGCTCGGTGAACTCGACGCCACCGAGTTCGAGTTGCGGCTGCGCCAGGCCGAACAACAAGCCGCCGCAGCCCGCGCGCAGCTCGACATCGCCCAGCGCCAGCTGACCAACAACAAGGCGCTGGTGGCGCAAGGCTTCATCTCGCCCACCGCGCTGGAGACCTCGATCTCCAGCGAGGCCGGCGCCCAGGCCACCTTGATGGCGGCGCTGGCCGGCGTGGACCTGGCCCGCAAGTCGCGCGGTGACGCGGTGTTGATCGCGCCAATCGGCGGCCTGGTGGCCCAACGGCTGGCCCAGCCCGGCGAGCGGGTGGCGGTGGATGCCCGCATCCTGGAGATCGTCGACCTGAGCCGGCTGGAGCTCGAGGCCGCTGTTGCGCCGCAAGACCTGGCGTCGCTGAAGATCGGCGCCCAGGCCCGGTTGACGCTGGACGGCAGCAGCGACGCGGTGCCGGCCACCGTGGTGCGCATCAACCCCAGCGCGCAAGCCGGTTCACGCACGGTCACGGCCTACCTGTCGGTAGCGGGCCAACCCAGCCTGCGCAACGGCCTGTTTGCGCGCGGCTGGATAGACCTGGACCAGCGCACCGTGTTGACGCTGCCACTGTCGGCTGTGCGCAACGACCAGGCGCAGCCCTACGCCATCCGCATCCGCGACGGCCGGTCCGAGCTGCGCCCGCTGACCCTGGGCGCACGCGGCCAGGCCGGTGGCGTGCTGGTGGTGGAGATCTTGCAAGGCCTGGCCGAGGGCGACCGCGTGCTGGCCGCCAATGCCGGCCTGGTACCGGCAGGCGTCCGGCTCAAATTGCCGGCGGCTGTGGCCGCGCAGCCTGCAACACCCGCAGCGTCCAGCCGTACTACCGGGGATACGGCCCCCGGCGCAGCCGCAGGCGCACTGCCATCGGCCGCACCCACTGCCGCCGGCATCGCCAGCGCCGCGGGCTGATCCGCCATGTGGTTCACCCGAATGTCTATCGGCAACCCGGTCATGGCCGTGATGGTCATGCTGGCGTTTGTCGTGCTGGGGCTGTTTTCCTACCAGCGCCTGCGCATCGACCAGTTTCCTGAAATCGACTTTCCGACCGTGGTGGTGCAGACCGACTACCCCGGCGCCGCGCCCGAGGTGGTGGAGAGCGAGGTCACCAAGAAGATCGAGGAATCGGTCAACACCATTGCCGGCATCAGCCAGCTGTTTTCACGCAGCTACGAGGGCACCTCGGTCGTGATCGTGCAGTTCAACCTCAATGTCAACGGCCGCCGGGCGGCCGACGATGTGCGCGAGAAGCTGGCGATCATCAAGGCCGCATTCCGCGTCGAGGTGAAGGAGCCGCGGGTATCGCGCTTCGATCCGGCGAGCACGCCGATCTTCTCGCTGGCCCTGACCTCGCCCGACGGCAGCCGCAGCGTGCAGGAGCTGACCACCTACGCCGACCAGACCGTGCGCAAGCGCCTGGAAAACGTGCGCGGCGTGGGCTCGATCGCGCTGGTGGGCGGCATCAAGCGCGAGATCAATGTCTATCTCAAGCCGCAGGCGATGGAGGCTTTTGGTGTGGGCGTGGACGCCGTGATCAGCGCGGTGCGCAGCGAAAACCAGGACCTGCCGGCTGGCAGCCTGCGCTCGCAAGATGCCGAGCGCACGGTGCAGATCGAGGGTCGGATCAAGCGCCCCGAGGACCTGAACGGCCTGATCGTCACACGGCGCGGCGCAACCGGTACCGGCACGGCGGCGGCCACCAACGGCCAGGCGGTGCGCTTGTCTCAGGTGGCCACGGTGGTGGACGGGCCGGAGGAGCTGGAATCGCTGGCGCTCTACAACGGCCGCCGCATGCTGGCGCTGGAGGTCAAGAAGAGCCAGGGCGAAAACACCATCGACGTGGTGGACGGCCTGCTGGCCACGATTGCGCAGCTCAAACCGCAGCTGCCCACCGGCATTACGCTGGAGGTGGTGCGGGACGGCTCTCGCTCGATCCGGGTGTCGGTGGCCAATGTCAAGCGCACGCTGTTCGAGGGCGCGCTGCTGACGATTGCCATCGTCTTTTTGTTCCTGAACTCCTGGCGCTCGACCGTGATCACCGGGCTGACGCTGCCGATTGCGCTGATCGGCACGTTTTTGTTCATGGACATGTTCGGCTTCACGATCAACATGATCACGCTGATGGCGATGAGCTTGTGCGTGGGCTTGCTGATCGACGATGCGATCGTCGTGCGCGAGAACATCGTGCGCCATGTGCAGATGGGCAAGAGCGCCCACGACGCCGCACTGGCCGGCACCAATGAGATCGGCCTGGCGGTGCTGGCCACCACGCTGTCGATCGTGGCGGTGTTTCTGCCGATCGGTTTCATGAGCGGCATCATCGGCAAGTTTTTCCATGAGTTCGGCCTGACCATCGTCGCGGCGGTGCTGATCTCGATGTTTGTCAGCTTCACGCTCGACCCGATGCTCAGTTCGATCTGGCACGACCCGGCGATCGACCGTGAGCTCGAGCGAAACGCGGGGCAGCCGTTTCAGCCCAAGGGCTGGTACGACCACACGCTGGGCCGCTTGACACATGCAGTAGACCGAGCCTCGCACCGGCTGGGTGACCTCTACGTGGCCACGCTGGGCTGGTCGCTGAAGCACAAGGGCGCAACCGTCGCGATTGCGCTGTCCACCCTGGTCGGCGCGTTGCTGCTGGTGCCCCGGCTGGGCACCGAGTTTGTGCCCAAGGCCGATTTCTCGGAGACCAACGTCAGCTTCTACACCCCGGTGGGCTCGTCACTGGCCAGTACCGAGGCCCGCGCCCGCCAGGTTGACGCCATCTTGCGCGAGATGCCCGAGGTCAACTACACCTTCTCCACCATCAACACCGGCCAGGCGGCCGGCCGCAACTACGTCACGGTGTTTGTGCGGCTGGTCGACCGCAAGCAGCGCACACGCAGCGTCGATCAGATGTCGCCGCCGCTGCGCGAGCGCCTGGCGCAGGTGGCGGGCATCACCGTCACCCACGTCGGTTTGCTCGATTCGGTGGGCGGCGGCAAACCGATCCAGTTCTCGATCCAGGGCAGCGACCTGGTCGAGCTGCAGCGACTGACCACGTCCACGTTGGCCAAGCTGGCCGCGGTGCCGGGTCTGGTGGACCTGGACACCAGCATGAAGCCGCCCAAGCCGACCGTGATCATCGATGTGCGGCGCGATGCCGCCAACGACCTGGGCCTGTCGGTGGGCGCCATCACCACCACCTTGCGGGCGCTGGTGGCTGGCCAGACTGTGGGCGATTGGCGCGCCGGCAACGACCAGACCTATGACGTCAAAGTGCGCTTGGCGCCCGAATCGCGCAGCAACCCGGCCGACCTGGGCCAAGTCGGCCTGGTGCTGGGCAGCAATGCCGATGGCTCGACCCGCAGCGTGCGGCTGTCCCAGGTGGCCGATGTGCGGTCCGGTTTTGGCTCCACCCAGGTCAACCGGCGCGACCAGAACCGCGAGAGCGAGATCACCGCCAACACCGCCGACCGGGCCCAGGGCGAGGTGGCAGCCGATGTGCGCAAGGTGCTGGACACCGTGGTGCTGCCGCCCGGCTACACCTACCGTTTTGGCGGCTCGACCAAGGACATGCAGGAGAGCTTTGGCTACGCCCTCTCGGCGCTGGCGCTGGGGGTGGTGTTCATCTACATGATCCTGGCCTCGCAGTTCCGCAGCTTCATGCAGCCGCTGGCGCTGATGAGCTCGCTGCCACTCACGCTGATCGGTGTGGTCGGTGCGCTGCTGCTGTGGCGCAGCACGCTGAACATGTTTTCAGTCATTGGCGTGATCATGCTGATGGGCCTGGTGACCAAAAACGCCATCCTGCTGGTGGATTTTGCGATCCGGTCGCGCGCGCCTTCGCTCGACGCCCACGGCCGCACGGTGCCCGGTCTGCCGCGCAATGAGGCCCTGCTGCTGGCGGCCAAGGTGCGGCTGCGGCCGATCCTGATGACGACGCTGGCGATGATCTTCGGCATGCTGCCGCTTGCCTTGGCGCTGAGCGAAGGCTCAGAGCAGCGCGCCCCGATGGGCCAGGCCGTGATCGGCGGTGTCATCACCTCGTCGCTGTTGACGCTGGTAGTGGTGCCAGTGGTCTACTGCTGGCTGGATGACCTGGGGCTGTGGTTCAAACGCCGGGTGTTTGGCATCCGGCCGGCGCCCGCCGCGCTGCAGGCGGCGGGTCAGAGCCACGCGGACCTGCCGAAATAGAATCCGCAATTACCCCAAGATCCGCTGAACCCTTCACCCCCAGACAGCCCAGGACCCGCGCCATGAACATCGAACAGGCCCGTTTCAACATGATCGAGCAGCAGATCCGCCCCTGGGATGTGCTGGACCTGAGCGTGCTGTCCCTGCTGGCGATGGTGCGGCGCGAGGACTTTGTGCCAGCAGCCTACAAGGCGCTGGCCTTTGTCGATTGTGAAGTGCCCTTGGCCGGTGGCGTGCAGGATGGCCAGGGTGGCCAGGGTGGCCAGGACGGCCTCTGCATGCTGGCGCCGCGTGTCGAAGCCCGGCTGCTGCAAGAGGCCCATGTGCAGCGACACGAGCGGGTGCTGGAGGTCGGCGCGGGCTCGGGTTTCATGGCCGCGCTGCTGGCGCACCGGGCCCAGTCTGTCATTTCGCTGGAGCAGGTGCCAGCGCTGGCGGCGATGGCCGCAGCCAACCTGCGCCATGCCGGTGTGCTCAACGCCAGCGTGCGCGAGATGGACGGCGCACGCGGCCTGGTCGGCGAGGCGCCGTTCGACGTGATCATGTTGTCGGGCTCGGTGCCCGAGGTGCCGCAGGTGCTGCTGGACCAGCTCAAGATCGGCGGCCGGCTGCTGGCCATCGTCGGCTTTGAGCCGGTGATGCATGCCATGCGGATCACCCGGCTGTCGGCCACCGCGCTGCAGTCCGACCAGCTGTTCGACACCGTCGCGCCGCGCCTGACCGGCATCCATGAGCCCAGCAGTTTCGTCTTTTGACCGACGGTTGCCCCCAGGTGCTGCCCGCGATGCCTGACGCCACATGACAGCTCCACCGCCGCCTCCAGCTGCGCCCTGGCCGGTGCAGATGCCGGTGCAGTCACTCACGGCCTTTGTACACGACCGGCTGCGAGCGCAGTGGCACGACATGCCTGCTGGCGCGCCGATTGTTGACCCGGTCACCCCCGTGCTGCTGGACGTGCGCGAGGCCTGGGAGCTGCAGACCGCCCGATTCGACCTCCCGGGGGCCCGCAGCCTGCACATCCCGATGGGCACGTTGCCGGCCCGCCTGCATGAGCTGGACCGGCTGCAGCCCATCCTCGTTTTGTGTCACCACGGCGCCCGCAGCCAGCAGTGCGTCACATTCCTGCAGCGCCAGGGCTTCGAGGCCGCGTACAACGTTGCCGGTGGCATCGATGCCTGGTCGCGCGAGGTGGACGGCTCGGTGCCGCGCTACTGAACGGCGGCCCAGCCTGTTTCACAATCGCCTGCCAGATTTTCGCCACACCCGACTTCCGATCAGCCACCACGCCAAGGACTTTGTTCATGCCCAGTCTGAACCCGCCCCATCCGCTCCGGACACCGCTGCGGCGCCGCCGTTCCAGCCCGCTGGCACTGGCACTGGTGCTGGGCCTGACCCTGGCGGCCCAGGCGCCCGTCCAGGCCCAGAGTCTGCTGGAGCTGTACGACGCTGCGCGGGCCTATGACGCGCCCTACCGGTCGGCCCGGTCGCAGGCGGAATCGGTGGTCTTCAAGGCCGAGCAGAGCCGGGCCTTGAGGCGCCCGCTGGTCAACGCCACCGGCACCATGTCCGAAGGCCGGACGGACACCCCGTACACCAGCACCACCAGCACACGCAGCAGCTCGCAATCGCTGGGCGTGACGGCGCAGCAGTCGTTGTTCAACCGCGGCAACGACAAGACCATCGACCAGGCTGAGCGCGCCATCGAGGTGGCCAACTCGCAGGTGTTGGCCGCCGAGCAGGACTTGATCGTGCGCCTGGTCCAGGCCTATTTCGACGTGCTGGCGGCCAGTGACACGCTGGACACCGTGCGGGCCAGCAAGAAGGCCATCTCCGAGACCCTGGCCTCGGCCAAGCGCAACTTTGAGGTGGGCACCGCCACCATCACCGACACCCGCGAAGCGCAAGCCCGGTTCGACCTGGGCACCGCGCAGGAGCTCGTCGCCGAGAACGACCTCAACGTCAAGCGCCTGGCGCTGGCCAGCGTGGTGGGCAGTCCAGGTGTCATGCCCAAACCGTTGGCGCTGCCGGTCGTGATTCCGCCCGTCGCGCCGGCCGCGATAGAGGACTGGGTGACCCAGGCCGACAGCGCCAGCCCGGTCCTGACCCAGTTGCGGCTGGCGCGCGAGGTAGCCCGTCTGGAAACCGAGAAGGCCCGCACCGGCCACCTGCCCACGGTGGGCCTGAGTGCATCGTTTGCCGAATCCAACACCCGCCTATCGGGCGACACCAATATCGGCGGCAGGACCAGCAGCTTTGGCCCAAGTACCGGTCACGGTCCGCAGGGCAGCGTGGCACTGCAGGTCAACGTGCCGCTGTTTTCGGGCTATTCGGTGCAGAACCGCATCAAGGAAACCCTGTCGCTGGAGGACAAGGCCCAGAGCGATCTGGATGCGGCGCGCCGCAACACCGCCCAGGCCACGCGCAGCGCGTATTTCACGGTGCAATCGCTGCGCGGCCAGGTGCTGGCGCTGGAGGCGGCCGAATCGTCCAGCAAGCTCGCGCTGGAGGCCACCCAGCTGGGATACAAGGTCGGCGTGCGGGTCAACCTGGATGTGCTCAACGCCCAGAGCCAGCTCTATCAGGCGCAGCGCGACCTGGCCAAGGCCCGATACGATGTGATCTTCAATGGCGTGCGGCTGCGCCAGGCCTCGGGTCAGCTTCAACCGCAGGATGTCATGGCGGTGGATGCCCTGCTAGCGCGCTGACCCCGGCGGCGGCTGACCGGTCTCAAGGCGCCTGCGGGCGCCTTTTTGCTGGGCGTTGTCGCTGGACAGGCGGGCATGTCGGGTCCCAATCCCCCGACCTTTGCAAATCTTTGCGGGCCACTGCGGCAACCTCCGCCACACTGCGGCGTTGAACAGCCAGCCCTGCGGAGAACCCCTGTGATGAGCCCGTCGATCCCCCCTGACCCCGCGGCGGCCAGCGCCATCGCCGCCCACCGGTTTGGCCTGGGCGAGCCGGACCTGACGGTGGTGGGCGCCGACGCCCGGGCCTGGCTGCGGGCGCAGATCGGGCCGGCTGATCCCCAACGCGGCGCCGACCGCGGTGCCCTGTTGCCAAGCCTGTCTGAGGCACTGGCCCGCCAGGTGGCGGCACGGCCCGCCGACGCCCGCGACGCCAAGGACGCCCTGCGTGCCCAGGTGCAGGCCGACATGCGGGCCCGCCTCGTCACCGCGGCCACCAGCACGCGGCCGTTTGCCGAGCGGCTGGCGCTGTTCTGGTGCAACCACTTCACCGTATCGCTCGGCAAGGCCAGTACCCAGGGCCTGGTGGGCGCCTACGAGCGCGAAGCGATCCGGCCCCACATCGCCGGCCGCCTGGTCGATCTGCTGACCGCCGCCGTGACCCACCCGGCCATGCTGCGCTACCTGGACAACCACCTGTCGGCCGGTCCTCAATCTGCGCTGGTGCAGCGCCTGGGCCGGCGAAGCGCAATGACCGCCGCCGTCGGCGCCGACGCCGGGCCCGACAACGCCGCACCGCGCCTGACCGGCCTGAACGAAAACCTGGCGCGCGAGGTGTTGGAACTGCACACCCTCGGCGTGGCGGGCGGAGGTGGTGCCTATGGGCCCTGGGGCGGCTACAACCAGGCCGATGTCGCCGCACTGGCGGCCGTGCTGACAGGCTGGCGCGGGCCCAGGCCCGGCGCCAGTGACGAGACTGCCCGTGGCGCGGCGGCCGACTTCGACCCTGCCTGGCACCAGCCCGGGCCCAAGGTCGTGCTCGGCCGCCGATACGACGCCGGCCCGCTGGCCCTGCCGGCAGTGCTGGCCGATCTGGCCCGGCACCCGGCCACGCACCGGCACATCGCCACCAAACTGGCGCGCCACCTGGTGGCCGACCAGCCGCCGCCGGCATTGGTGGCGCGCATGGCCCTGCGCCTGGGCGATACCGACGGCGATCTGACCGCGCTCTACCAGACCCTGATCGACGCACCGGAGGCCTGGGCCAGCGCCCCCGCCAAGCTCAAGACGCCCGAGGAGTTTGTGCTCAGCAGCGCCCGCCTGCTGCGCCAGGGCGAGCAACTGGCGCGGCGCGCGCCAGACGCCGGTTTGTCAGCGTTGGGGCAACGGCCGCACTACGCGACATCGCCTGCCGGCTGGTCCGACCAGGCTTCCGACTGGCTGGGACCGGAGGCGGTCTGGCAGCGCATCGAATGGGCGACTCAGGCCGCCAACCGCCAGGGCACCCAGGTGGATGCACGGGCGCTGGCCCAGGCCAGCCTGGGCGTGCTGCTCGGCAACGCCACGCGCCAGCAGCTTGAACGCGCCGCTGACGGTCCACAGGCGCTGACGCTGCTGCTGATGGCGCCCGAGTTTCAGCGGCGCTGAGGCGGTTTGGGCGTGTCGACACGCTTGCTGCCCGCCCGATTCCTGCCCTATTTCCGCCCAGCGACCCGCGCCGTGACCCGCCCCGTTTACCGCCCCGTCAACCGCCCCAAGCGGCTCCGCACCCCATCGGAATCAACCATGCACCAACACACCCTCCCCCGCATCGACCGCCGCGCCTGGCTGCGCGCCACTGCTGCCGGCGGCCTGGGCTTGCTGGCGCCCTGGGCCGGTCTAAGCCTGGCGGGGGCGGCCACGCCGGGCGGGCCGCGCCTGGTGCTGATGATCTTGCGCGGCGGCATGGACGGCCTGTCCGCCGTACCGGCCCTGGGCGACCCGGCCTTTGCCAGTGCCCGTGGCGCGCTGGGTCAGTTTGCCAGCCCCGCGCTGCCGCTGGACGGCCTGTTTGCGCTGCATCCGGCACTGCCTGGCCTGCACGCGATGTACGGGCAGGGTGAACTGGCCGTGCTGCATGCCACCGGCCTGCCCTACCGCGAGCGCTCGCACTTCGATGCCCAGCAGGTGCTGGAGTCCGGTGGCGACAAGCCGTTTGCGCTGGACACCGGCTGGCTGGGCCGTGCACTGGCCGGTAGCGGGCGCAAGGCCATGGCGTTCCAGCCCGCGGTGCCATTGGTGCTGCGCGGCCACGCCGAGGTCGACACCTGGGTGCCGTCCTCCCGGCCCGATCCGGGTACCGATCTCGTGGCCCGGCTGGAACGGCTCTACATCGACGATGTCCCTCTGGCCGGCGCCCTGGCAAGGGCGCGCGAGTTGCGCGACAGGGGTGCCATGCCGGCGCCGATGTCGGCGGGGGGTTTGGCGGGCAGCATGGCGGCCGGTCCTGCGAACGGTCAGGCGAACAGTCAAAAGAACGGACAGCCGGACGGTCGACCCAGCAGCATCGGTGGTGCGGCGCCCCTGGCCGCACCCCGCCAAGCCGCGCTCACCCTGGCCCGGCAGGCAGCGGCATTCCTGATCCGTCCCGACGGACCTCAAGCCGCCGTGCTCGATCTGGGCGGCTGGGACAGCCATGCCAACCAGGTGGCCGATCCGGGGCCGCTGGTCAACAACCTGCGCCTGCTCGACGCCAGCCTGGCCGCGCTGCGCGAGGGGTTGACTGTCCCCGACGCCGGGGACGCCTGGCGGCGCACCGTCGTGCTGGTGGTGACCGAGTTCGGCCGCACCGTCGCGATCAATGGCACCCAGGGCACCGACCACGGCAGCGGCGGCGCGGCGCTGGTGCTGGGCGGTGCGGTGCGCGGCGGGCGCGTTCTGGCTGACTGGCCCGGCCTGGCGCTCCAGCAGCGCTTTGAAGGCCGCGACCTGCGCATCACCACTGACTTGCGCGCCGTGTTCAAAACCGTGCTGATCGACCACCTGGGCCTGAACCCGGCACAGGTGGCGCAAGCTGCGCTGCCCGGCAGCCAGCATGTGGCGCGGCTTGACCTGCTGCGCACCTGAACCCGCGCGGTTGGTGGCCGCACGGGGTCATGTTGTCGGGTTGGGGCTGGGGCTGGGTGTGGTCGGCCAGCGGTCCGATCCGAAGCAACTGCGGCGAGCCGCTGCCGTCCGTGAGCGCCGGGTGTGGTGGGTGCCGATCCGGTCGTCGTCAAGCGCCAGAGATTGAACTTCTGGGCCGTCGCGCTGGCACTTGTACTGCTGCTGTCGGTGCCCTCGCTGGCGCGGCTTTTTCTTTGAAGGGACTGCGTATGCGTTACCCGTTCTCCGCCCTGCGTGTTGCGCTGATGCCGCTGTCCGCGTTGGCTGCGACGCCCCAAACTAGCGTTCCCGATGTGAAGAACATGACTTGTGGCCTGTGCCCCGTCACGGTCAAGAAGTCACTGGAAAAGGTGTCCGGCGTCAGTCAAGCGCGCGTGGCCTTCGAAAAGAGCACGGCCACCGTGACCTTCGACGCCGACAGGGCCAGCACCGTGGCGCTGGTCAAGGCGACGACCGAGGCCGGCTTTCCCTCGGCGGTTCGCAAGTGACGACATCTGATCCGGTGCTGGAGTCGGTGCTGACTTGCCCGCAATGCGCCCACGTCAAAAGCGAAATCATGCCCACCCACGCCTGCCAGTTCTTTTACGCGTGCGACGGGTGCAATACGCTGCTGCGCCCGAAGGCGGGCGATTGTTGCGTGTTCTGTTCGTACGGTTCGGTCAAGTGCCCGTCGGTGCAGATGCAGGGGGGCTGTTCAAGCTGCAATGCCTGACGCCCGACCTGCTCAACGCCCGCCCCTGAGCCCCCGCATCAAAACTCACCGCTGGGCCGGCTGAGCAGCAGCACTTTTTGGGCCATGACGGTGGCAGCGCCACGGTGGGCGGCGGCAAAGTCCAGAGCGCGTTGAACCCAGTCGTTGCGGTCTGGCGCACGGGCCAGGTCGGCCGCAGCAGCCACGCCAACCACAATATTGTCCGCCCGCAATGCCGCCCGGGCCAGCAGCGCTTGCTTGGAGGCCTGGGCAAAATTGAAGGTGTGCGGCCCCATCACCACCGGGCAACCACAGGCGGCCGCTTCGATCAGGTTCTGGCCGCCCAGCGGTGCAAAGCTGCCGCCCAGCAAGGCCGCGTCGGCACAGGCGTAGTAGACCGGCATTTCGCCCATCGAGTCGCCCAGCCAGACATCTGCGGCAGCGGCATCCGGCGGCGGCAAGTCGTCCCATTCGCTACGACACAGCAGCGACAGCGCCTGCATGCGCACCAGGGCGGCCACCGCCTCGAATCTTTGCGGATGGCGGGGCACCAGCAGCAGCAGCGGGCGTGGCACCGGCAGTGCCGCCCAGGCGGACAACAACGCGCCCTCCTCGCCCTCGCGGGTGCTGGCCGCCAGCACCACCGGGCGGTTCACGGCCTGGCGCCATTGCAGGCCCAGCGCCGTCAGCCGCGCCGGCGGCGTCATGTCGAACTTGAGGTTGCCGCTGACCATCACCCGCGGCGCTCCTGCCTCGCGCAGACGGCGGGCGTCGTCGACGGTCTGGGCCAGCACCAGGGTCAGGCGGGCGGCGGCCGGGTGCATCAGCGCGGCCAGGCTGGCGCCCTTGGCCGCGCTGCGCTCACTCAGGCGGGCGTTGGCCATCACCATCGGCACGCCGGCACGCTCGGCCTCGCGCATCAGGCTGGGCCAAAGTTCGGTCTCCATCAACACGCCCACGCTGGGTTGGAAGTGGCGCAAAAAGCGGCGTGTTGCACCCGGCGTGTCATACGGCAACCAGACTTGCCCATCGACATCGAGCAGCAGCTTGCGGCCCGCAGCGCGGCCGGTGGCCGTGCCGTGGGTCAGCAACAGCCGCAACTCGGGCCGGGCGGCGCGCAGGGCCTCGATCAAGGGCACGGCCGCCCGGGTTTCGCCCAACGAAACCGCGTGCAGCCACAAGGCGCCCGGGATCGGCGGGCGACCCGGGTAGAAACCCAGGCGTTCGAGCAGGCGGAACCGGTAACCCGGCTCGGTCGCGCCCCGCCGCCACAGCCGAAGCAGGTAGACCGGTGTGGCCATGCGCAGCACCAGGCCGTACAGCGCCAGCACCAGCGCCTGCAACAACCGATTCATGGCCGCTTCATGGCCGCCGGCGCGGCGTCGAGCGTGTGCGAGGGGTCAGGGCCAGCGCCTCAATGGGCGGCTTGCGCCACCTGCGCGTCGGGCTTGACCACCCGAAGCGCAGCCATGAAATCGTGCTCGATGCGGGCCAGTGCCTCAGGCGTGTGGCCTTCGAAGCGCAGCACCAGCACCGGCGTGGTGTTGGACGCCCGCACCAGGCCAAAACCGTCCGGGTAGTCGGCCCGCAGGCCGTCGATGGTGCTGATCACCGCCCCTGGGAAGCTGGCGCCCGCCTGGAGTGCAGCCACCACTTGGGGCGGCTCGCCCTCGGCACAGGCGACGTTGAGCTCGGGCGTGGAGAACGAGGTCGGCAAGGCGTCGAGCACGGCGCTCGGGTTCTTGCTGCGCGACAGAATCTCCAACATTCTGGCGGCGGTGTAGGTGGCGTCATCAAAGCCATACCAGCGCTCGCCAAAAAAGATATGGCCGCTCATCTCGCCTGACAGCGGCGCGCCCACCTCTTTCATCTTGGCCTTGATCAGCGAATGGCCAGTCTTGTACATCATGGGCTTGCCGCCGGCCTTCTTGATCACCGGGGCCAATTGCTGCGAGCACTTGACGTCGAAAATGATGGTGGCGCCCCTGTTGCGCGACAACACGTCGCGCGCCAACAGCATCAGCTGGCGATCGGGGAAGATGACATGGCCGTCCTGGGTAACCACACCCAGCCGGTCGCCGTCACCGTCAAACGCCAGGCCCAGTTCGGCGCCGGTGGCATGCACCACCTTGATCAGATCGGCCAGGTTCTCGGGCTTGCTCGGGTCCGGGTGGTGGTTCGGAAAGTCACCGTCCACGGTGCTGTAGAGGACGATCACCTCGCAACCCAGGGCCCGCAGGATGCCGGGTGCGCTGGCGCCGGGGATGCCGTTGCCACAGTCGACGACGATCTTCATCGGCCGGGCCAGCTTGGCGTCGCCGACGATGCGGGCGCTGTACTCGGCACCGATGTCCATCTTGGCCTTGCGGCCGCGCTTGGCCGTGTAGGACTCGGTCTCCATGCGCTGGCGCAGTTTCTGGATGTCGTCGCCGTAGATCGCGCGGCCGGCCAGCACCATCTTGAAGCCGTTGTAATCCTTGGGGTTGTGGCTGCCGGTGACCTGGATGCCCGAGCTGCAACCGTACTTGCTGCGGGTGGCTGCCACGTAGTACAGCATCGGTGTCGTCACCGCACCAATGTCGACAACATCCAGGCCGGTCGACGCCAGCCCGCGTATCAACGCTGCCACCAGCTTGGGGCCCGACAGCCGGCCATCCCGGCCCACCACCACCGCCCGCTCGCCAACGGCAACCGCCTCACTGCCAAAGGCCCGGCCCAGGTGCTCGGCAAAGGTCTCGTCGAACCCGGCGCCGACGACGCCGCGGATGTCATAGGCCTTGAAGGCCGAGGCTTGCACTTGCATGGGGCAGTTGTCCTGGGAGGTAAAGAGATTTATCACTCATTCTACGAAGGCGGGCTTGCGTGCCCGAACGGCAGCACACGCCGTCCGACAGCCGGCCTGCCGCCAACTTGACCCGCGGCGCAGCGCACCGCCACAAACCGACGCGATGCACAGGTCCGAAAACGGCGAGTGCCGCTGCCGCGCCTGCCTATGATGCCTGCCATGGATGCCCGCCTGCCACCGCTCGATACCGACGCCGCCTACCGTGTGCTGCAAACGCGGGACGCGCGCTTCGATGGCCGGCTGTTTGTCGGCGTCACCTCCACCCGCATCTACTGCCGGCCGGTCTGCCGGGTGCGGCTGCCCAAGCAAGAAAACTGCCGCTTCTTTGGCAACGCCGCCAGCGCCGAGCAACACGGCTTCCGACCCTGCCTGCGCTGCCGGCCCGAGCAGGCGCCGGGGCTGTCGCTGATGGATTCTTCCCAGGCCTTGGCCGGTCGCGCCGCGCTGCTGCTGGGCCAGGCCGCACACGAGGGGCTGGACCCGACGCTGCCCACCTTGGCCGCCCGGCTGGGCGTGACCGACCGGCACCTGCGGCGCATCTTCAACCAGGTGCACGGCGTGTCGCCGCTGGCCTACCTCAGCACCCAGCGGTTGCTGCTGGCCAAGCAACTGCTGACCGATACCCGGCTGCCGGTCACCGAGGTGGCGCTGGCCGCCGGTTACGCCAGCCTGCGGCGTTTCAATGCCGCCTTTGCCGACAACTACCGCATGAGCCCCAGCGCACTGCGCAAGGGCCAGCCCGACGTGCCTGTGCGTGAGCAAGTGCTGCGCCTGGCCTGGCGCCCGCCCTACGACCTGGACGGCGTGCTGGCCTTTTTTGCCAAGCGGGCCGTGCCCGGGGTGGAAGGTGTCGAAGGCCTGACGCTGCGGCGCACACTGGCGCTGCGCTGGCGCGGCCAGCCGTTGGCGGGGTGGATCTGTCTGCGCTTTGTGCCTGAACGCTGCGAGGTGGCGATGACCGTGTCCACCTCGCTGCTGCCGGCGCTGGGCGGCCTGCTGGCCCGGGTGCGCCAGGCGCTGGATTTGGACGCCGACCCGGCGCAGATCGAGCCGGTGCTGGCCGACATCGGTGCGGGCAACGGTGCACCCGGCGTGCGCCTGCTGGGCGGGCTGGACGGTTTTGAGATCGCGACCCGGGTGATCCTGGGTCAGCAAGTGACGGTCGCGGCGGCCCGCACGCTCACGCTGCGGCTGGTGCAGCGCTTTGGCGAGCCGGTGGCCACGCCTTGGGCCGGCCTGGACCGATTGTTCCCGTCTGCCGAGGTGATCGCAGCGGCCACACCCGAGGCCATCGGCACGTTGGGCATCGTGCGCCAGCGGGTGGGCGCGCTGCGTGCCCTGGCGGCCGAGGTGGTCGCCGGCCGCATCGCGCTGCACCGCGCAGCGCCGCTGCAGGCCACGCTGGACGCGCTGCGCGCACTGCCCGGCATTGGCGACTGGAGCGCCCAGTTGATCGCGATGCGCGCCCTGGCGTGGCCTGATGCCTGGCCCGCCACCGACATCGCCGTGCTCAACGCGTTGCGCGAGCACACCGGCGGCCAGCGTGACGCAGCGCTGGCAGCGGCCCATGCCGAGCGCTGGCGGCCCTGGCGCGCCTACGCGGTGATGAAGCTGTGGCAGACCCAGGAAGAAACGCCCACCGCAGTCCCGTCGGCCCCAGCGCCGGCCCGGGCGGCGAGGCGCCCCCGGCCATTGCCGCCGGCCAACCCGCACAACGCCACCGACATCTCCCCCAACCCTCTTCAGGACGCCCCATGACCCAACCTCATCCGCATCTGGTGGCCCAGTCCCGCATCCCTACCCCTTTGGGTCCGCTCACAGCCGCTGCCACCGATCGCGGCCTGGCCGGGCTGTGGTTCGACGACCAGGCCCACCACCCCGGCCCACTGGCCGTTCCTGCCGATGCGCGCCACCCGGTGCTGGCGGCGGCCGCCGTTGCGGTGAAGGCCTATTTCGACGGCGATGTCGAGCCGCTGCGCCGGGTGGCGCTGGACCTGCACGGCACACCGTTCCAGTTGGCGGTGTGGCGCGCGCTGCAAGCCTTGCCGCGCGGTGCCACCGCCACCTATGGCCAGATCGCGGCCGGCGTGGGCTCGCCTGCTGCGGTGCGGGCTGCGGGCGCGGCCATCGGCCGCAACCCGGTCTCTATCCTGGTTCCCTGCCACCGGGTGTTGGGCAAAGGCGGCGCGCTGACCGGCTATGCCGGCGGCTTGCACCGCAAACAGGCGCTGCTGCAGGCTGAAGGCATCGCCGCCGGATGAAGCCCCGTGACCTGCTGGACCTGATCCTGCTGGCGGCCATCTGGGGCGGTTCGTTCCTGTTCATGCGCCTGCTGGTGCCGAGCTTCGGCCCGGTGGCGCTGGCCTTTGTGCGGGTGGCGGGTGCCTCGCTGTTCTTGCTGCCGATCCTGCTGCTGCGCGGTGAATGGCCGGTGCTGCGCCGCCACTGGCGCGCCATGATCATCCTGGGCCTGACCAATTCAGCCCTGCCTTTTCTGCTGTTTGGTTACGCCGTTACCACCTTGCCGGCCGGGTTGACGGCGATCTTCAATGCCGCCACGCCGCTGTTCACCGCACTGATTGCCTGGGCCTGGTTGGGTGATCCACTGACCCGCTGGCGCAGCCTGGGGCTGGCGCTGGGATTTGCCGGTGTGGCCGGGTTGGCGGGCTACAAGTCGCTGGTCTCAGGCAACCTGCAAGGTTTGCAGTTCGACAGCCAGAGCGCGCTGGCCATCGCCGCCTGCATGGCCGGCGCGCTGATGTATGGCCATGCCGCCAGCTATACCAAGCGCTACCTGCCTGGTCTGCCGGCCATGGTGATGGCCGCCGGCAGCCAGATGGCCGCAACCGCCACACTCGCGCTGCCCGCTGCGCTCACCTGGCCGGCAGCAATGCCGGTGGCCACCGACTGGCTGATGGCCGCCGCGCTGGCCGTGCTGGCGTCGGGTGTGGCTTACATCCTGTATTTCAGGCTGATCACCCGTGTCGGCCCAACCCAGGCATCGTCCGTCACATTCCTGGTGCCGGTGTTTGCCATCCTTTGGGGTGCCACGCTGCTGGACGAACAAGTGACCGTGCCGATGCTGGTCGGCGGCGCGGTGATCCTGGCCGGCACGTCGCTGGTGCTCGGGCTGCTGCCACG
>JANMXG010000325.1:0-7663 GCA_031394235.1 Betaproteobacteria bacterium
CGCACATCGCCGGCCCAAACGGCGGCAGGCCGGGCGCGCCGGCCAGGCCAAACTCTTCGTCGTAGATGTAGCGCTGGGTGATGTCCCAGCCGGTGCCGCCCCACTCCACCGGCCAATGCGGCACAGCCCAGCCCTTGGCCGCCAGAATCTTGTGCCAGCGGATGAAATCATCCTTGGACAGGCCGTGGTAACCCACCACCTTGGCGCGGATGTCGGCGGGCAGGTTCTCGGCCAACCAGCCGCGCACCTCGTTGCGGAAGGCCAGTTCTTCAGGCGAATAGCTCAGGTCCATGGTCGTGTCCTCGCGGGTCGGGTTGGGTCAAAGACGTTCAATGATGATCGCCGGCGCCATGCCACCGGCCGCACACATCGTCACCAGGCCGCGCTTGAGATCCCGCCGCTCCAGCTCATCGAGCATCGTACCGATCAGGATCGACCCGGTGGCGCCGATCGGGTGGCCCAGCGCCATCGCGCCGCCGTTGACGTTGACCTTGTCGCGGTTGAGCCTCAAGTCGCGGATGAACTTCTCGGCGACCACGGCAAAAGCCTCGTTGATCTCCCACAGGTCGATGTCGTCCACCGTCAGGCCGGCCTTGGCCAACACCTTGCGGGCCGCAGGCACCGGCGCATTGAGCATCAACGTCGGCGAATCGCCGTCGTTGGCATAGGCCACGACCCGGGCGCGTGCCTTCATGCCGTGCTTCTTGGCGTAGCTGGGTGAGGCCAGCAGCAGCGCGCCCGAGCCATCAACCACGCCCGACGAGTTGCCGGCGTGGTGCACAAAGTTGATGTCCAGATCGGGGTACTTGGCCGCGATCAGCTTGCGGAAGGTGGTGCCGCGCTCGTCCAGCGCCTGGTCGGCCAACGCGCTGAAGGCCGGCTTCAGACTGGCCAGGCCCTCTGCCGTGGTCTGCGGGCGCGGAAACTCCTCCTGGTCCAGCGCCAGCGTGCCGTCGACCCGGTAGACCGGCACCAGGCTCTTGCTGAAGTGGCCGCCGGCGATGGCCGCCGCAGCGCGCTGCTGGCTGAGCAGCGCCAGCGCGTCCAGGTCGCTGCGGCTGATGCCCTCCAGCGTGGCGATGGCGTCGGCGCAAATGCCCTGGTGCGGCTGCGGGTGGCGCTCGCGCAGGCGCAAATTGCCGCTGTCCAACAGGCCGACGCCGTCCCGCAGCGTGGCGGTCATCGACATCATTTCGCAGCCGCCGGCCACCATCAGGTCTTCCATGCCCGACATGATCGAGGCCGCCGCCAGGTTGACGGTGGTGATGCCCGAGCCGCAAAAGCGGTCGAGCGTCATGCCGCTGGAGCGCACGTCGTAGCCTGCGTCCAGCGCCGACATGCGGCCAAGGTCACCGGCCTGGGTGCCGCGCTGGGTGCTGGTGCCCCAGATGATGTCGTCGATTTCGGCGGTGTTCAGGTGGTTGCGATCGGCCAGCGCCTTGAGCACGGTGGCGCCCAGGTGCTGGGGGTGCATGTCGGCCAGGGCGCCTTTGCCCACTTTGCCAATGCCACGCGGGGTGCGGCAGGCGTCGATGATCAGGGCGTCGGTCATGGCCAATCTCCAGGGTGCGGTGAGCAATCAGCGGATTGTGGGGCGCCGCTGTTGCGCGGCACAGTCCGGCGGGTGACAGTGGGCACCTGCGGCGGCCGCTACGCTGGCTGTTGCGCTGTGCAACACCCTGCTGCCGCGAAGACCGCCACCGACATCGCCACCGACACCGCCACCGCCACCGCTATGTGAACGGCCGCCAAAACAGCCGCCCAGAACGAGGAAACCCCATGCCCGAAAACAGCCTGCCCCACTTCGAGACCATCCGCCTGGACCTGCGCGGCAGCGTGGCCGTGTTGACGCTGAACCGGCCCCAGCGCCTGAATGCTGCACCGCCGCAAATGTTCGCCGAGATCCACGACGCCCTGCGCGCCCTGCCCGCGCTGGGCGCCAGGGCGCTGCTGATCACCGGTGAAGGCCGCGCCTTTTGCAGCGGCGCCGACGTGCAGAACATGGGTGCGGCCACTGGCTCGCGGGGCGACAACACGCGCAAGGTGCTGGCTGAGGTCTACAGCCCGGTGATGTTGGCGCTGTCGCAATTGGCGATCCCGGTGCTGGCGGCGGTCAACGGCGTGGCGGCGGGCATCGGCTGCTCGCTGGCGCTGGCGGCCGACTTCACGCTGGCGGCGCGCTCGGCCTACTTCCTGGAGGCCTTTGTCAACATCGGCCTGGTGCCCGATGGCGGCGCCACCTGGATGCTGGCGCGCCAGATCGGCAAGGCCCGTGCCACCGAAATGATCATGCTGGGCGACCGCATCCCGGCTGAGCGTGCCGAACAATGGGGCCTGATCTACCGCGCGGTGGATGACGCCGAGCTGATGGCCCAGTCGCTGGCCCTGGCCGATCGCCTGGCCAACGGCCCGACACTGGCGCTGGGCCTGATGCGGCGTGGCCTGGCACTGGCGTTGTCGCAAAGCTACGAGGACGCGATGGCCACTGAAGCCATTCACCAGGGCCTGGCAGCCGACAGCGCCGATGCGGCCGAGGGCGGGCAGGCCTTTCTGGCACGCCGCAAGCCGGTGTTCAAGGGTGCCTGAGGTGAGCCACTCCCCCGCTGCGGCCCAACCGGTGGGCTACCACACCGCCACTGTGGAGGCCTGGATCGACCAGCAGGTGCCCGCGCTGCGCACCCCCCTGACATGGACACGGCTGGAAGGCGGCCACTCCAACCTGACCTACCAGGTTGAGGACGCCGAAGGCCGGCTTGCCGTGATCCGCCGCCCACCGATGGGCGAGCTGCTGCCCAAGGCGCACGACATGGCGCGCGAATGGGCATTGATCAGCGCACTGGGCGCCACAAAGGTGCCGGTACCGCGGGCGCTGGGCTTTTGCGCCGACCCGTCGGTGACCGGTGCGCCGTTCTACCTGATGGGCCATGTTGACGGCCATCCGCTCTACACCGCCGACGACGCCCGCCGCTGGGTGCCCGAGCCGCTGCGCCAGACGCTGGCCAATTCGTTCATCGACGTGCTGGCCGATCTGCACGGGGTGGACCCGGACGCCGTTGGGCTGGGCGACCTGGGCAAGAAAGACGACTACATCGGCCGCCAGCTCAAGACCTGGTACCGGTCGTGGAACGCGTCGATCGCCGGCGCACAGCTCGACGACCCACGCGCCCATGCCCTGCAGCAGTACTTTTTGGCGCACACGCCCGAGCAAGGTCCGGCCCGCATCGTGCACGGCGACTACGGCCTGCACAACACGCTGATCGGTGCTGACGGCCACATCGCCGCCGTGGTGGACTGGGAGATCTCGACCCTGGGCGACCCGTTGGCCGACCTGGCCTATGCGCTGAACCAGTGGGCCGAGGCGAGCGACCCGCCGTCGGCACGCGGTGATCGCCCCACAACATTGACGGGTTTCCCGCCGCGCCGCGCGCTGGCTGATCGGTATGCCCAGCGCACCGGCCGCGACCTGTCCAGGCTCGACTTCTACATCGGCTTCAACCGCTGGAAATCGGCCGCCATCGTGCACGGTGTCTATGCCCGCTACCTGGAGGGCAAAAAAAGCACCGTCGGCGTGGACCTGGACGGTCTAAAGCAGTCGATCCTGCATGCGCTGACGCAGGCCGAAGCGGCGGTTGAGCGGCTGCAGCGGTCCGCCTGATGGCGAGCCGGCCCCGCCGGCGTCAGGGTTGTCCCTCTGCGGGAAAGCGATCAGCCGATCGATCCTGCAGGGTGTGGGGTGTCGAACACACTGCTGGCTCCGGGCCAGCAGCACCTGTCCGCCCAGCCCAACCCGAGGAGACACCCATGAAACGCCGCACCGCCCTTCACACAGCACTGCTGGCCGCACTGGCCACTTTTGGGGCCTTGACCGGCTGCGCCAACGCGCCCTTGGGTCCAGGCTGGGTCACGCTGATCGACGGCGATAAAGGCCTGGACAACTGGAACCGCACCGGCGACGCCAACTGGCGTGCCGAGGGCGGGCTGATCGTGGCCGACAAGGGCAAGGGCGGGTTCCTGGTGTCCAAGAACAGCTACAAGGACTTTGCGCTGTACGCCGAGTTCTGGGCCGAGACCGACACCAACAGCGGCATCTTTCTGCGCGCCTCCGATCCGGCCAACATCACCGCCGACAACGCCTACGAAGTCAACATCTGGGACATCCGGCCAGACCCGACCTACGCCACTGCGGCCATCGTCAACTTTGCCGCCGTGCCGGTGCCGATCATCTACAAGGCCGGCGGCCGCTGGAACACCTTCGAGATCGAGGCCCGGGGACCGGTGGTGACGGTCAAGTTCAACGGCACAGTCACCGTCACGATGAACAACAGCAAGTTCGCCAGCGGCCCGTTTGCGCTGCAATACGGCGCGGGCGTCAAGGGCGTGACGGGCGGCCCGATCAAGTGGCGCAAGGTGCAGATCAAGCCGCTGTAGCAACCGCGCGCCGCTGCCGCTCGGGCCGTTCGGGCCTTGATTCAGGTAACGGTATAAAACGCGCTGGATCAGCCGGGGCCCTTCGTTGCGCGGGGCCGGCCCGTCGCGCCAAGTAGCAGCGCCAAATGCACCGTCGGCTGTTTTGCGAAACTTCACGCTCTCGGGGCGGGCCCCTCCGGACTCGCCTGCTGCCGCAAGCGGAGAACGATCATGATGATGGCGAATTTTCTGCGCAGATGGGCCGCGGCTGCCGGGGCGCCGGACGGCACCCGAATCGCTGGGCAAGCGCAGCGCGCCTGCCACCCCCGGCGCCGCCGTGCGGTGGCGTGGGCATGGCTGGCCGCCTGGTCAATGGCCGGCTGCGGTGGCGGCGGCGACCCTGTCGGCGACAACAACACCGCCAACAGTGGCCTGGGCGACTCTGCCTACGTCTTGTCCGCAGGCCAGGTGCTGATCGATCATGGCGGCTTCAAGCTGGTGTACGACTGTGCAGAACGCAGCAGTGTGCGGTACGACTACACGCTCACCATCGACACCGGCACCCTCCCTCGGCCGGACGCCTTCACGGTAGAGCCACTGCTGCCAACTGGCTGCGCCGCGCAAACCAATACCGGCAGCTACAGCAGCGTGCACGCCGGGTATGACCGCGGGCACCTGGTCACCTCCAACCACATGGACGGCAACCCGGCATGGCTCGCCGCAGCCAATCACATGAGCAACGTCGCGCCGCAGGTGTCCAGCTTCAATCAAGGCCTGTGGCTGGACGTCGAGAACGTGGCCGAGTGCTACCGCGACCTGGCGCCCGTGCGCGTCATCGGCGGCTTGGTCTACAACGACCCCAGCAACGACTACTTTGTCGCCAGTCACGGCGTGCGTACGCCCGACATCTTCTGGAAGCTCGTCATCACGTCCGACCCCGCAACGGGCAGCCTGCGTGCCATTGCATGGCTCATTCCCAACAACGTCGTGTTGAATGCGTTGGACCACTACCTGGTCAGCGTGACCGAGTTGGAGCAAGCCGTGGGCGCAGACCGCGTGAGCGCACCGGCGTTGCCGGCCGACTTGCGCAACACGCGCGCCGCCAGCACCTGGGCCCGTCCGGCGGGCTGCAACCTGGGATAGGCAGGCGGGGTGCCACCCCCAAGCAGGGGCGACAGGCGCCGTTGGCCTATTCGCGGCGACGGCCTCAAACCTGGCGCCGGAATTCTCAGACGCCAAGCTTCCCTTTTTCGGCAACGGCAGGCCTGGCATCGGGGGCTCGACGCAGGTGTTTCCCGCAGCCCAAGGCCACGCTCAAGGGTGGCAGGCGCGCCGCCCGCGCTGAAGGCATGCCCGGGCCGCGGGCACTGCGCGAGATCTGAATCCCATCACCCCAGGACCTGGCCAAGCTGAGAGACGCACAGGGTCATCAACTCACTCGGCAAGCCAGAGCGGCGCTGAGTCAACTGCGTGATCGGCTGCGCCACCTCCACCACAGCAATGAAGCTGAAGCGGTGTATGCCGATCGAGTGGGGGGCTTTTCCGCTACACGCTGCTGCGTCATTCGGCGAGGCTGGGCGCGGTCGTGATTCAGGCGTTTCGTATCTGCCTGGCCGCTCAGGCTCAAAGGTTCAGCGCTTGGCCAGCAACCGCTGCATCACCTCGCCCCCTGTGCGGTAGGAGTGGCAGGTGTCGACCAGCGCCTCCAGCTTCCAGACCCGCACCGGCTCGGCCTGGCCCGGCCGGCGCGGCGCGTAATTGCTGGACGCAAAAGCCTGCACGGCAGCTGCGGCCATCACGTCGAGCAGCGCCAGCACATGGGTGCAACCCTCCACCCCGCCGAGCCGCTCGCGCAGCGCCTTGCGAAACCCGCGCCCGATCGACAAGCCCACCACCCGCTGGAAGTTGGGGTTGACCTCGGCGCAGCCCTCGTAGGGCGTGGCAGGCATGGCAGAGGCCAGCGCCTGGACGTGGCGCGACCGGTCCACCGACAGCCGCAACTGCATGTGGTGCAGCGGTGAGCCGGCCGGGCACAGACCGCGAAAGTCGCTGTCGTACTCAAATGGCCGGGTGTCGATGAAGCGGCCGTCGATGTCGATCAGGCCGTCCTCGCGCCGGAAGCTGCGGCAGACGATGCTGCGGGTACAGATCGCCTCACGCGGCGCGGGCTCGGGCAACAGCCAGCTGCCGGCCAGGTCAGCGTGTTGCGCTTCACCCGCCACCATGGGGCTTGATCCCGACGGATTCACCGCGCCGCCCGATCAGTGGCGGAAGACGACCGGCATGCTGACGTCCTCTTCGCTGCCTTCCATCATCCGGATCTCGTTGCGGCCCACCACCAGGTGGTGCACCTCGTCCGGACCGTCGGCCAGACGCAGCGTGCGCTGGGTCGAGTACATCCGGGCCAGCGGGGTTTTTTGCGACACGCCCAGCGCGCCGTGCATCTGGATCGCCTGGTCGATGATCTTGCACACCTGCTCGGGCACCAGCGCCTTGACCATGTGCACCCAGATGCGGGCCTCACGGTTGCCCAGCACGTCCATCGCCTTGGCGGCCTTGAGCACCATCAGTCGCATCGCTTCGATCTCGATGCGGGCGCGCGAGATGATCTCGACATTGCCGCCCAGCCAAACCAACTGCTTGCCAAAGGCTTGGCGCGACAGGCCGCGCGACACCATCAGGTCGAGTGCCTTCTCGGCCTGGCCGATCGAGCGCATGCAGTGGTGGATGCGGCCCGGGCCAAGGCGTACCTGCGAGATCTCGAAACCACGGCCCTCGCCCAGCAACATGTTTTCCTTGGGCACCCGCACATTGTCAAAGCGGATGTGCATGTGGCCGTGCGGCGCGTGGTCCTCGCCAAACACATGCATTGCGCCTTCAATGATCACGCCGGGCGTGTCCTTGGGCACCAGGATCATCGACTGTTGCTTGTGCGGCGCGGCGTCGGGGCTGGAGCGCACCATCGTGATCAGGATCTTGCAGCGCGGGCTGCCGGCGCCCGAGATGTAGTGCTTCTCGCCGTTGATGACCCATTCATCGCCCTCCAGCACCGCGGTGGTGGCGATGTTCTTGGCGTCTGATGAGGCATGGTGCACCTCGGTCATCGCATAGGCCGAGCGGATCTCGCCGTTCAGCAAGGGCTTGAGCCAGCGCTCTTTTTGCGCCGGCGTGCCAACCCGCTCCAGCACCTCCATGGTGCCGGTGTCAGGGGCCGAGCAGTTCATGCTCTCGCTGGCCAGCGGGTTCTTGCCCAGTT
>JANMXG010000326.1:0-2930 GCA_031394235.1 Betaproteobacteria bacterium
GACGCTGCAGAAGTCGGTCATCATGCGGTTGTGGGCCTGGGCTGCGGCGTAGGCCAGTGTCGGGTCGTCCGCCGCACCCAGCCCGAAGTTGCCCAGGCAAAAGGTGGTGAACACCAGCTGGCTGGCAAAGCCCATCAGGTCCAGCGCATGCGGCCGGTCGGCAGGGATGAAGGCGCCGTGGGCCTCGTAGTTCTTGCGCAGCATCAGGTTGGCGTCCACCCCGTCGCGAAAGGCCGGGTCGGCGTGGGCCTCGCGAGACCTGCCGGGGCGCAGGTTGCGCGCCAGTGCGGCACGGTAGCCGGGGCTGGCGTGGAAACGGGCCAGCAGCCCGGGGTCGAAATACCGGTCCAGGCAGTCGTCCAGCTCCATCAGATGGCTGTCGGCGTCGTGGATCAGGCGGCCTTGGGCGTAAGTCATGCGAGGGGCTCCTTGGGTCAGGGGCAGTGACAGGGACAAGGTCAGGGTCAGGGTCAGGGTCAGGGTCAGGGTCAGGGTCAGGGCTTGCGGTGGGATGCGGGCGTTCCGGCGTCATCGGGGTGCGGGGGGTCAGGATCAGCGCAGACCACCGCACCGCTGGCGCGCAGCTGCCGGATCTGGTCGTCGCTGTAGCCCGCCTCCCGCAGCACCGCGCTGCTGTGCTGGCCCAGGTTTGGCGCCGGCCCCGGTGCACGCGGGCTGACGCCGGCGAGTTGCACCGGGCTGGCCACCGTCCAGCCCGCACCGTGGGCCGACGGCACCAGCGCGCCTGCGGCTTGCATCTGCGCATCGCCCGGGATGTCGGCCAGGGTGGCGATCAGCCCGAAGGTGATGCCGGCCGCATCCAGTCGGGTCCGCCAGTGGGCCAGGTCAAAGCCGGCAAAGCAGTGGTCGAACAAGTGCACCAGTTGCGCGCTGTGCGCTGCACGCAGCGCCACCGTGGCAAAGCGGCTGTCATCGACCAGCTCGGCATGGCCCAGCACCTGCATCAGTGCAGGCCAGTGGCGGGCCTCGTTCAGCACGATCAGGTTGAGCCAGCGACCGTCCTGGCAGCGGTAGATGTTGTTCATCGCGTTGGGTGCGCGCTCACGCGGCGGGCGAGGCGGATAGACCACGCCGCTCAGCTGCGCTTGCACCTGCACGCTGTTGGCCCACAGCCCGTTGCCCAGCAGCGAGGTGCCGACCAGCCCGCCCCGGCCGGTGCGCTCGCGCCGGTACAGCGCGGTGGTGATGGCGGCAAACAGCGTCACCGCGCTGGGGTGGTCGCCCATGCCGGCGACCGGGCGCGACGGCGCCGAGGTCTCGTCCGAGCGCACCAGGTCCATCAGGCCGGACCGGGCCCAGTAGGCGGTGACATCAAAGCCGGCCTTGTCGGCCTCGGGGCCGGTTTCGCCATAGGCGGTGAGCGAGGCGTAGACCAGGCGCGGGTTCAGCGGCAGCAGGGTGTCGTGGTCCAGCGCCAGGCGGCGCCGCACCTGCAGCGGCAAATTGGTGATGAAGATGTCGGCCTGCGCCACCAGCTTGTGCAGCACCGCCTGGGCCTCGGCTTGTTTGAGGTCGAGCGCCAAGCTGCGCTTGTCGCGCGAGTCCAGCTCCCAGGGGTAATTGCGATCAGCCGGCGGGGTGCCCGGCAGTTGGTACATGGTGCGCAGCGGGTCACCGCTGGGCGGCTCGACCTTGATCACATCGGCGCCAAAGTCCGACAGCATCGTCGCGGCGGCCGGGCCGGCGATGTAGCTGGCGCAATCAATCACTTTCAGGCCCTCGAAAGGGCGGGCTTCGGCGGACATACATCTCCTGGCCTGTGGTCTGGCGCTGCCCGGCCCACGCATGCAGGCCCGGCGGGTCAAGGCAACGCATCATGCGGCGGCCCGTCGATTCGCGTTGGCATACACGGGACACTGTCGCCCGAACGACTGCGCAGACGGGTCACCCAGGCCACAGTCGGCACCTGCCTTGCCCATCCCACGGAGACCGACCCGCCATGACCCAGCCCGCCAACCCCAAGACCGCGTCTGCCTTTGCCCTGAGCCCGAACGACCCGCTCAACGACCTGCGCATGTCCGAGAAGGCGATGCCGCTGTACGAGCACGTCAAGCGCTTCATCAAGGAGACGGTCGAGCCGATGAGCGTCAAGTACGAGGCGCTGGGTGAGGGCCGCAGCGGCGCCGACCGCTGGACCTACGCGCCCGGCCAACTCGATGTGCTCAACGGCGCCAAGGAGCAGGCCAAGAAAGAGGGCCTGTGGAACTTCTTTCTGCCTGACGCCGACACCGGCGAGGGCCTGTCCAACCTGGACTACGCCTACATCGCGGTCGAGCTGGGCAAGAACCCGCTGGCCAGCGAAAGCATGAACTGCTCGGCCCCCGACACCGGCAACATGGAGGTGCTGGAGCGGGTGGGCACGCCGGCGCAAAAAGAGCGCTGGCTCAAGCCCTTGCTGAACGGCGAGATCCGCTCGGCCTATGCGATGACTGAGGTGCACCACGCCTCGTCAGACGCCAAGAACATCGCCACCACGGCGGTGCTGGAGGGCGATGAATGGGTCATCAACGGCGAGAAGCACTACATCTCGGGCGCCGGCAGCCCGCGCTGCAAGATTCTCATCACCATGGTGCGGTCCAGTCCCGACGCAGCGCCGCACAAACAGCAGTCGATGATCCTGGTGCCCAAGGACACCCCGGGCGTGAAGATCGTCGGTGCCATGCACGTGTTCGGCGAAGACCACGCACCGCATGGCCACATGCACATCGTGTTCGACAACGTGCGCGTGCCCAAGGAGAACATGTTGCTGGGTGAAGGCCGCGGCTTCGAAATCTCGCAGGTGCGCCTCGGCCCCGGGCGCATCCACCATTGCATGCGCTCGATCGGCTCGGCCGAGAAGGCACTGGACCTGATGGTGCAGCGCGGCGTATCACGCAAGGCCTTCGGCAAGAAGCTGGTCTGGCTCGGTG
>JANMXG010000327.1:0-2162 GCA_031394235.1 Betaproteobacteria bacterium
CCGCGCTGCTCGCGGGTGGCGCGGTCCAGGCCACCGGCGATCTCCAGCGGCTCGCACACGCTGGCCAGCACCCGCTGGCGCGGGTTGAGCGCGGCATGCGGGTCCTGGAAGATGATCTGGTAGTTGCGCCGGTGCTGGCGCAGCGCGCTGGGCTTGAGCGTGCTCGGGTCGATGCCGTCCTGCAGGATGCTGCCCTCGGTGGGCGGCAACAGCGACACCAGCGCCCGCCCCAGCGTGGTCTTGCCCGAGCCTGACTCGCCGATGATGCCGAAGGTCTCGCCCGGCATCACGTCGAAGCTGATGCCGTCCACCGCCTTGACTGTCTCGCCCCGGTCTTGCGTGGCAAAGCGGATGTGCAGGTTGCGCACGCTGAGCAGCGGCTGGGCGGATGCACTCACGCCACCGCCCCCGGCAAATTCAGCTCGGCGGCACGGCCGCAGCGTGCACTGTGCGCCGGCGCCACGGTGTGCAGCGCTTGCTCGGCGGCGCAGGCCGGCAGCGCGTGGTCGCAGCGCGCGCGGAACCGGCAGCCCGGCGGCATCTCGTTGGGCGACGGCACCCGGCCGCGGATTGACGGCAGCAGCCCGCGGTGCTGCGCCAGCCTCGGCAGCGAGCGCAGCAGGCCCGAGCTGTAGGGGTGGCGTGGCCGCATCAGCACTTCGTCCACCGGCGCGTCCTCGACGATCTCGCCGGCGTACATCGTCAGCATGCGGGTGCAGACCTCGGCCACCACGCCCAGGTCGTGGGTGATGAACATCAGCGCGGTGCCGGCACGGTCGCTCAAGTCGCGCAGCAGTTCGGTGATCTGGGCTTGCACGGTGACGTCCAGCGCGGTGGTGGGCTCGTCGGCGATCAGCAGCTTGGGCTCGCAGATCAGCGCCATCGCAATCATCACCCGCTGGCGCATGCCGCCCGAGAACTGGTGCGGGTACTCGTCATGCCGGCGCGCCGGCAGCGGGATGCCGACCCGTGCCAGCGCGGCGATGGCCCGCTCACGCGCCTCGGCCCGGCTCACCGGGAAATGGCAGCGGTAGGCCTCGGCGATCTGCTCGCCCACACTGAACACCGGGTCGAGCGCGGTCATCGGCTCCTGGAAGATCATGGCGATGTCGCGGCCACGCACCGCACGCATCTGATGTTCGGGCAAGCGCGCCAGGTCTTGGCCTTCGAACAGGATCTGGCCGTCGATCCGGGCCTGGCCGGCGGGCAACAGGCGCAGCACCGACAGGCCGGTCACCGTCTTGCCACAACCACTCTCGCCCACCACGCCCAGCCGCTCACCCGCAGCGATCTTGAAGTTGAGCCCGCGCGTGACCGCCACCCGGCCGGCGCCGGTGGCAAACGAGATCGACAGGTCGCGCACCTCAAGCATGGCCGGGGTCCGAAGGGCGGCAAACGGTCGGCCGCTGGCGCATCAGTACACCTGCTGCCGAAAAGTGTCGACCGGGTCGTCGTGCGACTGCGCCATGTAGTGCAGCACCTCGTCCCGGGTGTCGGCCATGATCTTGCGCATCAGCGCCTCGGCGCCGTCGGCCTGGCCGGCATGCAGCGCGGCCAGCAGCAGCGCGTAGTCCTGAAAAGTGTCGGCCCGGCGCGCCGGCCGCACGTAGTCAGGCGGCTGCGGCGTCACCCACAGCATGCGCCACAGCGCGTCGTGCGGCAGGTCGCGGTAGGTGGTCTGAATCACCTTGGCGCTGGCACAGGCCGCGAGCAGGCCGATCGCTACACGGCCGGTGGCCTGGGCAAAGTCAAGCAGTGAGGGTTCTTCTTGTGCCGCGAGCAGGCGCAACTGCGCCAAGCGCGGCTCGACCTGGGCGAGCGCCGACTTGTCGGGGTTGCGCGCCAGGTAGCGCACCGCCAGCGACAGCAGCGCGCAGCGCACGTTGAAGATGTCGGCCACATCGTTGAGCGCCAACTCCACCACGTAGGCGCCGCGCCGGGGCCGGATCTCGACCAGCCCCTGCCGTTCCAGGATGCGCAGCGCGTCGCGCACCGGCCCGCGGCTGAGCGAGAACATCTCGGCCACCGCCTGCTCGCCTACGCGCTCACCCGGTGCGTAGTGGCCTTGCAGGATCGCCTGGCCGAGCTGCTTGGCGATCTGCTCGCCGGTGGTGGCGGTGGTGGCCGTGGCGGTGAAGCGGGTTGTGGAACTGGTGGTGGAA
>JANMXG010000328.1:0-2387 GCA_031394235.1 Betaproteobacteria bacterium
TGGCCTATGCCGACCGCGACAAGTACATCGCCGACACCGACTTTGTCGCGTTGCCCGGCGGTAGCACGGCGGCCATGCTGGACAAGGCTTATTTGCGCGGCCGTGCCGACCTGATCAGCTTTGGCAAGAGCATGGGCACGGCCCAGCCGGGCAACCTGGGCGCGGTGCCGCTGGGCATCGGCAGCGGCCCGGCCGAGGCCGGCACCACCCACATGACCATCGTCGACAAGAAGGGCAACGTGGTGGTGATGACGACCACGGTGGAAAGCGGTTTTGGCTCCTGGCACATGACCAACGGCTTCATCCTGAACAACCAGCTGACCGATTTTTCGATCTCGCCCACCGACGCGGCGGGCATCAAGGTGGCCAACCGCATCACCGCCGGCAAGCGTCCGCGCAGCTCGATGTCGCCGACGCTGGTGTTCAAGATCGCGGCCGACGGCTCGCGCGGCGATTTTGTGATGGGCACCGGCTCGCCCGGCGGCAGCAACATCATCCAGTACGTGACCAAAACTCTGGTGGGGGTGCTGGACTGGGGGCTGGACGCCCAGCAGGCCAGCGCGATGGTCGATTTTGGTGCGCCGAACTCAGTCACCACCAACGTTGGCGGCGAGCATCCCAACATCGATATCACCAGCAACGGTGCCAACGATGCACTGATCACCGGGTTGCGGGCGCTGGGCCACACCGTCAACTTCGGCGCGCAGAGCAGCGGTGTCAGCACCATCGTGCGCATCTCCCGCGACAACGGCATGCCGGCCTGGGCGGGTGGTGTAGACCCGCGGCGTGAGGGTCTGGTGCTGGGGGACGGGTATTGAGCTGACGGGTCTGGCTTGCGCCCGTGATCGGGTCAGCCGCCGTCGGCGGTGATCGTCTCGATCTCGGTCTGCAAGGCCAGCCAGCGCTCTTCGAGCTTGGCCACTTCGGCGCTGATGTGGTTGAGACGGCGACCGTTTTCGGCAATGTCGGCGCCGCCCAGCTTGCCGCCGGCCAGCGTCGCCTCCAGGGCCTTGCGCTCGCCACCCAGGGTTTCCATCCGGGCATCGATCTGCTGCACCTCGTTGCGCAGCGGTCGTGTCAGGTTGGCGGCCTGGGTCCGCGTCTGGGCGGATTGCTTGCGGTCGTCGCGCCGGAACGTGCCGGGCTTGGTGGCCGTGTCGGCAGTGGCCCGCGCCGCCGCCTTGGGGCTGGTCGGGTGCGGGGTTGACGCGGCGCGCACCGGCTCGGCGGCGGGCGCAGGGGTCAGGTAACCGGGCACGGGCGGTGCCGGCTGGCCCCGCGCATTGGCGCGCGACACGTCGAGTAGCCATTTCTGGTAGTCGTCCAGGTCGCCATCAAACGGCAGCACACCGCCCGAGGTGACCAGCCAGAACTCGTCGCAGACTTCGCGCAGCAGCGACCGGTCATGGCTGACCAGCATCACCGAGCCCTCGAACTCGTTGAGCGCAATCGACAGCGCCTCGCGGGTGTTCAGATCCAGGTGGTTGGTGGGCTCGTCGAGCAGCAGCAGATTGGGCTTTTGCCAGACGATGGTGGCCATCACCAGCCGGGCGCGCTCACCGCCCGACAAGGTGCCCACGGTCTGGTGCACCATCTCGCCGGCAAAGCGGAACTGGCCCAGGAAGTTGCGCAGGTCCTGCTCGCGCGACTCCTGGCCACTGCTGCCCAGCTCGCGGGCCAGCCGGATCATGCGCTGCATCGGCGTGTCGTCCTCGCTCAGCAGGTCCAGCTCCTGCTGGGCAAAGTAGCCGACCGACAGGCCCTTGCCTTCAGTGAACTCGCCGCCCAGCGGCTGCAGTGCATGGGCGATGGTCTTGACCAGCGTGGACTTGCCCTGGCCGTTGGCGCCAAGGATGCCGATACGCTGGCCGGCCATCACACTGCGGGTAATGTGGCGCACGATCGTGACCGGCGGCTGTCCGGGCACCAGATTCGGGTAGCCACACGACAGCTCCCGCATAGTCAGCATCGGATTCGGCAGGCTTTGCGGCAGGCGGAACTCGAAGTCGAACTCGGCGTCCATCAGTACCGGGCCGAGCTTGACCATGCGGTCGAGCGCCTTGACCCGGCTCTGCGCCTGCTTGGCCTTGCTGGCCTTGGCCTTGAAGCGGTCGATGAAGCGCTGCAAGTGGGCGATCTTTTCCTGCTGGCGGCCAAACGCGGCCTGTTGCTGCTCCATGCGCTCGGCGCGCATTTCCTCGAAGGCGGTGTAGTTGCCGCCATACCGCGTCAGGATGGCGTTATCCAGGTGGACCGTGACGTTGGTGATCGCGTCCAGAAATTCGCGGTCATGGCTGATCAGGATCATCAGGCCGGTGTAGCGCTTGAGCCAGCCTTCGAGCCACACCAGCGCGTCCAGGTCCAGGTGGTTGGTGGGCTCGTCCAAT
>JANMXG010000329.1:0-8208 GCA_031394235.1 Betaproteobacteria bacterium
TGGTCGGCGTGATCACCAACGGCACTGCCGTGCTGGGCCTGGGCGACATCGGCCCGCTGGCGGCCAAGCCGGTGATGGAGGGCAAGGGCTGCCTGTTCAAGAAGTTCGCCGGCATCGACGTCTTTGACATCGAGCTGGCCGAGCGCGACCCCGACAAGCTGGTCGAGATCATCGCCGCGCTCGAGCCGACGCTGGGCGGCATCAACCTCGAAGACATCAAGGCGCCCGAATGTTTTCTGGTCGAGAAAAAGCTGCGTGAGCGGCTCAAGATCCCGGTCTTTCACGACGACCAGCACGGCACCGCGATCATCTCGTCGGCCGCGCTGATCAACGCGCTGGAGCTGGTCGGCAAGCAGATTGGCGAGATCAAGCTGGTGGTGTCGGGCGCGGGTGCTGCGGCCATCGCCTGCCTTGACCTGATGGTCAGCCTGGGCGTGACCCTGGGCAACATCTTTGTCTGCGACTCCAAGGGCGTGATCCGCGAGGGCCGCACCGACGTGGCTGCCGGCAAGCTCGACGAGTCCAAGCAGCGCTACTGCCAGCGTACCGAGGCCTGCACGCTGGCTGAGGTCATCGTGGGTGCCGACGTGTTCCTGGGTTGCTCGGCCGCAGGCGTGTTGACCGGCGAGATGGTTGCTGCGATGGGCCGCCAGCCGATCATCCTGGCGCTGGCCAACCCCGAGCCCGAGATCCGGCCCGAGCTGGCCCGTGCGGCGCGGCCCGATTGCATCGTCGCCACCGGCCGGTCGGACTACCCGAACCAGGTCAACAACGTGCTGTGTTTCCCGTACATCTTCCGGGGTGCGCTGGACTGTGGCGCCACCACCATCAACGAGCCGATGAAGCTGGCCTGTGTGCGCGAGATCGCCGCGCTGGCCAAGGCCGAGCCGAGTGACGAGGTGGCCGCCGCCTACGCCGGCAAGGAGTTGAAGTTCGGCCCCGACTACATCATCCCCACGCCGTTTGACGTGCGCCTGATCCTGCGCATCGCGCCGGCCGTGGCCAAGGCGGCGGCCGACAGCGGCGTGGCCCTGCGCCCGATTGCCGACCTGGAGGCCTACCGCCAGCAGCTCACCCGGTTTGTCTACCAGACCGGCATGGTGATGCGGCCGGTGTTTGACGCCGCGCGCGCTGCCTGCGCCCAGCGGGCCACCCGGGTGGTCTATGCCGAGGGCGAGGACGAGCGGGTGCTGCGCGCAGTGCAGGTGGTGCTGGACGAAGGGCTGGCCAAGCCGGTGCTGATCGGCCGGCCGGCGGTGATTGCGATGCGCATCGAGCGGGCCGGGTTGCGGCTGCAGGCCGGTGTCGACTTCGAGGTTTGTGACCCCGAAAACGACCCCCGCTTTCGCGACTACTGGGTGCTTTACCACCAGCTGATGGGCCGCGACGGCGTCTCACCCGAAGCTGCCAAGGCCACGGTGCGGCGCAGCAATACCCTGATCGCCGCACTGATGCTCAAGCGCGGCGAGGTGGACGCGATGCTGTGCGGCCTGGTGGGCCGCTTTGACGCCCACCTGGACCATGTGCGCCGCGTCATCGGCCAAAAGGCCGGCGCCCGCACCATGGCCACGATGAATGCCCTGATGCTGGACGCGCACACGCTGTTCTTGACCGACACCTTCGTCAACGAGGAGCCCAGCGCCGAGGAATTGGCCGACATCGCGCTGATGGCCGCGGCTGAGGTGCGTCGCTTTGGCGTGCCGGCCAAGGTGGCGTTTTTGTCGCACTCGATGTATGGCAGCTCGCAGCGGGCGTCTGCACGCCGGATGCGGGCCGCGCGGGATCTGTTTGTGGCCCGCGCGCCCGAGATCGAATGCGACGGCGAGCTGCAAGGCGACGCCGCGCTGTCCGAGGCGATCCGCGGCAGCGCGCTCAGCGCCAACTCGCTGACCGGCTCGGCCAACCTGCTGGTGCTGCCCAACCTGGACGCGGCCAACATCCTGTTCAACGTGCTCAAGGTGGTGGCCAGCCACGGCGTGACGATTGGGCCTATCCTGCTGGGTGCGGCGGCACCGGTGCACATCCTGACACCTTCGGCGACGATGCGCCGGCTGGTCAACATGACGGCGCTGGCGGTGGCCGACGCGGCCGAGCTGCGCGGGGCCGCAACCTGAAAGCACGGGCAGCGGGTGCCGCCCCTAAAGAAACCGCGCCGTAACCCGGTCAAGGCGCACGGCCCCGATAATTCGGTTCCTTTCGCTCGCTGGACTGCCCCATGACCCGTGCTACCAAGATCGTCGCCACCCTCGGCCCTGCCAGCAGCGATCCCGAGGTGCTGGAGCGGCTGCTGCGCGCCGGCGTGGACGTGGTGCGCTTGAACTTCAGCCACGGCAAGGCGCAGGACCACATCGACCGCGCTCTGCTGGTGCGCCGCATTGCCGAAAAAGTGGGCAAGACGGTGGCCATCATGGCCGACCTGCAAGGCCCCAAGATCCGCGTCGGCAAGTTTGCCGAGGGCAAGGTCGAGCTGGTCAACGGCGAGCGTTTTGTGCTGGACGGCGCCCGCACCGAATTGGGCGCGATTGACGGCGTGGGCCTGGACTACAAGGAGCTGCCGCGCGATGTCAAACCCGGCGACACCCTGCTGCTCAACGACGGCCTGATCGTGTTGAAAGTCGAGGCGGTGCGCGGCGAGCAGGTGCACACCATCGTCAAGGTGGGCGGCGAGCTGAGCAACAACAAGGGCATCAACAAGCAGGGCGGCGGACTGACCGCGCCGGCGCTCACCGCCAAGGACATGGAGGACATCAAGACGGCGATGGCCTTCCAGGCCGACTACCTGGCGGTGAGCTTTCCCAAGAATGCCACCGACATGGTGATGGCGCGCCAGCTCGCCAACGTGGCCGGTGAGCAATACAAGCACAAGCCGGCCATGATCGCCAAGATCGAGCGCAGCGAGGCCATCCCCCAGCTCGAAGCCATCCTGCGCGCCAGTGACGGCATCATGGTGGCGCGTGGCGACCTGGCAGTGGAGGTGGGCAACGCCACTGTGCCGGCGCTGCAAAAAAAGATGATCCGGATGGCGCGCGCGATGGACAAGATTGCCATCACCGCCACCCAGATGATGGAGAGCATGATCGTCAACCCGGTGCCGACGCGGGCCGAGGTCAGCGATGTGGCGAACGCCGTGCTGGACGGCACCGACGCGGTGATGCTGTCAGCCGAGACCGCCGCCGGCAAGTACCCGGTCGAGACGGTGGAGCAGATGGCCGCGATCGCGCTGGAGGCCGAGCGCGCTGAAGATGTAGAGCTCAAGGACGATTTCATGCAGCGCCACCTCGGCCGCATCGACCAGAGCATCGCGATGGGGGCGCTGTTCACCGCCCACCACCTGGGCTGCAAAGCCATCATCGCGCTGACCGAAAGCGGCTCGACCGCGCTGTGGATGAGCCGACACAACATCAATGTGCCGATCTTCGGGCTGACGCACAAGCACAACTCGGAGCGCCGCATGGCGTTGTACCGCAACGTGCAGCCCCTGCTGATGCCGACGCACGATGACCGCGACACGGCACTGGCCGACGCCGAATCTGCGTTGGTGGCGCGCGGCATGTTGATGCCGGGGGACACCTACGCCATCACCTGCGGCGAGCCGATGGGTTACCCGGGTGGCACCAACATGCTCAAGGTCTGCCGGGTCGGCTGACGCGCTTCGGAATCGACCCTGGCTTGGCGCTGTTGGCCGTCCAGACGCTCAATTGCGGGTCGATGCCGCCACCATCTCGGCCACCCGCGGGGCCATGTTCAAAGGCACCAGTTGCACCTCACGGTGGTCGGTGCCGAAGACACGAAACAGCTCGTCGGCAAACGCATGGCCCACATCGGCCAGCCCGTCGAAGTCCAGCTCAGCCCGCTTGAACTGACCCAGCCGCGACGCCACCCGTTGCGCCTGGGCGCGTGAACTGAGCCCGTGCTGCGGTGCGGTGATCAGTTGCAGCGGCACGACGGTACGCTCAAAGCCATAGCCCGCGCCATCCAGGCTGTAGCGGCGCAGCACGGCGTCCAGCGTGCGCTCGGTGTCCAGGCAGATCGCCACATAAACGGCGGTGCCGCGCGGGCTGGCCGGCCGGCCGCGCTGCCACTGGTCGCGCTGCCATTCGCGCTGCTGGAACGCACTGTTGTTGGCATGCAGGTCAAACACGTCGGCCAGCTTGGCGGTGTAGAACAGGCCGCGTCCGGTGTGGCGGTCGGGTTGGCTGCTGAGCTTGCCCTTGGCCAGCTCCAGCATCGCCAGCGCCGGGTCGCAGATGCCAAAAGCCTCACCGATCACGTTGAAGATGCCCCGGCCATCGTCGCTGACCAGCAACTGCACCTGCATCGGCGTCTGGCGCATCGACACCGTCACGCTACTGCCGCCGCTGTGGGCAATCGCGTTGTTCAGCAACTCTCCAAAGGCATGGTGGACCATCTGGGCCACCGCATCCGGCAAGTCGAAATTCGGCGCAAAGTCCTGCACCCAGGGCTGGTCTTCCTGCAAACCTTGCAGCGGGTAGCACCGCACCACCTGGCGCAGCAGGCCGGGCGTGTAGCGGGGCCGGCGGGACGTGCCCGCTTGGCGGAGCCAGTGGTGGGCCTGCAGCTTGTGCAGTGCCGCCCGTGCCGCGGCCCGGCCAATGCCGCGCCGCTCGGCGACGTGGGTGGCCAGATCCTGCGGGTGGCGCAAGGCAGCTTCGGTGATCCAGGTGGTGAGATCGCTCAGCACGGTGCGGGGCATGGTGCAGGGTCCTTTGAAGGATGCAAGCACCTGGACAACCCGTCGGGGCCGGGCGTCATCCGCTTGCAGCGCCAGTGTCGGCGCCAGCACGGCCGGCTTCAGAGCGAAAAGTGGCGTAAAGACCCCCCAAATATGTGTCGGTTGCGGCACCTTGCGCGCCCACCGCAGGGCGGGCATCCGGCAGGCACCTGGATGCACGCCGATACAATCCGGTCGAGTTACAACGCAGTTTCATGGCCGGACCCGTTGGCTGTCCGGCCTGCCGGATCAGGCGGCCAGAGCCCGCCCCACCACCACTCCAAACCAAGCAGGACCTGCCATGCCACTCGTCTCAATGCGCCAGTTGCTGGACCATGCCGCCGAAAATGGCTATGGCATCCCGGCCTTCAACGTCAACAACCTGGAACAGGTGCAAGCCGTGATGTCGGCCGCTGCCGAGGTCGGCGCGCCCGTGATCCTGCAAGCCAGCGCCGGCGCCCGCAAGTACGCCGGTGAGCCCTTTATCAAACACCTGATCCAGGCGGCTGTCGAATCCTGGCCCAGTGTGCCGTTGGTGATGCACCAGGACCACGGCCAAAGCCCGGCCATCTGCCAAGGCGCGATCGACCTGGGCTTCAGTTCGGTGATGATGGACGGCTCGCTGGAGGCGGACGGCAAGAGCATCGCCAGCTACGAGTACAACGTCGAGGTCACCCGCAATGTGGTGGACATGGCGCACAAGCTGGGCGTCACGGTCGAGGGCGAGTTGGGTTGCCTGGGCAGCCTGGAGACCATGAAGGGCGACAAGGAAGACGGCCACGGCACCGAGGCCACGATGACCCGGGAGCAGCTGTTGACCGACCCCGAGCAGGCCGCTGATTTCGTCAAGCGCACCCAGCTGGATGCGCTGGCCATCGCCATCGGCACCAGCCACGGCGCCTACAAGTTCACCCGCATGCCCACCGGCGACATCCTGGCGATCGACCGTATCAAGGCCATCCACCGCCGCATCCCCAACACCCACTTGGTGATGCATGGCAGCTCCAGCGTGCCGCAGGATCTGTTGGCCGAAATCCGCAAGTACGGCGGCGACATGAAGGAGACCTACGGCGTGCCGGTCGAGGAGATCCAGGAGGCCATCAAGTATGGCGTGCGCAAGATCAACATCGACACCGACATCCGTCTGGCCATGACCGCCGCGATCCGCCGGTACCTGGCGCAGCACCCGGACAAGTTCGACCCACGCGACTACCTCAAACCAGCGCGCGAGGCCGCAAAAGCGATTTGTCTGCAGCGCTATGTGCAGTTCGGCTGCGAGGGCCAGGGCGGCAAGATCAAGCCGATGACGCTGGTCACCGTGGCCCATCAATACGCCAGCGGCGCCCTGTCGCAAGTGGTGACCTGAGGCCAAGTCCCCCGGGCGCCATGATGCCCAGGCGCCTGCGGGCGGCTGCGCTGCCGAAGCCTTCAGTGCGCCTGGCGCCTGCGCTCGCTATTTACGGGCGTGGTCCAACCCGGCAGGCGGCTGAAATCCCAATGCCACGGCCCGGGCCTCGAATTGCGCAGCCAGTAAAGGCTGCGATGCCCGCCGGTAGTGCAACGACAGCGCATACGCCGCACGGTCATTGCCCAGCAGCGCGGCATATTGCAGCCAGCCCACGCGGCGCCTGGACACTGCGTCCGGCACAGGCGGCTGTTGGGCAAGCCTGAATGCAGCGTCGGCATCACCCAATGCCGCCCGCCGCAAATCGTCAACGTCAGACCCGTCGGGCGACTGCGGCACAAACGCCGCACGGAACAGTTCCACATCGCTGCGCCGCAGGAACCCGGCAGTTGCAGCCGCCAGTTGGCGCTGCGCCAAAACGTCGGCAGCGCTGGCATGGTCGGGGTAGCGCCGCAGGTAGTCGTCTGACCGCTGCACGATATCGGCCGGCCACAACGCGCGAAGTACAGCATCGAGTAGCGCGGGCTCGGTGGCGCCAGACATCGCCAGCCTCGACGCCGCGTCCGATGTTGGGGCGGCGTGCGCCACCCATCTGCTACTGGTTGCCAAGTCTGGCGCGACGGCTCCTTGCGCCGCCGGCAGTGACAGCGCAGACAGCGTAGCCCCTTGACCCGCCGGTGCCGCTGCGTGGAGCGCCACCGTGTCCATCTGCAGTTGTGCCGCCACACCGGTTGGCGATGCCGCCACGATGCAGCCGATCAACCACCCGATCGCCTCACCTGCCCTGCCGCTTGTCGGTTCCATGTCGCTCACCACCTTTCTCGCTGATGCGGCCTCGCCCCCGCCGGCCTACCCGGGGTTTCGGCCGGAAATAGAGGTGACTTGAGTGGCTTTTCGTGCGGTCCAAAGAGCCCGCCGTGATGCAGTTCACGCGGCCAGCATGCGCAGGCCGACGGACGTTGCATCACCCCTCGAAAGGCACAATACCGCGATCCCATTTCAGCCCAAGCAGACCGCCCATGAGCACCCACGCCCTTCTGCAATCCGACCTGCATTCGCTGCCCTTGCTGGCCCGCGGCAAGGTGCGAGACAACTACGCGGTCGGCAACGACCGCATATTGATGGTGGCCTCGGACCGCATTTCGGCCTTTGACGTGGTGATGGGCGAACCGATACCGGGCAAAGGTGCGCTGCTGACCCAGATGGCGCTGTTCTGGTTCGACAAACTGGCCCATATCGTGCCCAACCACCTGACCGGCGAAGCGCCGGAGAGCGTTGTCTCTCCCGACGAAGTGGCCCAGGTCAGCGGCAGATCGATGCTGGTCAAACGGCTCAAACCCCTGCCGGTCGAAGCGGTGGTGCGCGGTTACCTGGCGGGATCTGGCTGGAAGGAATACCAGCACAACAGCGAGGTGTGTGGCGTGAAACTGCCGCCAGGACTGGTAAACGCCAGCCGCCTGCCCGAGCCCATCTTCACGCCTGCGACAAAAGCCGAAATGGGCGACCATGACGAAAACATCAGTTTCGACCGCATGGCTGAAATCATCGGCGCTGACCTGGCCCGTCAAGTTCGCACGATTTCACTGCAGTTGTACAAAGAAGCCGCCGCATATGCCCTGACGCGCGGCATCATCATCGCTGACACGAAATTTGAATTTGGCCTGGATCAAGATGGCAAACTGGTCTTGATGGACGAAATCCTGACACCCGACTCATCCCGCTTCTGGCCTTTGGCGCAATACCAGGAAGGCACCAATCCACCCAGCTACGACAAGCAGTTCCTACGGGATTGGCTGGAAAGCGTGCAAGTGGATGGAGAAGTGTGGAATAAACGGGCGCCGGCGCCGGCGATGCCTAAGAAAGTGATTTCATGTACGGCGCTGAAATATGCAGACTCTTACGCCAAAATTGCATCAAAATAGAACAAACGATTAATTCAGATATCGTCTATTTTAACAGGGAAAAAGATGAACGAGCCGAATGATAAAACTTATTCATCACGATCAATTGATATTCTAGATAAGCAAATACTTCAATGTCGTGAACCTGCAAAAAAGCTGTTGCTTTTTGC
>JANMXG010000330.1:0-12943 GCA_031394235.1 Betaproteobacteria bacterium
GCCGTAAGGCAGTTTGGCGGTGGCTTGGTCGGCCAGTTCAGTGAGCCGGAATTGCGCCAGCAGGGCCTCGCACTCGATGACGATCTCGGCATCGCTGCCCATCGGCGCCCACCAGCGGCGGGCGCGGTCGAGGCGGCCAGACACGGCCAACGCCAGGCTTTGCAGCGGTGTCAGCGTGGCAAACAGCTGGTTGATCTGGAAGGTGCGCACCAGGCCCAGCGCCACCCGTTTGTGCGGGGCCAGCGTGGTGATGTCGCGCCCGCCCAGCAGCACCGTGCCCTCGCTGGGCGCCAGCACACCGGTGAGCTGGTTGATCAGCGTGGTCTTGCCAGCGCCGTTGGGGCCGATCAACGCATGGCGGGCACCGCGCCGGATCGTCATCGAGACCTTGTTGGTGGCGGTGATGCCACCAAAGCGCTTGACCAGGCCGTGGGTCTGCAACACCACGTCGTCCGGCCGGCCCCCATCGCCACTCATCGCGATCCCCGCTTGAACCACGACCACGGCCGGAACAGCCGCTCGCGCCCCACCAACATCAGCAGCACCAGGAACAGGCCGATCCAGAAGGTCCAGTACTGCGCCGTGAAGGACGAGATCAGGTCGTGCAGCACCTTGAAGGCGATGGCGCCCACCAAGCCGCCCCACAACCAGCCGGCACCGCCGATCACCAGCGCCAGCATCACGTCGGCGCTGCGGTGAAACTCGAACACGTCGAGTGAAGCAAACCCGGTCGTCTGGACCAGCAGCGCACCGGCCGCACCCGCCAGCCCGGCCGCCAGGGTGTAGACCGCCGCCAGCCGGCCCTGCACCGACAAGCCGATCGCCATCAGGCGGAGCCGGTTGTCGCGCAGCGCCTGCATCGAGATGCCCAGTGGCGAAAACACGATGCGGCGCAACACCAAGAAGGCCAGGAACAGCACAGCCAGCGAGTAAAACGAGGCGACCCGCGCGCCCAGGTCAAACTCGAACCGACCGATGAACGGGATGACCAGCGGGCTCATCACCACGCCTTGCAAGCCATCCGCGCCACCGGTCAGGCCATCAAACTTGTTGGCCAGCTCCAGCAGCACCAGGGCCACGCCCATGGTCACCATCAACCGGGTCAGGTCGGTGCCGCGCACGATCATCGGGCTGGTGATCAGCCCGAGCAGTGCGCCCAGCCCGGCGCCCACCGCCAGGCCCACCAGCGGGTCGGGCATCACATGCTTGGCAAACAGCGCCGCGCCGTAGGCACCCACGCCAAAAAACGCGGCATGGCCGAGCGAGACGATGCCGGCGTAGCCCAGGATCAGATCGAGCGACAGCGCAAACAGCGCCAGGATGGCAATCTCGTTGACCAACGCGGCATGCTGGCCGAAAAACACCGGCACGGCCCAGATCGCCGCCCACAGCGCCAGCTCCCACGGGCGCCAGCGCGATGGCGCGAGCAGCAGTGCGCTGGCGCCGGCCGCACCCGCAGCTGGCAATGGCCGCCGCCTCACCGCTTGCCCTCGCGCGAAAACAGGCCCTGCGGCCGCCACAGCAGGATTGCGATCATCAGCACGTAGACGATGAAGGCGCCCAGCTTGGGCAGGTAGTACTTGCCCATCACGTCGGCGATGCCCAGCAGCAGGGCTGCGGCCAGCGGCCCGGTGATCGAGCTGGTACCGCCCACGGCGCAGACGATCAAAAAGTAGACCATGAACTTGAGCGGGAAGGTCGGGTCCAGCCCCAGGATGTCAGCGCCGAGCGCACCGCCCAACCCGGCCAGGCCCGAGCCCACGGCGAAGGTCAGCAAGAAGATCCGGTTCACCGGGATGCCCAGGCCGGCTGCCACCCGGGGGTCGTCCACCGCGGCCCGCAGCCGGCTGCCAAAGCGGGTGCGGCTCAGCACCGCCTGCAGGCCCAGCGCCAGGGTGAGGCAGGTGGCGATGATGAACAACCGGTAGGCGCCCATGCCCAGCGTCCAGGCGCCGCTGCCAAACTCGAAGCGCTGGCGCAGCCACTCGGGCAACTGCACGTTTTGCTGCGAGCTGCCCACCAAAAAATCCACCGCAGCCACGGCCATGAAGGTCAGGCCGATCGAGAACAACACCTGGTCGAGGTGCGGCTTGCCGTACATCGGCCGGTAAATCGTGCGTTCGAGCAAGGCACCCGCCGCCGCCGTGATGAAAAACGCCGCCGGCAGGCAGGCCAGGAAAGGCCAGCCCGCGCGCTGCATCAGCAAGATCAGGACGTAGCCCCCCGCCATCGCAAACGCGCCGTGGGCCAGGTTGATGAAGTTCATCAAGCCCATCGTGACCGCCAGCCCCAGGGCCAGCACAAACAGCAGCATGCCGTAGGCAATGCCGTCGAACAGCAGGGTCAACATCGGCGATGCGGGGCAGGATGGGTGCGGGTGAGGCTGCAGCAGTCAGATCAGGCGCGGGCGCGGCAGGATCACTTCAGCTTGCCCGGGTCTTTCACTGCCTTCAAGGTGTCGAACTCAACGTTGTAGAGCTGGCCGTTGACCTTCTCCACCCTGCGGATGTAGATGTCCTGCACGATGTCTCGGGTCTGGCCGTCGATCAGCACCGGGCCGCGCGGGCTCTCGAAGATCTGGCCTTTCATGGCGGCCAGCAGCGCATCACCGCCGGCGCCCTTGGTAGCGTCGAGGGCCTTGAAGATCACCCTCATCCCGTCGTAGCCGCCGACCGACATGAAGTTGGGCCTGAACTTGTTGGCCGCCTGAAAGTCAGCCACGTACTTCTTGTTGGCAGCGCTCGGGTGCGCGGCCGAGTAGTGGTGGCTGTTGACCACACCCAGCGCCACGTCACCCATGTCGTTGAGCTGGTCGTCGTCGGTGACGTCGCCGGTGGCAATCAGCTTGATGCCGGACTTGTCGAGCCCGCGTTCGGCAAACTGCTTCATGAACTGCGCGCCCTGGCCCGAGGGCAAAAACACAAACAGCGCGTCCGGCGCCAGGTCACGCACCTTTTGCAGCGCGGGCGCAAAGTCGGCGCCGCGCAGCGGGGTGCGCAACTTCTCGGCAATGGTGCCGCCGTTCAACTGAAACTGGCTGGAGAAAAATTTCTCGGCATCGTTGCCCGGGCCGTAGTCGGCCACCAGCGTGACGACCTTGCGGATCTTGTTCTTGGCCGCCCACTCGGCGATGGCCGTGGCCGCCTGTGGCAGCGTGAAGCTGGTGCGCACGATGTAGGGCGAGGCCTCGGTGATGATCGAGGTGGCTGCGGCCATCACCACCATCGGCGTCTTGCTCTGGGTGGCGATGGGCGCGGTGGCCAGCGCCAGCGGGGTCAGACCGAACCCGGCCAAGGCCACCACCTTGTCGTTGACCACCAGCTCTTGCGCCAGGCGCCGGGTGGTGTCGGCCACGCCGGCGTCGTCCTTGATCAGCACCTCCACCTTCTTGCCGCCGGCCTTGCCGCCGCTTTGCGCCATCCACAGCTTGATGGCGGCGTCGATCTGCCGGCCGGTGGACGCTGAAGGACCCGTCATCGGCAGGATCACACCGATCTTGACGACGTCTTCGGCCCGGGCTGGGCCGGCGGCCAGCAACAGGGCACCGGAGGCCAGGCCCGCCAGCGTGGCCAGATGGTGTCGTCGTGTGGTCGTGCTGCGTGTCATGGGATGTCTCCGGAAAACGTGGACGGGATTGAATCGGTGGGGATTTTGCGGTACGGCCTGGCGCGCATGCGCTGCGATTGTGCGGCGCCTCGCGGCCGGGTCCTCCCCGCGCAAGCCCCTAAGGCTGCTGCACGGGTTCACTACCAGTTATCGCAAGGTGGCATGGCTCGGGCGGGCGAACGATCAAATATCCAACACCAGTCGGGCTGATCTGGCGCGGGAGCAGCAGGGCAGAAACTGGTCGTTGACCGCCTGCTCCTCGGGCGTCAGGTAGAGATCCCGGTGCTCGGGTTGACCGGCCAGCACCCGGGTCAGGCAGGTGCCGCACACCCCTTGGCCACAGGAGGTCATGACGTCGATGCCGGCATCGGCCAGCGCCTGCACCACGGTCTGGCCGGCGGCAACTGGAACGACCCGGCCGGAACTGGCAAGTTGCACCTCAAAGGCCACATCGCCGGTTGTGGCTGCAGCGTCGGCACCAAAAAATTCAAAATGCAGACGGGCTTCGGGCCAGCCGGCCGCCCGGGCGGTGCCCAGTACCGCGTCCATGAAGCCCTTGGGGCCGCAGACATAGACATGCTCGCCTTCGCGTGGCCTGCCCAGCTGCGCGGCGATGTCGAGCTTTTGCGCCGTCACGCCATCGTCAAAATGGAGGTGAACACTGTCAGCGAACGCAGCCGCCTTGATGCGACCGGCAAACGCGGTGCGCGCCAGCGATCGGGTGCAGTAGTGCAGCTCAAAATCAGCGCCGGTCTGGGCCAGGCGCTCGGCCATGCACAGCAGCGGCGTGATGCCGATGCCACCGGCCAGCAGCAGGCTTCGGTTGGCGCCATGGGCCAGCGCAAAGTGGTTTTTGGGCGGGCTGATCTGCAGCAGTTGGCCAACGGCTACCGCATCATGCATCGCCGCCGACCCACCGCGTGAGGCCGGGTCGCGCAGCACCGCGATCAGGTAGCGGTGGGTTTCCTGGGGGTCGTTGCACAGCGAGTATTGGCGGGTCAGGCCGCCCGGCAGTTGCACGTCGATGTGCGCGCCGGCGCCAAATGCCGGCAGCGGCCGCCCGTCCTCAGCAGCCAACTCGAAGCTGGCGATGTCTTGTGCCTCGGTGGTCTTGCGCAGCACCCGAACGGCCAAAGTGGTCATGTCAGTCGGCCCGGGTCAAGTCGCGGCGACCGGGCAGGCCGGTGCGCCCGCCAACTCCGCCGCGATCAGCCGGTCCAGCACCCGGCGTGCCTGTACGCCACCGGCATCGATGTTGAGCTTGAGCAACGCCCGGTCGGGCCAGGCCTGCAGGTTCTTCTGCTGACGCTCCAGCATCTCCAGGTCTTCGCTGAAAATCTTGGCCTGACCGTCGCGAATGTTGGCGGTCAGTGCCTTGTCTCGCGCATTGAAGTTGCGCGCCATGCCCCAGAAGTACCAGATCGAGGTATCGCTCTCGGGCGTGATGAAGTCCACCACGATGCTCGACGCCTTGACCTTGGCGTCGGCGCGGTAGCCGCCCTGCCCGGCCAGGGCTACGCCCACCTCGATCATCACCTGGCTGGGCGCCGAGAAATGGCAGATCTGCCAGCGGTCCACCGGCTGGTCGTCGGGCAGGTGGTTGCCGCGCAGCGCCATTTTCCAGAACGGCGGCGGCGTGACGTTGTCCATGAAACGCGAGGTGGTGACTTCGTCGCCGTCGGTTTGGGTCACCGACGGCGCCTCGTCGATCTCCTTCTGGCCGATGCTGCTGGCGTGCACATAGGTCTCGTGCGTCAAATCCATCAGGTTGTCGACCATCAGCCGGTAGTCGCAGCCGATGTGAAAAAGACCTCCGCCGTAGGCCCAGTCCGGGTCATGGGCCCAGGCGCAGTCGGGGATCAAGGCCGCGTTGGCCAGCACCGCATCACCCGGCCAGACCCAGACAAAACCGTGGCGCTCGACCACCGGATAGCTGCGGATCGCCGGAAAGCCCCGCACCCGTTGGCCGGGCATCGCGATGGTCTTGCCGTCGCAGCCCATCTCCAGACCGTGGTAGCCGCAGACCAGCTTGCCCTCGATCACCCAGCCCAGCGACAAGGGTGCGCCGCGGTGCGGGCAGAAGTCCTCGAGGGCTGCCACAGTGCCGTCGGCACCGCGGTAGAACACGATCGGCTGTTTGCATACCGTGCGACCCAGCGGCTTGTCGTCGATCTCGGCCGGTGTGCAGGCCACGTACCAGGCGTTTTTCAGGAACATGGGGCGCGCTCCGCGACAGGTGACAAGGGGGTGACAGGTCTGGGCAGTGCGGCACAAACCAGGCGTTGCCCTCCCAATCATTCAGCAAACTGAATGACATTCAGTGTACGCAATGAAAGCCCATTTTGCAGTCCTGAATGATGAGGGATTACCCTAGGACCTCAGTGCCGCTGCGCATCGGCGCCCGGCTTTGGTCGTTGTTGACCTGCACAAACTTGCGCAGCAGGCGCATGAACTCGTCGCGCTCGGGCGCGTCCAACCGGCTCAGCAGACTGCGGTTCATCTCCAGCAGGCCGGGCACCAGCCGGGCCAGCACCGCCTCACCGGCGGGGGTCAGCACCAGTCGGCGCTGGCGGCGCGGCAGCACCTCGCGCACGATCCAGCCTTTGGTCTCGAGCCGGGCAGCGATGTCGGCGGTGGTGGACGTGTCCAGCGCCACCTCTTGCGCCAGTGTCACCTGGTCGATGCCGGGTCGCTCTTGCAGCATGCGCAGGATGGCGTACTGCACCGGCGTGACGTCCCGGCCGAGCGCGTCGAAAAACATCGACACGGCAATCTGCTGCGCCCGACGGATCAAATGGCCGGGCTGCTCGTAGAGCTCGATCGTCAAGGCATCGCGGGGAGGATTGCTCATCGGCGGGTCATCATCGTTGGGGGGCGGGTTGGGCCGCATTCTCAACCCAGATGCGCGCCCGGCTGATCAGCTAACCTGCCTGCCTCAAACATCCCAGCCGCGTCTGACGCGGCGACCCAGGAGACACCTGCATGCTGCCCCTGACCCGACGCCAAGCCCTGGTTTCGATCCCTCTGTTGCTGAGCAGCGCTGCCCAGGCCCAGGCCTACCCGACCAGGCCGATCGAGTGGGTGGTGCCCTACCCCGCCGGCGGCGGTACCGATGTGGCCGCCCGTACCCTGGCCGAGGCGATGGGCAAGGCACTGGGCCAGACCCTGGTCATCAACAACCGGCCCGGCGCCGGCACCAACATCGGCGCCGAGTACACCGCCCGCGCCAAGGCCGACGGCTACGTGATGATGACCGCCGACACCGCCACGCTGGCGGCCAACCCATCGCTTTACAGCAAGCTGGGCTACAACGCCGAAAAAGACCTGGCGCCGGTCGGCCTGATCGGTCGCTTCAACCTGCTGCTGGTGGTCAATCCGGCCGTGCCGGCCACAACGGTCAAAGAGCTCATCGGCTGGGCCAAGGCGCAACCGCAGCCGGTGGCCTTTGCCAGCCCCGGCGCCGGCAGCCCGCACCACCTGGCGATGGAGATGCTGCGGGTGCGCACCGGCATCATGCTGACCCATGTGCCCTACCGCGGCGCAGCACCGGCGATCCAGGACGTGGTGGGCGGCCAGGTGCCGTTCATGTTTGTTGATTCGGCCGCCGGCTACCCGCAGATCAGCGCCGGCCGGCTGCGCGCACTGGCGGTGGCGTCGCCCAAGCGCCTGAGCTCGCTGCCCGCAGTGCCGACCTTTGCCGAGCAAGGCCTCGCCGGATTCGAGGCCTATGCCTGGCAAGGCCTGGCCGTGCCCAGCGGCACGCCCGCGCCGGTGATCAACCAGCTGTCCAAGGCCTTGCGCGAGGCGCTGGACAGCACCGCCATCCGCGCCAGGTTCCAGGTGCTGGGCATCGACCCGACCCCGGGCACGCCCGAGACGATGGCCCGCTACGCCAGCGCCGAGCGCGCACGCTGGGGCGAGGTCATCAAGCAGGCGGGTATCAAGCTGGATTGAGCCTGGGCTGCCGGTCACGCCCGGGCAACCCGGCCGCCCGGCGGCGCTGAACGGCGCCGGGCGGCCGGTGTCAGAGGCGGTTCAGCAGCCCGTCCACCGCAGCCGCAAATGCCGCGGGCTGCTCCAGCACGGACAGGTGCGCCGCCGCAGCTACCACCGTGTGCTGCGCGCCGGGGATGGCATCGCTCATCTGCTGGCCCATCGCCGGCGTGGAGCCAGGGTCCAGCGCGCCCGAGATCACCTGGACCGGACAGGCGATTTGGCCGAGCCCGGCCCGCCAATCGACCGCGGCAATCGCCTCGCAGGTGGCGGCGTAGCCCTCGGCATCGGCGCGCAGCAGCTGCGCCCGCACCGCCGCGGCAAAGGCCGGCTGTTGGGCTCGGCCGCTGTCGCTGATGAAGCGCAACAGCATAGCGTCGGCCACGGCCGCCATGCCACCGCTGCGCACCGCGGCCGCGCGGTCGGCATAGCCAGCGCGGGTGGACGCCGGATAAGCCGCCGCCGTATTGGCCAGCACCAGGCCCCGCACCAGCGCCGGGTGCCGGATTGCCAGGCCCTGCGCCACCAGCCCTCCCATCGACAAACCGATGAAAACCACCGGCCCGCGGCCCCATTCCGTCACTACCCGAGCGGCATCGGCCACCAGGTCGTCAATGCCGAAGGCCGCGGTGGTGGCTGCCGATCCGCCCTGGCCGCGGTGGTCGTAGCGCAGCACCGGATGCCGCGGCGCGAGGTGGGCCGCCAGCACGTCCCACATCGTCAGGTCCATGCCCAGCGCATGGCTCATCACCACCGGCACCGCAGACTCGGCGCCGTCCACGCCGCCCTGCAGCGCCAACCGCAGTTGCGGCAGGCTGAAGGTGTGGTGCGTCTCCACCCGGTACCCGGGCAGCAGCGGCGCGGGGTCGAGCACGATACCCTCGGCCTGGCAGAGGGCCACGGTGATCTTGAACGCGGTGTTGGCCGCCGGCACGCCGCAGTAGATCGCGCCCTGCATCAGCGCCTCTTTGACGGCAGCCAGCGGCACACCCCCGCGCAGCGCGGCACGGCAATGCAGCTCGAACTCCTCCCAGCGCGCCAGGCCCATCGTCATGCCCAGCACCAGCAGGCGCCTGGTTTGGGCGTCCAGCCCGGGACGGCCCCAAATGTCGTGCCAGGCATGGCGGGTAACCTGGTCCTGGAACTCGGCGTTCAGGCTGTTGGCCTGGCCCAGCGAGCGATCGACCCAGGCATCACCCAGCATCGCCCGGCGGTTGACCGCGCCGCGGTCCAGGTCATCGGGACGCTCGCGGCTCATCGTGCGTCAGGCGGCCGGTACTGCCGGCGCCGCCACCGCACCCGCGTCGCCGTAGCGCTGAATATGCCAATCCACCAGCCGCGACATGTTGCCCAGCGAGATCTGGTGCGCATGGATCAATCCCATCAGGCCGTTGCGGTGAAAGTTCAGGATGTCGGCGTCCGACAGCGCCGCCAGCTTGTCCTCATCGATCGTCAGGAAGCCATCGACCACCAGCTTGCTGCCATCGGGCAGCGTGGCATCGAAGCGCATCTCGCGCAGCAGGTCTTTTTCGACCAGCAAGGCGCCCGCCATGCGGGTGCGCTCAATCTCGGACTCGAAGTTTTCGAGCTGCTTTTGCACATTGCTGGTGAAAGCGGTCGGCGCGCCGCTTGCGTCGAACAAGGCCTCGCCCGTGCTGCCAAAACCCGACCAGGACTCGTCGATGCAGACCACCATCTCGTTGGCCGCCACCCGGGCCATGGCAAACGGGTACAGCCGCAGCATGGCCGGCACGTAACGAACCCGCCAGGCGCCACCGTCGATGCACAGGTTTTGCTCGGCCCGCAGGCCAAACACCGCAATCGGCGCCACCAAGCCCTTGCCGTCTTCGCCCTTGCCGGCCAGCACCCACACCACCGGGTAGTCTTTGCAGGCGTCAGTGAACTCGGTGCCGGCCACGAAGAACGCGTTGAGCTTGCTGACGTCCGACAGGTCACGGGTGCCCGTGTCGAGCTTCAGGTCGCGGTGCTTGACGCGGTCCAGGGCGACGGCTTTTTTATGCAGGTTTTCGTTGATCATGGTTTAGTTGGCTTGGCTTCAATTGGGGTCATGCGGCTGACCAGCACCTTGTCCACACGCTTGCCGTCGAGGTCGACCACCTCAAAACGCCAAACATCCCATTCCACCACATCGGTTTCCTTCGGCAGGCGCCCGAGCAACAACATCACCATGCCCGCCAGCGTGTTGTAGCGGCCCCGGTCTTCTTCAGGCAGATCCCGGATCTCCAGCCGGTCCTTCATCTCGGGCACCGGGATCAGGCCGTCCATCAGCCAGCTGCCGTCGCTGCGCCGCACCGCCCAGGCGTCGTCGGCGCTGGGCGGCGAGAACTCGCCGGTGATCGCCTCCAGCACGTCGCGCACGGTGATGACTCCCTGCACGGCGCCGTACTCGTCCACCACAAACACCAGTTCGGCGCCGGTAGCCCGGAAATGGTCCAGCAGCTCCATGCCCGACAGGGTTTCGGGCACAAACACCGGCGGCTTCATCAGTTCAGCCAAATTGGGCATCTCGCTGCGGGACAGCGGCACCAGCAGGTCCTGTGCCTGGATCACACCGACCACATCGTCCAACCCGTCGCGGCAGACCGGGTAGCGAGAATGGCCGTTGGTCGTCATCTGCGACAGCAGCTCGGGCAGCGGGGCGTTCTGGTCCAGCCAGGTGATCTCGGCGCGCGGGATCATCATCGAGCCAATCTGGCGCTCGTCCAGGCGAAACACGTTGCGCACCATCTGGTGCTCTTGCGCCTCGATCACGCCAGCGTCCAGCCCTTCTTCCAGGCTGGCGGCGATCTCCTCCTCGGTGACACTGCGGGACGGCGCGTGGCGGATGCCCAGCAGCCGCAACGTGGCCTGGGTGCAGGCCGACAGCAGCCAGACAAACGGCCGCACCGCCGACGACAGCAGGTCCATCGGCCGCGCCACCAGCACGGCCACCCGTTCGGGGTACATCTGGCCTAGCCGCTTGGGCACCAGCTCGCCAAAGATGATGGTCAGGAAGGTGATGATCACCACCACCAGCGCGGTGGCCGTCACCTCGACCGCCCGTTGGCCCAGCATCGGCAGCAGCTTGACCAACCAGGTGGCCAGCGGCTGGGAAAACGCAGCATCCCCGACGATGCCGTTGAGCACGCCGATCGACGTGATGCCGATCTGCACGGTGGACAGCCACTTGGTCGGGTCGTCGTGCAGCACCTGAGCCGCCAGCGCCCCGGGCTCACCGGCCTCGACCAACACCGCCAGCCGGGCCTTGCGGGACGCGGTCAGCGCCATTTCGGACATCGCGAACAACGCGTTGACCAGGATCAGGAAAACCAGCAGGGCAACGTCCATGCAGCGGCACCGCCGGTGGTGCCCCAAAATTGAGATGGCAACGAGCGTAGCAGAATCGCCCCATGGACTACCTGATCGGCGACCTGCAAGGCTGCTGCGACGCCTTTGAGCGCCTGCTGGCCGAAATCGGCTTCTCCCCCTCGCGCGACCGCCTGCACCTGCTCGGTGACCTGGTCAACCGCGGCCCCGAGTCGCTGGCCACGCTGGACCGGCTGATCGGCCTGGGCAATGCTGCGCAGTGCCTGCTGGGCAACCACGACCTGCACCTGCTGGCGGTTTCGGTGGGGGCACGGAAAGCCCACCGTGGCGACACTTTTGGCGATGTGCTGGCCAGCCCGCGCCGCGACGTGCTGCTGGACTGGCTGCGCCACAGGCCGTTGGCCGCCCAGGCCCAGGGCTGGCTGCTGGTGCATGCCGGCGTGGTGCCGCAGTGGGACGCCACGACGACACTGGCGCTGGCAGCGGAGGTGCAAGCCGTGCTGGCCGGCCCGGCGATGGCGGATTTTTTGCGCGAGATGTACGGCAACGACCCGGCGCACTGGGACCCTTCGCTGGCCGGCGTGCGGCGCTGGCGGATGGTGCTGAACGTGCTGACCCGTATCCGCTACTGCACGCCCGATGGCACGCTGGAGTTCGATACCAAGGACGGCTCAGGCGTGCCCCCGGCCGGTCACCTGGCCTGGTTTGACGTGCCCGGCCGGGCCACGGCGGGCGTGCCCATCGCATTTGGCCACTGGTCCACGCTGGGTCTGCAAAACCGGCCCGACCTGCTGGCGCTGGACACGGGCTGCGTCTGGGGCGGATCGCTGACTGCCGTGCGGGTGGATGGCGGCCGGCGCGAGGTGGTGCAAGTGGGCTGTGCGCAGGCGCAGACGCCGGGCTGATCAGCGCGGGGGTAATCAGCGCCGGTGTGATCAATGCCACGCTGTTCAGCACCGGGGTCGCCCCGACGGACTGTCCGCCAGGTCGGCCGGCGGCGCCAGCTTCAACCCAGCCCGCATCGGCGCCACAACCGGGGTGGTCAACATGCTGCTGGCCACCGCCATCAACAGCAGTGCGGTGAAGGTGTCCGCACGCCCGACGGTGCAACCAGGCGGCGCGCAGGTCCAACTCGATGCCGGCGATGAAGTCAAACAACATCACTGCCCACCAGGCCAGGCCATTGAGTGACTGGATCACCGCCGGGTTGAAGGCAAACCCGCAGCAGTCCGGCAGCGCCGCACCCAGCACACCCGGCCCCAGCGCGATGCCGGTGAGGATCTGCACCACGACCAACGGCGCCCAATAGTCGGTGCGGCCCGGTCGCCACAGCAGGTGGGGCCCGCTGACCATGATCGCCATGACGATCAGGAAGATCTCGGTGGTGTTCAGGGTCAGCGCGTCGCGGCACGGTCCTGGCAGGTGAAGCCGGCGCGCAGTGTGGCACGGGCCACGCCGGCGGTGCCGCCTGGCTAGCGCCTAGAATCTGGCGTGAAGGAAGCGTGGCCGAGCGGTTTAAGGCTGCAGTCTTGAAAACTGCCGAAGGGGTAACTCTTCCGTGAGTTCGAATCTCACCGCTTCCGCCATGTCTAACTATGAAGAACACCATAGATGACATGCCTACCCATCATCTCACCCATCCAACGGGAAACGCGCTCCCCCGGCGGGGTTGCCGGTAGGGTCGCCCGGCGAGCCAGGCCCGGGCTAGGCTGGCGCGATGACTGCTCACTTCGCCCCATGGATCGCAGAGCACCGGCCCTGCTGGCACTGCCGCGACTTCCGGGGTCTGATCTACGGGGGCAGCGCCGCATGCTGCGGAAGCGTCACCGGCCCCTTGGTGCGCTCGATGCCCGAACACGGGTGCAGCGGTTTCGGGCGTGAGCCCTGCAAGTCTTGGTGCGCGCGCATGAGGCGGGGCGAGAGGGAACGTACGCCGCGGCCGCTGAGCAAATCAATACCAATTTCTAAGGCGCTGGGAAGCGCCTTGCTCTTGAAGACTCGCGTATCAAGAGCCTCG
>JANMXG010000331.1:0-4525 GCA_031394235.1 Betaproteobacteria bacterium
TCAAAGCAATCACCATGTCGATCATCAATACCCAAGTTTTGCCGTTCAAGACCACCGCCTTCGTCAACCGCGCCGGCAAGGGCGAGTTCATCGAAGTGTCCAACGAAAGCCTGCTGGGCAAGTGGACGGTGCTGATCTTCATGCCGGCCGCTTTCACCTTCAACTGCCCGACAGAGATCGAAGACGCGGCCGACAACTACGCCGAGTTCCAGAAGGCCGGCGCCGAGGTCTACATCGTCACCACCGACACCCACTTCTCGCACAAGGTGTGGCACGAGACCAGTCCGGCTGTGGCCAAGGCCAAATTTCCGCTGGTGGGCGACCCGACGCACACGTTGACCAACAACTTCGGTGTGCACATCCCTGAACAAGGCTTGGCACTGCGCGGCACCTTTGTGATCAACCCCGACGGCATCATCAAGACCGCCGAGATCCACAGCGACGAGATTGCGCGTGACGTGAAAGAGACCGTGCGCAAATTGAAGGCCGCCCAGTACACCGCCGCCAACCCCGGCCAGGTGTGCCCCGCCAAGTGGAACGTGGGCGCACCCACGCTCGCGCCGTCGCTGGACCTGGTCGGCAAGATCTAAGCCACGGCCCATGGCGCAGACGCAGGCGGGCGCACCGCCCGCCCTGCCCCGTCTGCCGCCCCGAGCAGCGGGCCCAGCGCCTGCTGCCACCACCGGACTCAGGCCCGGTTGAAAGTGCCCACGGCGGGTCCGCCGGGTGCTTTCAACGGGGTCGGATCGACCACGCCTGAAACACCCCACAAAGGACATCGCCATGCTGGACAGCAGCACCCAAGCGCAACTCGCCGCCTACTTTGAGCGCATCCGCACGCCCATCGAGCTGATCGCGTCACTCGACGACCGGCCCGCATCGGTCGAAATGCGCGAGCTGCTGTCCGAGATCGCAGCCCTTGCGCCGGCCAAGATCAGCGCCCGCTTCGATGGCCAGGATGCACGCCGGCCCAGCTTCCAGATCAGCCGCGCGGGTGCCAATACCGGCGTGCGGTTTGCCGCCATCCCGATGGGCCATGAGTTCACCTCGCTGGTGCTGGCGCTGCTGCAGGCCGGTGGCCACCCGCCCAAGCTGGAGGCCGACGTGGTCGAGCAGGTCAAGACGCTGCCGATCGACGGCGCGCTGCACTTCGAGACCTACATCTCTCTGTCCTGCCACAACTGCCCGGACGTGGTGCAAGCGCTGAACATGCTGGCGGTGCTGAACCCCAACATCAGCCATGTGGCGATTGACGGCGCACTCAACCAGGCCGAAGTCGATGCCCGCCAGGTCATGGCCGTGCCCAGCATCTACCTCAACGGCAAGCCGTTTTACAGCGGCCGCATGGAAATCGGCGAGATCCTGGCCAAGATCGACACCGGCAACGCTGCGCGGGACGCGGCCAAGCTGGGCGTCAAGGCGCCGTTCGACATGCTGATCGTCGGCGGCGGCCCGGCCGGTGCGGCGGCGGCGGTGTATGCCGCCCGCAAGGGCATACGCACCGGCATCGTGGCCGAGCGTTTTGGCGGTCAGACGATGGACACCATGGGCATCGAGAACTTCATCTCTGTGCTGGAGACGGTGGGGCCGAAGTTCGCCGCCGCACTTGAAGCCCATGTGGCGCACTACGGCGTGGACGTGATGAACCTGCAGCGCGTGGCCCGCATCACCCCGGCCGAGGTAGCCGGCGGCTACGCCACCCTGCTGCTCGACAACGGCGCCGAGCTGAAAAGCCGCACCGTGGTGCTGGCCACTGGCGCACGCTGGAGAAACATCAATGTGCCGGGCGAATCCGAGTACAAGAACAAGGGCGTGGCCTACTGCCCGCACTGCGACGGCCCGCTGTTCAAGGGCAAGGACGTGGCGGTGATCGGCGGCGGCAACTCAGGCGTCGAGGCCGCGATCGACCTGGCCGGCCTGGTCAAGAGCGTCACGCTGCTGGAGTTCGACAGCCAGCTGCGCGCCGACGCGGTGCTGGTGGACAAGCTCAAGAGCCTGCCCAACGTCACGGTCCACACCAGCGCCCAGACCCGCGAGATCACCGGCGACGGTCAAAAGATGAACGGCCTGCGCTACCAGGACCGGGTGGGTGGCGCTGAGCACCACATTAAATTGGCCGGCGTGTTCATCCAGATCGGCCTGGTGCCCAACACCGAGTTCTTGAAGGGCACGGTCGAGCTGAGCAAGTTCGGTGAGATCATCATCGACGCCAAGTGCCACACCAGCGTGCCGGGCATCTTTGCGGCGGGCGACGTGACCACCGTGCCGTACAAGCAGATCATCATCGCCACCGGCGAGGGGTCCAAAGCCGCGCTCAGCGCCTTTGACCACCTGATCCGCAGCCCGGCGCCGACACCGGGTTTGCAAGGTTTGAGTGCCGTCGCAGCGCCTGGCGAGGTCGCCATGGCCTGAGCCGGCCCCGACCCAGCAGGCACAATCGCGCCTTTTTGCGGGCGGTATCTGGCCGCCCGATAAGGTGCGCATGTTCAAGAATTTGTTGGTGTACCGCCTGGCGGCCGACTGGTCGGCCACCGTGGCACAGATCGAGGCCGCGCTGGACGCCGCCCGTTTCACCGAATGCGGCCTGACCCAGGCCCGCGCCATCGGTTGGGTGTCGCCCCGCGGCGAGGAGCACGGGGTGCTGATCGAGGCCATCGCCGGCCAGTGGCTGCTGCAGCTGATGGTCGAGAGCAAAGTGGTGCCCGGTTCGGTGGTCAAGCGGCAGGTGGACGTGTTGGCCGCCCAGGTCGAGAAGCAGACCGGCCGCAAGCCCGGCAAGAAGCAACGCAACGAGCTCAAGGACCAGGCCTTGCTGGACCTGCTGCCGATGGCCTTCACCAAGCGTGCTGCAGTCAAGGTGTGGATCGCGCCGGCCGAGCGCCTGCTGGTGCTGGACGCCGGCAGCGCCAGCCGTGCCGACGAGGTGCTGACCGCACTGACCCAGGCCCTGCCTGGCCTGTCGGCCACCCTGGTGAACACTGCGGTGTCACCGGCTGCTGCGATGGCCGAATGGCTGGTCAGCGGCGAGGCGCCGGCCAGCTTCACGATCGACCGCGACTGCGAGCTCAAAGCCGCCGACGGCGAAAAACCGGTGGTGCGCTATGCCCGTCATGCGCTGGACATCGCCGAGATCCGCGAGCACATCCAGGCCGGCAAGCAGCCCACCCGGCTGGCGCTGACCTGGCAGGGCCGGGTCTCGTTCATGCTGACCGAGGGTCTGCAGATCAAGAAGGTCAGTTTTCTGGACGGCGTGTTTGAAGGCCGGTCCGCCAAATCTGACGAAGGTTTTGATGCCGATGCGGCGATTGCCACGGGCGAGCTGGCACCGCTGATCGGCGACCTGCTGGACGCGCTGGGCGGTGAGCAGGTGTTTGGTGAGGCGCCAGTGGCGGCGCCGGGGGTTGCTGCCGCAACAGACGCCACAACAGCCCCAAACACAGCCCCAAACACGGCCACAAACACGGCCGCAAAAACGGCCGCCAAAACAACCGCAAACCCGGCCACCAATCCAGCCGAAGACGCCGCCGCACTACCGGCAGCGTCCGGCGACCTGCCGCCCTGGGAAACCGCAGCCCCTTGAGGCTGGGGGCGACGCCCAGATGGCAAGGCGACGCTGGGTGCCAGCAACCCCCAGGCCTGCCCCCGGCTTCAGGTGTCCTTGCTGACCTTGATGGTCGGAAACTTGCCCGAAAAGTCCTTGGCTTTGTCGGCAATCTTGACCGCGACCTGGCGCGCCACCGTCTTGTAGATCGCGGCGATCTCGCCGTCGGGGTCGGCCACCACCGTCGGCCGGCCCGAATCGGCCTGCTCGCGGATGCTCATGTTCAGCGGCAAGGCGCCCAGGTAGTCGAGCTTGTACTGCGCCGCCATTTTCTTGCCGCCGTCGGCGCCAAAGATGTGCTCGGTGTGGCCGCAATTGGGGCAGCAGTACACCGCCATGTTCTCGACCAGGCCCAGGATGGGCACGCCCACCTTCTCGAACATGGACAAGCCCTTTTTGGCGTCGAGCAGCGCGATGTCCTGCGGCGTGGTGACGATCACGGCGCCGGTGATCGGCACGCGCTGGCTGAGGGTGAGCTGGATGTCGCCGGTGCCGGGCGGCATGTCGACGATCAGGTAGTCCACGTCCTTCCAGTTGGTCTGGCGCAGCAACTGATCGAGTGCCTGCGTCGCCATCGGGCCGCGCCAGATCATGGCCTGGTCGGCATCGACCAGAAAGCCGATCGACGCCACCTGCAGGCCGTGACCTTGCATCGGCTCCATGCTCTGGCCGTCGATGCTCTCGGGCCGGCCGCTGATGCCCAGCATCATCGGCTGGCTGGGGCCGTAGATGTCGGCGTCCAGCACGCCCACGGTGGCACCCTCGGCCGCCAGCGCCAGCGCGAGGTTGGCGGCGGTGGTGCTCTTGCCCACGCCGCCCTTGCCCGAGGCCACGGCAATGATGTTCTTGACGCCCGGCAGCAGTTGCACACCGCGCTGCACCGCATGGGCGGTGATACGGGTGACCATGTTGACACTGACATTG
>JANMXG010000332.1:0-2596 GCA_031394235.1 Betaproteobacteria bacterium
GTGCTGCGCGAAGCGCGCGATTTCGAGGACATGGCGCGCGCCTATCTGGAGCGGGCAGCGGCCGACAACGTCGTGCACGCCGAGATCTTCTTCGACCCGCAGACCCACACCGCGCGCGGCGTCCCCATGCACAGGGTGATCATCGGCCTGCATCGCGCCTGTGAGCGGGCACGTGAGGAGCAAGGCGTCAATGCTTCGCTGATCCTGTGCTTCCTGCGCCACTTGAGCGAGGAAGAGGCGTTCGAAACGCTGGAGCAGGCGCTGCCGTTACGCGACAAATTCATTGGCGTCGGGCTGGACTCCAGCGAGGTTGGCCATCCGCCTGAAAAATTCGCGCGCGTGTTCGCACGCTGCCGCGAGCTCGATCTGCACCTGGTGGCGCACGCCGGCGAAGAGGGTCCGCCCGAGTACGTGTGGACCGCGCTCGACCTGCTCAAGGTGGAGCGCATCGACCACGGCGTGCAGTCGGCCCGGGACCCGGCGCTGATGCGGCGGCTGGCGCAGGACCGGATCCCGCTCACGGTCTGTCCGCTGTCCAACCTCAAGCTGAAGGTCTTTCCCAGGCTGGCCGACCACAACATCGGCCAGCTGCTCGATGCGGGGCTGATGGCGACGATCAACTCGGACGACCCGGCCTATTTTGGCGGTTACATGAACGACAACTTCGTGCAGACCTTCGCCGCCACCGGCCTCACGGCGCAGCAGGGTTACCAGCTTGCGCTCAACAGCTTCCAGGCCAGCTTCGCTTCGGACCGCGTCAAGCGCAACTACCGAGAGATGCTGGACGGGACTTTCGCCTCGTTCGTCTAGCCCGCAGGCCCGGCCACCGGGCCGGGGCTTAAAATCGCGCATGCCGCTGTGCCCTGCAGCGGCATTTTTCATTGTCCGGGGCCATGTCGAGGACCACCATGTACAAAAACCTCGCTGCCGCGACCGCGGCCGCCTGTTGTCTGCTTTCCGCTCTCTTCCCCACCGCCCAGGCTGCCGGCCCGCTCAAGGTCGGCTTCGTTTATGTCACGCCGGTGAGCGACGCCGGCTGGGTGCGCCAGCACGAGGACGGGCGCAAGGCGGTCGACGCGGCGTTCGGCGACAAGGTCAAGACCACCTTCGTCGAGAACGTCGCGGAGGGCCCGGACGCCGAGCGCGTGATCCGCGACCTGGTGGCCCAGGGCAACAAGGTGATCTTCGCCACCAGCTTCGGCTACGGTGACGCGATGGAGAAGGTTGCCAAAGATCATCCGGAGGTCTATTTCGAGCACGCCACCGGCTACAAGACCGGGCCCAACCTGCGCGTCTACGAAGGCCGCTTCTATGAAGACGCCTACCTGGCCGGCATCGTCGCGGGCAAGATGACCAAGAGCAACCTGCTGGGCTTCGTCGGCTCGTTCCCGATCCCCGAGGTGATGCGCAACCTCAACGCCTACTTGCTGGGCGCACAGAGTGTCAACCCCAAGGCCAAGCTCAAGATCGTCTGGGTCAGCAGCTGGTTTGACCCGCCGAAAGAGACCGAAGCCGCCACCACCCTGCTCAACGGCGGCGCCGACGTGCTGCTGCAAAACACCGACTCGTCGGCCGTGCTGCAAGCGGCCGAAAAAGCCGGCAAGTACGCCTTTGGCTGGGACAGCGACATGAGCGCCTACGCGCCCAAGGCGCACCTGGGCTCGGCGGTGCTGAACTGGGCGCCGTACTACGAAAAAGTCGTCAACGACGTGTTGAACAAGACCTGGGCGACCGCAGACACCAAGTGGGGCACCAAGGAGGGCATGAATGACTTTGTCAAGATCGCCGACGCGGTGCCGGATGACATCAAGAAGCTGGTCGAGACCACCAAGGCCGGCCTGAAGGACGGCACGGTCGCGGTGTTCAAGGGCCCGCTGGTGGACAACACCGGCAAGGAAGTGCTTGCCAAGGGCGTGGTCGCCGACGACGCCTGGAACAGCAAGGTCAACTTCTTCCTGAAGGGTGTCGAGGGCAAGCCGCCCGCCAGCAAGTGATCGCTTGGGCCCGGGTCTCGACCTGGGCCGGCTGATTGGCGAGCCGTTCGGGGGCACCTGACCGGCTCGTTTTCATGGTGCAGGGCGTGCAGCACCTGGCGGGCTGAAATCCAGGCCCAACAAGGACCGAGATGATCGAGCAAATCTGCTGGCACCCGGTGGCCCAGGCCACGGACCTGGGTACCGCACCCTTGGGCGTGACCCTGCTGGGCCAGCGCCTGGTGCTGTGGCGCGGTGACGGCGGCCACCTCCAGGCCTGGGATGACCGCTGCCCGCACCGCGGCGCCAGCCTGTCGCTGGGCTGTGTGCGGGCGGGGCCGGACGGCGCGCAACTGGAATGCGCCTACCACGGCTGGCGCTTTGGTGCTGGCGGCCAGGTTGTCAGCGTGCCGGCCTTGCCGGGCTTTGTGCCGCCGGCTGCGCACCGCGCCACGGCTTATGCGGTGGCCGAGGCTTACGGCCTGCTGTGGGTGTGTCTGCAGTCCGACGACAACGCGGCTGCGCCTGCCGCCGCGGTCCCCGCCATCCCCGCCATTTGGGCCCAGGCCCATTGGCCGCAGCAAATGCCGGGGTTGCGGGGGCCGCGGCGGCCATTTCGGCCG
>JANMXG010000333.1:0-2049 GCA_031394235.1 Betaproteobacteria bacterium
GACCGCAGGCGACACCGCACCGGTGGTTCGCGCCCTGGAGCGCATGCTGGCCATGCGTGCCTACCAGCGCGACAAGCATGTGGACCAGCGCCTGAATCTGGCGGTGCTGCAGCAGGTGGGCCTGTCCCAGGCCGAGGTCGAGGAGATGTACCAGGTGATGGCGATTGCCAACTACGAAGACCGCTTCGTGATCCCCACCACCCACCGCGAATACGCCGAGAACACTTTCAACGTGCGCGGCGGCTGCGGCTTTTCGTTTGGCAATGGCTGTTCTGAGGGCACCAGCGAGACCAGTCTGTTTGGCAGCGAGAAAAAGCGCACCATCCCGATCAAGGCGGAGGTCTGAGCATGCTGACACTCAACCCCCCCAGGCCGATGGCCAAGACCCTGCGGGTGCTGGCCGCGCTGCTGGGCTACCCCAATGCCCAACTGCGCGCCGACCTGCCCGAGATGGCCGAACTGCTGGCGACCGAGGCGGCGTTGCCACCGTCCCGCCGTGCCGAGCTGGACGCGCTGATGCTCAGTCTGGCGCGCAGCGATGCGCTGCAAGTCGAGTCGGACTATGTCGAGTTGTTCGACCGCGGCCGCGCCACCTCGCTGCACCTGTTCGAACATGTGCACGGCGACTCACGCGAGCGTGGCCCGGCCATGATCGACCTGGGCCAGACCTATGAAAAAGCCGGTCTGGTGCTGGCCGAGGGCGAGTTGCCCGACTACCTGCCCGCGGTGCTGGAGTTTGTCTCGACCCAACCGCCGCGCGAGGCCCGGGCCTTTCTGGGCGAGATGAGCCACATCTTCAACGCCATCTTCGGCGCGCTGCAACACCACGGCAGCGCTTACGCCAGTGTGTTGGGCGCTTTGATCGAGTTGGCGGGCGAAAAAGCCAAAGCGGTCACACCGCCGGCAGAGCTGCCCCTGGACGAAGCCTGGGCCGAGCCCGTCGTGTTTGACGGCTGTTCGTCCAAGGGCCAGGCCAAACCGGGCCAGCCCCAACCCATACACCTGGTTCGCCGCACTGCTGGCGACAACACAGGAGCGTCCGCATGACTGCCTACCTTCACAACTTCTTCTTCAACGTCTACCCCTACATCTGCCTGTCGGTGTTTTTCATGGGCAGCCTGGCGCGTTTTGACCGCGACCAGTACACCTGGAAGAGCGACTCCTCGCAGATGCTGCGCGCCGGCACGCTGCGCTGGGGCAGCAACCTGTTCCACGTCGGCATCCTGTTCTTGTTTTTTGGCCACCTGGTTGGCCAGCTCACACCGCACTGGATGTACGGGTCCTTCATCAGCGCACCGCAAAAGCAGATGGTCGCCATCGTCTCGGGCGGTCTTGCCGGCCTGGTCTGTTTTGTTGGCCTGAGCTTGCTGCTGTACCGGCGCATCTTCGACCCGCGTATCCGCCTGACCAGCCACCGTACCGACATCGCCATTCTGCTGATCTTGTGGGTGCAGCTGGTGATCGGCCTGATCACGCTGCCGGTGTCGTTTGAGCACCGGCAGGATGCGCACGCCATGCTGATCCTGGCCGGCGACCTGCAAGGCATTGCCACGCTGCAGCCCGACGCCAGCGTGCTGGCCGGCATTGCCTGGCAGTTCAAGCTGCACATGCTGCTGGGCATGACGATCTTCCTGCTGTTCCCGTTCAGCCGGCTGGTGCATGTGTGGAGCGGGTTTGCCACGGTGGGCTTCTTGTTCCGGCCGCACCAGGTGGTGCGCAGCCGTCGGCTCAATGTGCCGGCCAGCCACAACCAGCCGCGCCAGCCCGGCGCCGGCATCTGACTCTATCGGAGTTGCACCCCATGCTCGTTGAAACAGTGAACCTCAGCGCCGTGGCCGATACCGGACAGGTCGGCGCCGTGCCCCGACCGACGGCGGCCTGGCCCGCATCGTCGCCCACACCCACCATCGCCCGCATCAACGGCGTGGCCCTCCACACGGCGGACGAGCCTTTGCCGGTCGAGGTCTTGCGCCAGCGCGCCTGCACCGAATTGCTGCGCCAGGCGGCGATGCAGGACGGCTTGCTCGATGCTGCGGATGTGGCGCCCAC
>JANMXG010000334.1:0-13866 GCA_031394235.1 Betaproteobacteria bacterium
TGACGATCACCAGGTCTGCGCCGGTGAAGGTCTTGCTGGTCTGGTAGCCCTCGGCACTGAGCTGGGTCAGGATCAGCTCGGAGTCGGTCAGCGCCTTGGGGCAACCCAGGCTGACAAACGCCACATGGGGCGGGCGGGCGCCGGCAACGGTGGCCGGGGCAACAGGAGAGACAGTGTCTTGCATGCGCCGATTGTCGGCGATGCCCGGCGGCTAGCGTTTTGGCGTGATCGGCGTGATCCCCGGAATCACCGGAAACAGCGCACCCGACGCCATCTGCTCCTGCATCTGGGCAAACAGGCTCTTGCTCTGCTCCAGGTAGTTGCCCATCAGGCCCTGCATCAGTGGCGCCTGACCACTGACAAATTGCGACCAGGTCTCGGGCGTCAGGGCCTTGGGCTCGAGCAGCCCCTTGCTCTGCTCGGCCAGCCGGGCCTGCATGTCGACAAAGGCCTGCAGGTTGGTCTCGAGGTAGCTGCCCATCATGCCCTGCATGGTGTGGCCGTAGTAACGGATGACCTGGGCCAGCATCGTGGTGGAGAACATTGGCATGCCGCCGGTTTCTTCTTCCAAGATGATCTGCAGCAGGATGCTGCGGGTCAGGTCGTCGGCGGTCTTGGCGTCGCGCACCTCAAAGTGCTCGCCCTGCAGCACCATCTGCTTGACGTCGGCCAGCGTGATGTAGCTGCTGGTCTGGGTGTCGTAGAGGCGACGGTTCGGATACTTTTTGAGAATCCGCAGGCCGCTCTCGGCGGTGGCTTCAGCGCCTGGGGTGGCGGCGCTGCGGCGATGAGATGGCATTGCGGGAAACTCCTAGATCAATGGTCCCATTCTACGAAGTCGCCCTCCCCGGGCTGGCGGGAGTTTCCCGCTGGGGATCAACCCGCAGCGCTGGACCGGCTATTTCAGTGGCGCAGGGTCGCCCGCGCTGCCACGCCGCGGCGGCTTAGCGCACAGAATGCGGTGCCGAACCTCTGCCTCAATTGCCATGAAACTCGCCACCTGGAACGTCAACTCCCTGGCCGTGCGCCTGCCCCAGCTGCTGGACTGGCTGGCCACGCACCAGCCCGAGGTGGTGGTGCTGCAAGAGACGAAGCTGACCGACGACAGGTTTCCGCAGGCCGAGATCCTGGCTGCCGGCTGGCACAGCGTCTGGTTCGGCCAAAAAACCTACAACGGCGTTGCCCTGCTGTCGCGCACCGAGGCCAGCGATGTGGTGCGCAACATCCCGGGCTTCGACGACCCGCAGGCCCGGGTGATTGCCGCCACGGTGGAGGGTGTGCGGGTGGTGGGGGCGTATTTCCCGAACGGCCAGGCCCCGGACAGCGACAAGTTTGTCTACAAGATGGCCTGGCTGGACGCACTGCGCGACTGGCTGCGTGATGAGCTGACACGTCACCCCAAGCTGGTGCTGATGGGCGACTACAACGTGGCACCCGAGGACCGCGATGTCTTCGATCCGGTGGCGCTGGCCGGCACGATCCACTGCACGGACGAAGAGCGCGCGCACTTCCAGGCGCTGCTGGCGCTGGGGCTGGTCGATGCGTTTCGGCTGTTCGAGCAGCCGGCGCGCACCTGGAGCTGGTGGGACTACCGCAACCTGGCCTTCCGCAAGAACCAGGGCCTGCGCATCGACCACATCCTGGTCAGCCAGCCACTGCAGCCGGCGGTGACCGCCTGCCAGGTGGACAAGCTGCCACGCAAGAACGAGCGGCCCAGCGACCACGCGCCGGTCTGGGTTGAGCTGACCGCCTGAACCTGAGCCCGACCCCCACCCGCGAACCCGCAGCTTGCGGCTGCGGTGCGCGGGAGGCGGCTCAATCCTCCAGGCCCAGCTCCTGGATCTTGCGGGTGATGGTGTTGCGTCCGATGCCTAGCTTGTGCGCGGCCTCGATGCGCCGGCCTCGGGTAACCTCCAGCGCGGTGTGGATCAGCTGGCCCTCGAACTGCCGGGTCAGCACATCCCAGACCCCGGGGTTGCCAGATTCGAGCAGCCGGCGGGCCTCGCGCTGCAGGTCCAGCAACCAGCCGGTCGGCAAGCCGCCCACCTGGGCCGAAACCAGACCTCCCGCCATCACCGGCGCGGCCCCACCCGGGGATGGCGCAGCGTAGGCCACTGAGGCGTCAGCAGGCGCAGGCGCACCCATCGCCGGGCCTGACATCACCGGCTGCCTGGCGACATCGCCGGCCATCAATTCGGGCGGCAGGTCCTTGGGCTCGATCACCTGGGCCGGCGCCATCACGGTCAGCCAGTGGCAGATGTTCTCCAGCTGCCGCACATTGCCTGGGAAGTCAAACGCCATCAGCTGCTCCAGCGACGACTCGGTGATGCGATTGGCCTCCACACCCAGCTCCTTGGCGCTGTTGGCCAGAAAGAACCGTGTCAGCTGCGCCACGTCCTCGCGCCGCTCGCGCAGCGCCGGCAACCGCAGCCGGATCACGTTGAGCCGGTGGAACAAATCCTCGCGGAACCCGCCCTCGCGCACCCGCTGCTCCAGGTTCTGGTGGGTGGCGGCGATCACCCGCACGTTGGACTTGAGCGGCTGGTGGCCGCCCACGCGGTAAAACTGGCCGTCTGACAGCACCCGCAACAGCCGGGTCTGCAAATCAAACGGCATGTCGCCGATTTCGTCGAGAAAGAGGGTGCCGCCGTCAGCCTGCTCGAAGCGGCCACGCCGGGTGGTCTGCGCGCCGGTGAAGGCGCCACGCTCGTGGCCAAACAGCTCACTCTCGAGCAAATCCTTGGGGATGGCCGCGGTGTTGATCGCGATGAACGGCCCGTTGCTGCCCGAGTCGCCCCGCGGGCTGTGCTTGTGCAGCGCACGCGCCACCAGTTCCTTGCCCGAACCGGACTCGCCGGTGATCAGCACCGTGACGTTGCTCTGGCTGAGCCGGCCGATGGCGCGGAACACATCCTGCATCGCCGGCGCCTGGCCCAGCATCTCGGGCATTTCGGCGCTGCCGGTGTCGCGCACCTCTTCGCGCAGACTTTCTTCCATCGCCCGGCGGATCAACTCGACCGCGCGGGTCAAATCAAACGGCTTGGGCAGGTACTCAAACGCACCGCCTTGAAAGGCCGACACCGCGCTGTCCAGGTCGGAGTAGGCGGTCATGATGATGACCGGCAGCCCGGGCAGGCGGGCCTTGACCTTGGCCAGCAGGTCGATGCCCGAGCCACCCGGCATGCGGATATCGCTGACCAACACCTGCGGTTCGTCGTCGTCAAGTGCGGCCAGCACCTCGCGCGGGTTGGAAAAGCTGCGGGTGGCGAACTGCTCTCGCGCCAACGCCTTCTCCAGCACAAATCGGATGGATTGGTCGTCGTCTACGATCCAGATGGGTTTCATGCGGCGGCGGCCTGTTTCCTTGACTTGCAAGCTGCCCTCAAGGCAGCGGGATCACGATACGAAAAATCGTCCGGCCGGGTTCGCTGTCGCACTCGATCATGCCCTGGTGTTGCTGCACGAAAGTTTGCGCCAGCGTCAGCCCAAGGCCAGACCCACCCTCCCGCCCCGATACCAGCGGGTAGAAGATGCGGTCCCGGATGTCCTCGGCAACGCCCGGTCCGTTGTCTTCAATATGCAATTCCAGTGCCAGTCGAAAGCGCTGCTTACCGATGGTTACCTGACGCGCTACCCGGGTGCGCAAAATCAGACGGGCATCACCGCCGGCGATACGCTCGGTCAGCGCCTGTGCCGCGTTGTGCGCGATATTGAGCACGGCCTGGATCAGTTGCTCACGGTCGCCACGAAAGTCCGGGATCGAGGTGTCGTAGTCGCGTTTGACCGCCAAACCGCGTGGAAACTCGGCCAAGATCAGCGACCGCACCCGCTCGCAGACCTCGTGTATGTTGACGTCACTCACCACATGCGGCTTGCGGTGCGGCGCCAGCAGCCGGTCCACCAGCGCCTGCAGGCGGTCCGCCTCGTGGATGATGACGGAGGTGTACTCGCGGAGCTCGCGGCTGTTGAGTTCCAGCTCCAGCAACTGCGCGGCACCCCGGATCCCGCCCAGCGGGTTCTTGATTTCGTGCGCCAGGTTGCGGATCAACTCCTTGTTGGCCTGCACCTGGCCCAGCGCGCGCTCCTCGCGGTCTTGTTTGGTCTGCTGCTCGATCTCCAGCATCTCCACCAGCACAAAGTCGTGGCCGTGCTCGATCTGGGTGACGATCACGTGCACCGGCAGCAATTCGTGCGCCGCTACAGGGGCGCGGCGTATCGTGCCGTCGAAGCGGCCGGTGGCGATGTCGTTGCGGCTGACGGCACCCAGCGTTTCCCGCAACGGGCTGCCATCGGCAAACCAGTCGAACAGGTTGCCGCGCATCAGCGTCTTGCGGGACAGACTGGCCACGTCCTCGAAACGCGCATTGACAAACACCATCGCGCCGTCGGGTCTGATCACTGCCACCATCGTGGCCAGCAGGTCGAACGAGTCGTAACGCGACATCATCACGGCGTCGTTCGTGGCGATCTTCACGGTGGCAGTTTGCCAATTTCGCGCTTCAGTGCGGCTATGTCACTGTCCGTTCGGGCGATGCCGGCTTTCATCAGCGCCACCCGGTCAAGGTAGTTCTGGAAGTTGCGCTCATCGCCGCGCCGTTCGGGCTCGCCGTTGTTGAAATCGCGTTTTAGCAGGGCCAGCTTGTCTTCCTCGCGCCTCAACTCGGCTTCCAGGATGCGGCGCGCGTCGGCGTCACGCAGGCGCTGCGCGGCGGGGTCGATCCTGGCTTCGGCGCCGCTGCCGGCTGATGCGCTGCCGCTGGCTGACGCACTGGACGCGCCGCCCTTGGCGATGCCGGGCGATGCGGCCCGCGGCCGGGCGCCCTGGATCACCGTGACCGGCGCGCCCTCGATCGTGCGGCAGCCGCGCTGGCGCGCCTCTTCGGGGGCCAGCGCGTCGGTGTAGAGCACCGGCGGCCCGGGGCAGCGGTAGACGGCCGCCGCTTGGGCCTGGGCCGGCGCTGCGGCCTGCAGCGACCAGGCTGCGGCCAAGGCCAGGATCAGGTTGCTTGGGTTGCGCGTCATCAGATCTCGTCGGTTTGGCCCACGACAGGCGGCAAAACAGCCATTGTCGCCGAGCCACTGTGCGCGGATGCTTTGGCAAACCGGCCCGCCCGGCACGCTGCGCAGACGAAAAAAAGGCGGCCTGCGCCGCCTTTGGTCGCTGGTGTGGCCAGCAAGGCCACCGCCACCGCTTACAGCGTGTAGTACATGTCAAATTCGACCGGGTGCGTGGCCATGCGGAAGCGCGTCACTTCCTGCATCTTCAGGTCGATGTAGGCATCGATGTAGGAGTCGGTGAACACACCACCCTTGGTCAGGAAGCCGCGGCCCTTGTCGAGGTACTCCAGTGCTTGCTCAAGGCTGGCGCAGACGGTCGGGATCTTCGCGTCTTCTTCGGGCGGCAGGTGGTACAGGTCCTTGGTGGCGGCCTCGCCCGGGTGGATCTTGTTTTCCACGCCGTCCAGACCGGCCATCAGCAGCGCGGCGAAACCCAGGTACGGGTTCATCAGCGGATCGGGGAAGCGCGCTTCGACGCGGCGGCCCTTGGGATTGGCCACGTACGGGATGCGGATCGAGGCCGAGCGGTTCTTGGCCGAGTACGCCAGTTTCACCGGGGCTTCGAAGCCAGGCACCAGGCGCTTGTAGCTGTTGGTGCCGGGGTTCGTGATCGCATTCAAGGCACGGGCGTGCTTGATGATGCCGCCGATGTAGTAGAGCGCAAAGTCGCTCAAACCGGCATACCCGTCACCCGCAAACAGGTTCTTGCCGTCCTTGAAAACCGACTGGTGCACGTGCATACCGCTGCCGTTGTCGCCAACGATCGGCTTGGGCATGAAGGTGGCGGTTTTACCGTAGGCGTGGGCCACGTTGTGGATCACATACTTCTGCAGTTGCACCCAGTCGGCGCGCTCGACCAGCGTGGAGAAGCGGGTACCGATCTCCATCTGGCCGGCGTTGGCCACCTCGTGGTGGTGCACTTCGACAGGGATGCCCAGCGACTCCAAGATCAGGCACATCTCCGAGCGCAGATCCTGGCCCGAATCGACCGGCGGCACCGGAAAGTAGCCCCCCTTGACGGTGGGACGGAAGCCGGAATTGCCATGCTCGTACTCTTTGCCAGTATTCCAGGCGGCTTCTTCGGATTCGATCTTGGAGAAGCAGCCCGACATGTCGTTGCCCCAACGCACGCTGTCGAAGACGAAAAATTCAGGCTCGGGGCCGAAGTAGGCGGCGTCGCCCAGGCCGGTGGAACGCATGTAGGCTTCAGCCCGCTTGGCCAGCGAGCGCGGGTCGCGCTCATAGGGCTTGCCGTCGGCCGGATCCACCACATCGCAGGTCAGGATCAGCGTCGGCTCTTCGAAAAACGGGTCGATGTTGGCGGTGTTCGGGTCGGGCATCAATTGCATGTCCGAGGCTTCGATGCCTTTCCAGCCGGCGATCGAGGAGCCGTCGAAGGCGTGGCCTGACGTAAACTTTTCTTCATCAAAATGCGAAACGGGCACGGAGACGTGCTGTTCCTTGCCGCGGGTATCGGTGAATCGGAAATCAACAAACTTGATTTCGTTTTCTTTCACCATGGCCATCACATCGGCGACGGTCTTTGCCATCAGGAATCTCCTAGCGGGACGCGCCAGAGAAGTGCGGGACACACTTGCACTGCACTGGACACGCAAAACAGATGGGGAAGGGGTGCTTGCGGTTGTGTTGCGGTTGTACTCTGGTGGTTGAACACCGGCCAGAGCGCACAAGAATGTAGCAGAAACCATGCCCGGAACCGCCGGCCGGACGCGTCAAGCCGCACACGGCACGGGCACTGACAACTGACGGACCAAGCCTGGAATAAGCACCAACAAGGTGCGTCCCGATGCCCTTCAATGGGGCGTTGTCAGCGCACCATCTCGGGGCCGAAACTGACACCCATGGGCCGCAGTGCCGCCAGCAAGGCCTCAAAGGCCGGCAGGGTGTCGTCCAGCGAACCTTTGACACCCAACTCGATGTGGCGGCCCCATTGCGGATGGTCCACGCTGGGCAGGCTGAAAACCTTGACTCCGGCAAAGCGCGCCTCGATGTCTTCCATCAGCGGGGTGAGCGCGGCCTCCATGCCGCCCATCACAATCACCGACCGCTCGGTGCTGACCTGGCTGCCGTGCAGCGCCGTGTACCGGCCGTCCAGCAACGCGGCGATCATCGGGTGCGCCATCACCGGGAAGCCGGGCACGAAGTGCACATCACCCACCGAAAAACCCGGGATCTTGTTGTAGGGGTTGGGGATGATGTCGGCACCCTGCGGGAAGGTGCCCATGTTGAGCCGGTGCAGGTTGTCGGGCCGGTCGGGCGCGTAGGCCAGGCCTTGCTCGGCCGCCACCTCCTGCATGCGCTCGCGGATCAGCGTTTCGGCCTTGGGGTGCAGCGCCAGTGGCCGGTCCAGCGCGGCGGCGGCGCTCTGGCGGGTGTGGTCGTCCGGCGTGGCGCCGATGCCGCCGCAGCAAAACACGATGTCGCCGCTGGCAAAAGCGTCTTTCAGCGCGGCGGTGATATGGTCACGCCGGTCGCCCAGGTAACGGGCCCACGCCAGCGCCAGACCGCGCTCGCCCAGCAGGCTGATGACCTTGGGCAGGTGCTTGTCCTGGCGTTTGCCCGAGAGGATCTCGTCGCCGATGATGATGAGGCCGATGGTGCGCATGGGGTCTGCCTTCAGGGGATGGGCGGCGGCAGGGCCGACAAGGGTGGCGCGGGCGGCGCGCTGGCCGCCGGCGGGACAGGGATGGCATCGACCACGTCGCCGTTGGCCGTGCCGGGGCGGACGATGGGGTGGGCGATACCCCGCGCCTCGTCCAGCGCGGCCAGGCCACGCATCGCGGCCAGTGCAGCCAGGCTGTAGTGCGCAAACCAGAGCGCCGAAAACGCGAACACCAGCGTGTACAACCAGACCGACACCACGATCAACAGCGGCGCAAATACCAGTGTCATCGCGCTGGCTGCCCACAGCAGCGATGGCGCCGCGCCCAGGTAGCCCGAGACCACGCCGATGCCCAACAGTTGCAGGCGGTGCTGGCGCATCAGGTCACGGCGCTCGACGGCGCTGGCGTGTTCAGCCAGCACGTCGAAACTCATCACCTGAAAGTTCAACCAGCCCCAGATCAGCGGCGGCACCACCAGTACCAGCGGCGGGATGAACCACAGTGGCAGGCTGATCACCAGTGCCAGCAGCGCCACCAGCGTGCAGCCCAGGGCCCGCAGCATGCTGCTGACCATGCCCGCGCCATGCTTGCGCTCCAGCTCGGGGAATCGACGGGCCGCCACCAGGCCGACGATGGCGGGTGCCATCAGCCAGGCCACCAACAGTACCGACACCACCACGATCACCGGTGCCGCCAGCCCGACCACGATCAGCGGCGCCAGCACCGAACGGAACGACGCGCCGATCACCGATTCGACCCACTTCAGCCCGGCATCGAGCAGCAGCCAGTTCTCCAGCGTGGCGCGCACGCCGGCCACCGCGGCTTCCCAGTAAAACCAGCCCATGCCCAGCGTGAGCGCCACACCGACCAGCAGTGGCAGCAGCGACAGCCCGATCACCTTGGGGTGCAGGCAGTAGGCGGCGGCGCGCCAAAAGGCGTCGAGCAGGGAGTTCATGCGGCAGTCGCGCTCACCAAACGGACCAGGGTAGGTTGTGCGGCTGTGCCGGCTCGGTCAGCGCATGTTGCCGGTGTGGCCGAGTGAGTAGCGCCCCGGCTGCGGCCAGACGGTCAGGCCGTGCGGCTCGCTGTTGACTTTGACCTGTGACACGTCGCCGGTGGTGGTGTCGAAGCGGTAGACCACGTCATCAAAGCGTGCCGCCAGCCAAAGGTATTTGCCGTCGGCGCTGACATTGCCCATGTCGGGGCTGCCACCACCCGGCACGGCCCAGCGGGCAACGATCTTCTCGCTGGCAAAGTCGATCACCGTCACACTGCCGTCACCCAGCTTGGGGCCATGAATCTTGTGTGAGCCGCGGTTGGCCACATACAGCCGCTTGCCGTCGCGGCTGGGGTACAGGCCGTGTGCACCGACGCCAGTGGTGATGAAGCCGACCTGGGTGAAGGACTCGACATCGATGATGTGCACACCATCAGCATGCATGTCGGCGATGTAGAAGCGCTTGCCGTCGGGCGACGAGCGGATGTCCTGCGGCATGCCCTTGGTCACCGTGCAAACCTCGGTGGCGCCAGGCTCCCAAACCTTGCCAGGCGGCGTGCGCGGGGCACCCGCCACCTCCTTGAACCGGGTGGCCGGCATCTTGAGCTTGAGGTAAGCCAGCACCTTGCGGCCGACCAGGTCGATCTTGACGATCGTGCCCGAGAACTCGCAGGTGAACACCGCAAAGCGGCCGTCGATTGAAAACTCGGCGTGGTTGATGCCTGGGCACAGCGGCGTGTCGATCGCGTACTGCATGGCCATTGTCTTGGGATCGCGGAAGTCGAGCCGCTTGCGCGCTTCGGCCACCACGATCGCCGATTGGCCGTCGGGCGTGGAATACATGTTGTACGGGTCGTCCACCGGGATCGCCTTGCCGGGCTTGCCGGTGCGCGGGTCGATGGGTGTCAGGCTGCCATCGGTACGGCCTTCGGCATTGTTGGTGACCCACAGCGTGCGCAAGTCCCAGGACGGCACGATGTGCTGCGGGCCGATGCCGACCTTGAATTTGTCCACCACCTTCAAGGTGGCCGGGTCGATCACGGTGACGTTGTTGGAGCGCAGGTTGGGCACGTAAATGCGTTCCAGGTCGCCGGCCAGCGCCGGGCTGACCTTGCCGGTCGCCACCTCGCTGTAGAGGTTGCGCGCATCGACCACGGGCGGCATGCCGGGCAGGCCGCCTGTGCTGGCGGCTACGGCGGGCGCAGAACCTGCCGGCGCCGGTCCGGCCGCCCATGCGCCGGTGCAGGGGGATGCGGCCATCAGCAGCCCTGCCAACCACAGCCCTGGCCGATTCATGCCATTCACGCCACTCACGTTATTCATGCCATTCAAGCCATTCAAGCCATTCACACGATTCACCCTGGTCGTCACGACTTCGTCCTCATCCGAACATCCGATTCACTGTTTTGCCGGCGCCATTGTCGCGCCACCGCCGGACGCCGGGCTGCGCTGGCGGAGGTGAGCGCCGATGGCGGCGACCGAGACCTCGACGATGCGGTCCGTGCCCAGCCGGCCCAGTTCGGCACTGGCGCGGCGCGGGTCACCGGTCACGCCGTCGTTGGCGCCCTTGGGCCGGGCAGCGGCAGCGTCCATTCGCACCATTGCCGGATCGATCGCCAGCATCAGCGAGGTGTCCGCCAGGCCGGCGTGGCGGCCGATCTCGTCCAGGCCGTAACCGCGCGCCTTCAACGCCTCGACATAATCGGTCTGCGTCACCTGGTAGTACTCGGCCAGGGCCAGCACCCGGCAGACGGGGCGACCCGGCGCGCCGGCTGCAAACTCGCGGGTCAACCGGGCCGCTACCCGCTCGGTGTTCTTGAGATAGCCGCCGTGGTCGGCCAAGAACACCACCTCCCGAAACCCGTGCTGGCGCAGGCTGCGCGCCGCGCCCTCCAGCACCGCCTCGAAGGCCGCTTCCGGGATCGACAGCGTGCCCACCCAGCGCATGTGCTGCGTAGCGGGGTCGATCGCCCCTTCAGGCACATAGGCGATCACCGGCGCCACCACCGTCTGCCCCAGCCGCTCGGCAATGCGCGCGGCCAGCACCTTGACACGCAGGTTGTGCTTGCCCAGCGCCATGTGCGGGCCGTTTTGCTCGGTGCCGCCGATCGGTACCAGCACGGTGGTGGCGCCGGCCGCAATGCGGGCCTTGAGATCGGTGGAGCTGATGTCTTCCAGCGCTACGCTGGCGGCGGCGGGTGATGCCGCAGCGGCGGGCTGCACCAACCCCGGCAGTACAAACAGCGCTGACAGCGCCAGCGTCGCAAGCAGCGCCAGCCGAGGTGCCCGTGCACGCACACGCTGCAGCGTCACGCCAGCTGCTGCCGCCAGGCTATTCATCATCACCGCTCAGCAGACCGCCCAGTGCGGCACCGCCAGCCAGCCCACCCAGCAGACCGCCCTCCTCGCGCCGGCTGCCGCCGGTCTGGGGCGCGGCAGCAAACACCCGGCTGGCGAGGCGAGAAAACGGCAGGCTCTGCAGCCAGACCGTGCCCGGGCCGGTGAGCCTGGCCAAAAACAAACCCTCGCCGCCAAACATCGCGGTTTTGATCTTGCCGACGTACTGGATCTCGAAATCGACACTGGGCGTGTAGGCCACCAGGCAGCCGGTGTCGACCACCAGGCACTGACCGGCCGACAACTCGCGCTTGACGATGGTGCCGCCGGCGTGCACAAAGGCTAGGCCGTCGCCTTCGAGCTTTTGCATCACAAAACCCTCGCCACCAAAAAAGCCCACCGACAGCTTCTGCTGGAAGAAGATGCCCAGCGAAACACCCCGCGCGGCACACAGAAAAGCGTCTTTCTGGCAGATCAGCATGCCGCCCAGTTGGCGCAAGTCCATTGCGACGATCTTGCCGGGATAGGGCGCGGCAAACGCCACCCGTTGTTTGTGCGGTGTGCCGTTGGTGTAGACGGTGGTGAACAGCGACTCACCCGTGACCAGCCGTTTGCCGGCGCCCAGTAACTTGCCAAAAAAGCTGCCGCCACCCCCTGATCCATCGCCAAAGACGGTGTCCATCGTGATGCCGGCGTCCATGAAAAACAGGCTGCCGGCCTCACCCACCGCCGCCTCGCCGGGGTCGAGCTCGACCTCGACAAACTGCATCTCGGCGCCCTTGATCTCGTAATCCACCACGTCCATCGCCATTGCGTCCGCCCCTTTTTCCTGGTCTGTGGCTGGCTTGCTGCGGGCTGTCGGCAGCTGCCGCTCCGTGGGTTGGCACCTCAGTCGCTGTCGCTGGCCCTGCCCTGCCGGGCGTCGATCGTACCCAAAATCGCCGGGCCCACTGGCCACCAGCCCAGCAAGGCCACCGCCGCCAACAAGGCTGGGAAGCCAAGCGCGGGCGCCCACTGCAGCATGGCCCCGCCGGCGGCCGGCGCCAGCATGCCGCCCGCGGTGTAGGCCATCACCAGCACGGCGGTGCTGTTGACCAGCGCCACGCCCTGGTGGCACTGGCCGATATCGACCATCGCCAGGGTGTACAGCGCAGCGCCCGCGCCGCCCCAGCAAAAGGCAATCGGCCAGACCCATGCGCCCCAGCGCGGCACGGCCAGCAGGCCCAGCGTGGCCAACAGGCAGACCAGTGCGCAGGCGCGGCGCACCCCCGCGGTGCTCAACCGGTCCGCCAGCTCACCGGCCAGCGGCGCCAGCAAGGTGCTGCCCAGGCCACTGGCTGACACCAACAACGCTGCGCTGGCGGCAGACATGCCGACCGTCAGGCCGTACAGCGGCAGCGTGCTGGCCAGGCCAGACTCGAAAAATCCGCCGATGAATCCGGTCAGCATCACCATCGGCGCGGCGCGCACGGCGCCCCAGGTGCCGCGCCAACCGCTGCGGGAAGTGGCCGCGCCTGCCGCGGCGGCCGGCGGCGGCCGCACCGGCACCAACAACAGCAGGCCCAACGCCACCAGCGATACCGCCACCCAGCCCACGCCCTGGGTGTCCCAGCCGGCGGACAGCAGCACCGACAGCAGGGCCGGTCCGGCCATGAACGTAACGCCGATCATCATCGCAAACAAGCCCATCACCCGGCCGCGCCGGTGCGGCGGGGCCAGCTCGGCCACCATGGCCTCGGCCAGGATCCAGCGCAACGCGGACGCCATGCCCGCCACAAAATACAACAGCGACCAGACCGGCAGGCTGTGCCAAACCAGCATGCCCGCCAGCGCCACCAGCGGCACCGCGCCGCTGGCCAACAGTGCATTGCGCGGCCCCAGCCGTTGCACCCAGGCGGAGGCAAACGGCGTGGCCACGAGCAAGCCCACCCACTGCAGCGCGGCAAATGCACCGACCGTGGCGGTGTCCAGACCGCGCGCCTTGAGCGTGAACAGCAGCAGCGGCCCGAACAGGAACAGCCCGGTCAGTTCGGTGAAGGTGGCAGCAAACAGCGCCACCAGGCTGCGCCGGGCCCGCACCGCCTCAGCCCGACTGGCGGCGGCGTCGGTGGCAACCGGCGCAGGCCGCAGCGCGCTCACAGGGTGTCGTCGTCCTTGGTGCCGAAGATCTTGTCCCCGGCGTCCCCGAGGCCGGGGATGATGTAGCCGATCTCGTTGAGGTGGCTGTCGATCGCGGCGGTCCAGCACCGCACGTCCGGGTGGGCCAAGGCCAGCGCGGCGATGCCCTCGGGCGCGGCCACCAGCACCAGCGCCCGGATGTCCTGGCAGCCCCGGGCCTTGAGCAGGTCGATCGTGGCAATCATCGACCCGGCCGTGGCCAGCATGGGGTCAACGATGATCGCGGTGCGCTCGCTGAGGTGGCCGACAAACTTCTCGAAGTAGTGCACCGGCTGCAGCGTCTCGTGGTCGCGCGCCAGCCCAACCACGCTGATCTTGGCATTGGGCACCATGTCCAGCACGCCCTCCAGCATGCCCAGGCCGGCGCGCAGGATCGGCACGATGGTGACCTTGCGGCCGGCGATCTGGTCGATCTCGACCGGGCCGCTCCAGCAGGCGATGGTGGTTTTTTCGAGCGGAAAGTCGGCCGTGGCCTCGTACGCCAGCAGCCGCGCCAGCTCATGCGTCAGCTCGCGAAACTTCTTGGTGGAAATCTGGTCCTCGCGCAGCAGGCCGATCTTGTGGCGAACCAGCGGGTGCGCAATGGCGATGACAGGCATGGCTCAATCCGCTGCGGTCGCAACCACCGTGGCGGCCGAATCCACAGCCACGGCCACAGTCGCGGCCACAGTC
>JANMXG010000335.1:0-1901 GCA_031394235.1 Betaproteobacteria bacterium
CTGTCCACGCCACTGCGGCTGATCGACATGGGCGTGCCGCGCTACATGGTGGCGCTGTCCCTGCATCTGGTGCTGGCGCAGCGCCTGGTGCGCACCCTGTGCAACCACTGCGCGGAGCCGCACACGCCCGATGCGCATGAGCATGAATTCTTGCGGCTGGCGCTGGGCGGCGGCGGGTTTGAACTCGACCGCAGCGATTTGGCTGCCGACGGCGCCGCCGAGCCGGACGCGGCACCGGCCCGCTGGCGCACGCCGCGGGGCTGCGGCGAGTGCAACCAGACCGGCTACACCGGCCGGACGGGCGTCTACGAGTTCATCGAGATGACGCAAGAGCTGGTCGAGGCGATGAACGACAACGACCCGGCCCGCTTCACCCAGGCGGGCCGGCGCCAGATGGCCGGCCAGACGCTGCGGCGCGATGCACTGCGCCTGGCCGCCGCCGGCCGCACCAGCATCGACGAAGCGATGCGGGTCGGCTCGCAACTTGACGAATAAGCAGCGCTGCGATGCCAAGATTTGCCTACACCGGCCGTGCCGCCAGCGGCGCCGTCAGCGGCGAGCTCGACGGCGCTGACGCTGGCGCGGTGGCTGCGCTGCTGATGTCACGCGGCGTCACACCGCTGCAGATCAGCGCGGGCGGTGCTGCCAGCCTCAAACCCGATGGGACCAAGCCCGGTGACCTGGTGCTGCCCAAAATGTTCCAGCCCAAGGTGCTGCCAGCCGATTTGATGCTGTTCTCGCGCCAGCTGCACACCCTGCTGCGGGCCGGCGTGCCGATCCTGCGGGCGCTGGCCGGGCTGCAAGAGTCGGCGGTCAACCCGAAGATGAAGTCCACCCTGGCCAGCGTGCGGCAAAGCCTGGAGTCGGGCATCGAGCTGTCGATGTGTTTTGCCCAGCAAGGCGGCGTGTTCGACCACTTCTACGTCTCGATGGTGCGGGTGGGCGAGATGACCGGCCGGCTCGACGAGGTGTTCTTGCGGCTGTTCAAGCACATCGAGTTCGAGAGCTTCATGCACCAGCAGGTCAAGTCGGCGATCCGCTACCCCAGCTTTGTGGTCGGCGCCATGGCGATTGCCGTGGGCGTGATCAACACCTTGGTGGTGCCGGCGTTTGCCAACGTCTTCAAGAGCTTCAACGCGGAGCTGCCCCTGGCCACCCGCTTGCTGGTGGGCAGCAGCGAGTTCACGCTGCGTTACGGCTGGGCGGTGGGCATAGCCTCGGTGATCGCGTTTTTTGCGCTGCGGCGCTGGAAGGCCCAGCCGCAAGGCCGTCGGGTCTGGGACCGCTGGATGCTCCAGGCGCCGCTGGCCGGCCGCATCGTGCAAAAGGCCACGCTGTCGCGCTTTTCACGCAGCTTTGCGATCGCGCTCAAGAGCGGCGTGCCGATCGAGCAGGCCCTGACCGTGGTGTCTCAAACCGTGGACAACGCCTACATCAGCCGCAAGGTCGAGGCCATGCGCGAGGCCGTAGAGCGGGGCGACACGATCCTGCGCGCGGCCATCGTCTCGGGCATCTTCACGCCGGTGGTGCTGCAGATGATCGCGGTGGGCGAGGAGACCGGCGCGATCGACGAGCTGATGGAAGAGATTGCCGAGCTCTACACCAACGAGGTGCAGTACGAGCTCAAGACCTTGTCCCAGCAGATCGAGCCGATCCTGATCGTATTTCTTGGCGCGCTGGTGCTGTTGCTGGCACTGGGCGTATTTCTCCCCTTGTGGGATTTGGGCCGGGTATCCCTCAAGAAATGAGCCCGCCATCCGATATCCCGTGCAACCCCACAGCCGGCTGGCTTCGGGCCAGCCAAGCCTTTCAACCCCCCGCCCCCCCTGGAGTACCGACATGAGAAATCACCAAACCCGCAAAAGCCAAGCTGGCTTCACGATGATCGAGCTGATCGTCGT
>JANMXG010000336.1:0-5623 GCA_031394235.1 Betaproteobacteria bacterium
CGGCAATCATGATCGTCGGCGCGTTGGTATTGCCACTGACGATGCGCGGCATGATCGATGCATCCACCACCCGCAGGCCCTGCAGGCGGTGAACCCGCAGGCTGGCGTCCACCACATCGCCTTCGCCCGGTCCCATCCTGCAACTGCCGACCGGGTGGTAGATCGTGTCGGCGTATTGGCGGATGAAGCTGGCAATCTGCCCGTCTGTCTGCGCCGCTGCAGAACTGGCCAGTTCGCGGCCGCCCAGGCCGGCCAATGCCGGTTGTTTCAGGATCTGGCGCATCAGCTTGACGCCCTCGACCATGCGTTCCAGATCGCCCGGCGCGGTCAGGAAGGCCGGATCGATCAAGGGGGCAGCCAGGGGATCGGCGCTGGCCAGCGTCACGCTGCCGCGACTTTCGGGGTTGAGCAGGCAAACATGGCACGAGTAGCCGTGGCCGAATACCGTGGTGCGACCGTGGTTCACCAGCTTGCCGATCACAAAGTGCAACTGCAGATCGGGTGCCGGGCGTTGGGCCGAGCTTCGGATGAAGCCGCCCGCCTCGGCAAAGTTGGTGGTCAGCGACCCGGTGCGGTCCTTGCGCCACGCCAACACGCCTGCGATCGCATTGCGCAGTCCTGCGAACGACAGGCCGAACAGTTCGGTGACCTTGGGGGTGTCCATCACCTGCACCACATCGACATGATCGTGCAGGTTGGCGCCGACCCCTGGCAGGTTGTGCAGCACCGGAATGCCCAGCGATTGCAGGTGGGCCGCCGGACCTACGCCGCTCAGCATCAGCAACTGCGGCGATTGAAACGCGCCGGCGGCCAGCAGCACCTCGGCGCGGGCCATGGCCTGTTGCCGGGTGCCGGCTTTGAGGTATTCGACACCGACCGCCCGCTGGCCTTCAAACAGGATGCGCGTGGCCTGTGCGCCGGTGATCACCGTCAGGTTGTTTCGGCCCAGCACCGGTGTCAGGTAGGCCTTGGCCGCGCTGCAACGTTCTCCGTTGCGGTGTGTCACCTGGTACGGCCCCACGCCCTCCTGGGTGGCGCCGTTGAAATCGGGGTTGAGGGCATGGCCTGCCTGCTGCGCCGCATCGACAAACAGCGCCGAACAGCGGTTGGGCTGGACCAGGTCCTGCACCTGTAGCGGCCCGTCGCTGCCGTGCCAGACATCGGCGCCACGGCTGTTGTGTTCGGCGCGCTTGAAATACGGCAGCACCTCGTTGAACGACCAGCCCGGGTTGCCCTCGGCGGCCCAGCCGTCGTAGTCGGCCTGCTGGCCGCGCAGGTAGATCATCGCGTTGATCGAGCTGGATCCGCCCAACACCTTGCCGCGAGGCTGGTAGCCCCGACGGCCGCCCAGGCCTGTCTGTGGCACCGTCTCGAATGCCCAGTTCAGCCCTTTGGACTTGGCCATCAGCGCCAGCCCGGCAGGGCAATGGATCAAGACACTGGTGTCTGTACCGCCCGCCTCCAGCAGCGCCACCTGCACAGTTGGGTCTTTACTCAGGCGAGCCGCCAGCACACAGCCCGCTGATCCCCCACCCACCACGACATAGTCGAACATTCGTCTGGACTCCACTGGCACCCGCTGATCCGAATTGGCACAGCCAGTGGATGATAGCCAGCGGCTTGGTGTGGGCCTAGGCTGGAGACCTGCCTCTAGACAACCTCAGGGTTCCCCGCCTTGCACAGCTGCCATTTGGGGCAATTGCTGTTACATTACGGGCACAGACATGCACGAGGCCGTTTCCACAAGGTCTTACTCCCGTACCGCCTGATGTCATCAAATCGTTTCGGCGACTAGGTTGCAAAAGGCCCGTCCAGGTTTGAACTCCCGGTTCGACGTTTCTTGAGTGTCTCTGTCCGTGTTGGCGCAAGCCGGTACGGTGGCAATTTTTTTATCAACAGACTCAAAAGGAACATCTCCATGAGCACTACCCAAACTGGCGTCGTCAAATGGTTCAACGATGGCAAGGGCTTCGGCTTCATCACGCCTGAAGACGGCAGCAAGGATCTGTTCGCTCACTTCAGCGAAATCCGCAACAACGGCGGCTTTCGCAGCCTGGCCGAAAACCAGCGCGTCGAATTTGAAGTGAAGCAAGGCCCCAAGGGTCTGCAAGCGGCGAACATTCGCCCGTTGTAATTGCTGCGCAGGCCAAGCCTGCGTACATTGGTCAGGGCCTTCGGGTTCTGCAAAATAAAAAACCGCACCTGCAAGGGTTGCGGTTTTTTTTCGTCCCGGCGCTTGCTGGGTTGTGATCCAGGCCACCCTCCCTCAGTGCAGGCAGGGCTGCTGGCCCGACCGCATGCGCTACAAGCCCATCAACTGACTACTGGCGGAGGCGTGCCGACCTCTGCGGTGTCTGCGGCGGGATCGTGCCCCGGCTCTGTACCGTCGGCGCCCGGACCCTGCTTCTTCTTCTGCAGCTTTTCTTCGGTTTTGCGTTTCTTGGCCAGTTCACGCTGGCGTTTCTCGTACGAGTAATTCGGGGTCGCCAATGCGGTGCTCCTTGAGTGGCTGACACGCGCCGGTCGCGCGTCGAAACTGACCCGCAGCATAAGGCATTCGAAGTGGCGGTTTGGGGTCAAGCGCATCCAGGCTTGGGCGGTATGTTGCGTGGGTGTCAGAATCTGCGGTCAACTTCAAGGGTTGCCATGTCCGACTTGCACGTTTCGCCCACCAAGGCCTCGCGCCGGCTGTACCAGAGCCGCTGGCGGGAGTCGGCGGCTGTGGCGGCCAGACCGGCGGTAGCGCTCGTGCTTGTCCTGCTGGTCGGGCAGGCCGTGTTGGCGGCTGACATTGGCGGCAGCAGCACGCAGGCCCACGACCCGCTGGCTGCTGCACGAACCCAGGTGGCCGCGCGCCGCTGGGCTGATGCGGTCACCGAACTCAAGCGGGTGAACACCCCCACCAACGCGGATTGGCAGAACCTGATGGGTTACACCTTGCGAAAAGCATCGCCGCCCGACCTGGACGGTGCCGACCGGCATTACCGCGAGGCCCTGCGCATTGCGCCAGCGCACCGCGGTGCGCTCGAGTACTCGGGTGAGCTGGCGCTGATGAAAGGCGACCTGCCACTGGCCGAGCAACGTTTGGCGGCATTGGACAAGATCTGCACCTTTGGTTGCGAGGAGTACACCGACCTCAAACAGGCTGTTCAGCGCTACAAGGCCGCGGGCAACCGGTACCAGCCGGCGCCCTGATCGGTCGGGAAGCCAGAAAAGCCAAGGGCCACCGAGGTGGCCCTTGCTGACGGACAGGGCGATGCCCAAGACCGGTTGTGTTGGCGCCGGTTACGGGTTCCGGTAGTCCGCCCATTGGTGCGTTCGGTTGTCGCCAAGACAAGACAGAGTATGGCCCGTTGCCATGACGCCGGTATGACAAGAAGCCATGGTTTGTCCTGGCAAATTGGCGTCGACGCACAAATCGTCCCGGATGCTGCGGTGCACAATACGGGCAGCTGCCGATCCGGCGGGCATCACTCTGCAAGGTTCTTGCGCCATGCGCTATGTCGTTTTCAATCAAAAAGGTGGGGTCGGGAAGTCCACCATCACCTGCAACTTGGCGGCCATCAGTGCAGAACAGGGCCTGCGCACGCTGGTGATCGACCTGGACCCGCAGGGCAACTCAACGCGTTATCTGCTGGGTGCAGGTGCGGACGAGCCGCGAGACACGGCGGCCGAGTTTTTCGACCAGACGCTCAAGTTCACGCTGCGCAACCAGGGCGCAGACGAGTTCATCACCGTCACGCCGTTCGAGAACCTGCATGTGCTGCCGTCCAGCCCGCGGCTAGAGGAACTGCACAGCAAGCTGGAGTCGCGGTACAAGCTCTACAAGCTGCGGGATGCATTGGCGGCGCTGGAGGGCTACGACCGGATCTACATCGACACGCCGCCCGCGCTGAACTTCTACACCCGATCAGCGCTGATCGCAGCGCTTGGCTGCCTGATCCCGTTCGACTGTGATGACTTCTCGCGCCGGGCGCTGTATTCACTGATGGACAGCGTGCAGGAGATCCAGGCGGATCACAACCCCGCTCTGGTGGTCACGGGCATTGTTGTCAACCAGTTTCAGCCCCGAGCCAACCTGCCGCAGCGCCTGGTGCAGGAGCTGATTGACGAAGGTCTGCCGGTGCTGCAGCCCTACCTGAGCGCCAGTGTCAAGATCAAGGAGTCGCACGAGCAGGCCTTGCCAATGATCCATCTGGATGCCCGCCACAAGCTGAGCCTCGAATACCTGGCGCTGCACGCCGCGCTGCAGCCGGTGGAGGTCAAGCGCAAGGGCAAGCGTTGATGAGGTGACGCTAGTGGTTGGCCGCTGATGCCAGCGCTGGCCCGAGCCTAGGGCTTCGCTGCTGTCGGGCCGAAATGGCTGCGGAACCAGTCGTTCGGCAAGCGCCCCTCACAGGGCAAGGCTTCACTGCGGTCAGTGGCCCGACTGCGCATCAGGTAGGCCATGTCCGAGATCGACTTGTCGCCGCTGCCCAGGGTTTGCGCGCCGTCGCTATGGGTGTAGCGCAGGTGGATGCGCGGCCAATCTGCGCGGCCCTTGAGCACCCGCACATCGTTGGACAGGCTCAGCAATGGCCGTGTCTCGCCGGCCAGGTCGATGTCGAGGATGTCGATCTTGAGCCGCTGCTCAACCGGCAGGCCCGCCAGGCCCAGGGCCTGAAGGTGCTGGTCCAGGGTCTTGCGAGCGGCCTCGGCATCCGTTTCGTGACCGGCGTCGGTGTAGCGCTCGGGCTGCACGAAGTTCACTTCAACCGTGCCGGCTTGTGCCAGGCCGGCGAGCAGGGCCGTCGCAGCCACCGCAGTACGCATTGGCGTTGCCATGATCGTCTTTTTTCAGTGCCTCAATGAATCTGAACACCGAGACGGAAGACCGCCAGTCGGGCCGCAAAGTTCCGCATACTCGCCTGGGTAAAGCTGTGTCGAGGCGGGGCGCCGCAGTGAGGGGGCTTGACAACAACGCGGGTCGTTTCGGCTCACCCCATCAGCGCCGACGCGCCCGGCGCCGTGATCACCAGGTCGCTGTCGGCGCAGGCCACGCAGGGCAGGATCCAGCCCTCGGCTTTTTCTTCAGCCAGCAGGCCGGGCCACTCGATGGTGTAGTGGATCTGGCCGCTCTCCAGCCGGGCCAGGCAGCTGCGGCAGCTGCCGTTGCGGCACGAGCTGGGCAGGCGCACACCCGCAGCCAAGGCCGCTTGCAACAGGCTTTGGCCCGCTGGGACGGGCACTTGCCAGCCACCCGGCAGGAGGGTGAGCCGGAGAATTTTGGGCAGGTCCACCATCACGGCCCGATCAGGTGGCGGTGACGCCACGCCGGAACACCAGGATCTGGTTGTTGGCCGGCAAAGCGTGCCGTGCGCTGAGCTGCAGGCCGACCGCTTCGGCCTGCTCGGCGATGTCATGCAGCCAACGCAGCCCCCAGGCCGGGTTCCGCGCCCGCAAGTCGGCATCGAAGGCCTGGTTGCCCGGTGCCGTGGGCTCACCCTGAACCCGGTACGGTCCGTAGGTGATCAGTTGGCCCTGGTCGGTGAGCAGGCGTGGGGGGGCGCCCCGCACGGGGGGGCCCCCCCGCCACGGGGGGGTATGCAGCAGGGTGGGGCAAAACAACGCGGCCCCCCCGGCG
>JANMXG010000337.1:0-11336 GCA_031394235.1 Betaproteobacteria bacterium
GCTTGTCGCGCAGCGCGGCAAACACCTTCATTGCCACGTCAGCAGCGCTGACCTTGCCGCTGCCCACAGCCTTTTCGCTCATCGCCCGGCCGATCAGCTGGCTGCGGGTGGGCTGGACATCGGCGTCTTGCATCTCGGCCGGCCGGTTGCGCTGGCTCGCACTGATGCCGGTGGGCACAAAAAACGGACAAAGCACGTGGGCGTGCACCTGCCCGGTGACCAGCGCCAGGTCCTGGTAGAGCGTTTCGCTGAGGGTGACCACCGCATGTTTGCTGACGTTGTAGACCCCCATATTGGGAGGGCTGAGCAGGCCGGCCATCGACGCGGTGTTGACGATGTGGCCCTCAAAACTTGGGTCGGCAGCCGCAGCGGCCAACATCATCGGGGTGAACAGGCGCACGCCGTGGATCACGCCCCACACATTCACGCCCAGCACCCACTCCCAGTCTTTGACGGTGTTCTCCCAGACCAGGCCGCCGCTGCCGACACCGGCGTTGTTGAACACCAGGCTGGGTGCGCCGAAGGTCTGCTGCACCGCATCGGCCAGGGCCTGCATCGGGTCGGCCTTGGACACGTCCACGACATGGGCGATGACCCGGCCGTCATGCAGCGCGGCCAGGGCCTCGACTTCGACCCAGGCGGTGTTGAGCGCATCGGCCTGCACATCGACCATCACCACGTTCATGCCCTCGCGGGCAGCGATGCGGGCGCACTCCAGGCCGAAGCCCGACGCTGCGCCGGTGAGCACAGCGGTCTGGCCTTTGAAACTCTTGACGGAATTCATGCGGAAGGCGCTTTCTTGATCTGGAAGCCAAAACGGGGAAAGTGGACATGCAGCGTGCCGGCGCGGGGGTTCTGTCGCCGGATCACCACCACATCGGCCGACAAGCCGACGAGTGCGCCCGAGACCGGGTCGCTGCCGTAGTCGGTCGCCGCCACGCTGACGGCCTGGCCGGGCTCGAAGCCCTGGTCGGCAGCCACCGCCACCGGGGCGTAACTTTGGGCCTCGGTGGCCGCAGCGGCGACGGCGAGCGCCTCGGTGCTGCTCATGCGGTCCGGGGTGGGGTGGCCGATGGCCAGCAGGCGGTCCAGCCAAGCGGCCACCGCGGGGTAGGCATCGATCAAATAGGCCACCGGCTGCGACCGCCTGATGAACCACAGGCAGTGGCCCACCGAGAAATCGGCAATGCAGGGCACGGCGCCCAACAGCCACGGCCCGCCCTGCGCCAGTTGGGCATCGAGGGCGGCGAGGTGGGACTTGACCTGCGCTGTCCCATCGGCCAGGGTCAGCCGGGGCACGCTGCCGCGCATCGCGGCCCGGTCTGCAGCAAAGCCCTGGATCACGTCCGGCGGTGAGCCGCCCAGGATTGCTGACAGACCCGCCGGTTGCATGGCCCAGCACACGGCGGCCTGGAACAAGGTGCCGTCGGCCCACTGCGCCAGCAGCGGCGCCAGTGGCATGGTGGGCGGGTACAGGCTGGGCGTGGGCTGGCGCTCCTCCAGCAGCCGGGCGATCAGTGCGGTGTCGCAGTAGATGTCGGCGCCCACCTGCAGCACCGGCGTCTTGCGGTAACCGCCGGTCAGCGCCACGACATCGGGCTTGGGCATCACGGGTGGGATCATCACCGATCGCCAAGGCAGCTGTTTGAAGCCCAGGATCAGCCGCACCTTCTCGGCAAAGGGTGACATCGGGTAGTGGTGAAGAATCAGGTCGGACATGTAGGTTCCTGGGTGGGGTGAATTCAATGCAGTTGGGCGCGGGCCACGATGGCGCCCAGGTCCAGGCCGGCCGGCAAGCAGCCGTAAACATCGCTGGCTTCCGCCAGACGGCTGGCACAAAAGGCTGCAAACACGGCGTCGGTCGAGTGCTGGCGCAGCAGCGCGGCTTGCAGCACCAGCGCGGTGTCGCGGGCCAGGCGGCGGGCCTGAGCCTCGTCCGCGGGGTGACCCGCGCCACCGTCCAGGCCATGCAGCACCCGCGCCACGGCGGCATCCAGCGCCGGATGCGCGCCCTGCGCGGGCGCCACTTCTCGGGCCAGCGCGTCGGCCACTGCGCCGGTGCGCAGCGCGCGCTTCAGGTCCAGCGCCATGATGTTGCCGGCACCCTCCCAGATCGAGTTGAGCGGCATCTCGCGGTAGATGCGGGCCATCACGCCCTCACCCTGCTCTTCGACATAGCCGTTGCCACCCAGGCACTCCATCGCCTCCTGGGCAAAACCGGCGCCGCGTTTGCAGACCCAGAATTTGGCAATCGGCGTCAATACCCGGCCGATCAGCGCCTCATGGCCGGTCGGGTCGGTGCTGTTTTCAGTGGCGTTCACGGCGCGCGCCAGGCGCAGCGCCAAGGCGGTGGCGGCTTCGCTCTCCAGGGCCAGATCGGCCAGCACGTTTTGCATCACCGGCTGCTCGATCAAGCGCTTGCCAAAGGCCTGACGCTGCGCCGTGTGCTGCAGCGCAAGCGACAGCGCCTGGCGCATCAGCCCGGCGGTGCCCAGCGCACAGTCCAGCCGGGTGATCGCGCCCATCGCCAGGATCTGCGGTATGCCGCGGCCCTCTTCGCCCACCAACCAGGCGGTGGCGCCATGGAACTCGACCTCCGAGCTGGCATTGGCCTGGTTGCCCAGCTTGTGCTTGAGGCGCTGCACCCGAATGGCATTGAGGCTGGCGCCGCCCGAAGCGCCCAGACCGTCGGGCAACCAGCGCGGCAGAAAGAAGCAGCTCAAGCCACCCGCCGCCGGGCCGGACCCTGAGCCCTGCGTGCGGGCCAGCACCAGAAAGGCATCGCACATCGGCGCCGACATGAACCATTTGTGGCCGGTGAGCTTGTAACGCTGGCCCCAGCCATCGCTGCCATCAGGCACCGCCTGCGTGGTGTTGGCCCGCACGTCCGAGCCGCCCTGCTTCTCGGTCATGCCCATGCCCATCGTCAGGCCGAGCTTTTGATCAAACGGCAGGAAGCGACCATCGTAGACCCGGCTGGCCAGACCCGCACCCCAAGCGGCGTGGATCGCCGAATTGGCGCGCAATGCCGGCGTGACGGCATAGGTCATCGAGATCGGGCACAGGGTGCTGGGCTCGGCCTCGGTGAACAGCATGAAGGCGGCGGCGCGCTCGATGTGGGCGCCCGGCCCTTCAGTCCAGGGGGTGCCGTGCAGTCCCTGCTGCATCGCGGTGGCCATCAGCGCGTGGTAACTGGGGTGGAACTCGATCTCATCGATGCGGCGGCCGGAACGGTCGTGGCTTTTCAGCTGGGGCGCGAAGGTGTTGGCCAGCCGGGCATGGCGTTGCATCTCGGCCGAGCCAGCGGTGGCGCCGAGTGCGGCAAAACGCGCCGCATCGAAGCCCGGCAGGTTGAACCGCAGGGCATCCTGCAGCGCCCGGTTGCCGGTGAACAGGTTCTGGTCGACCAGCGGCTTGCTCTGGTTGAAGACCTCGTGGGTGACAACGGTGCTCATGGCGACCTCCACATCTCGATGTGCGGGATGGTGTCTTCGATGTAGGGCTCGCCGACCGGCACAAAGCCGTGGCGGCCGTAGAAGCGCTGCAAATGCGCTTGCGCGCTGATGCGGTTGCCGGCGCCTGGCCAGGCGGCATCCGCGCGCAGCAAGCCCTCGGCCACCAGTTGGTCGGCCAGGCCGCTGCCGCGCAAGGGTTGGTCCAGCACCACCCGGCCCATCGACGGCTCGGTGTACTTGATGCCGGGGTCAACCAGACGCAAGTAGGCGCGCAGCTCACCTGCCGAATCGCGGCCGTTGAGGTGCCAGCACTGCCGGTCAAAGCCGTCCGGATCGAGAAACGGCCCTTGCTCCAGGATGAACACCTTGGCGCGCAGGGCCAGCATGTCGTAGACCCCGTCCCCGCCCAACTCGGCAAAGCGTTGCCAGGTCCAGGACAGGGTGATCATGGTTTTGGCCCCGGGCTCGATCAGATCAGCTTGACGAGCTGCTTGCCGAAGTTCTTGCCCTTCAACAGGCCGAAGAACGCCTCCGGCGCGGCTTCAATGCCTTGCGCCACCGTCTCGCGGTACTTCAGCGTGCCGCCGGCCACACCGGCGCCCAGCTCCGCCAGCGCGGCGGGCCAATCATCCATGTGTTCGCTGACGATGAAGCCCTGGATCTTCATGCGGTTGACCAGGATCAGCTGCGGTGCGGCCATCGGGATCGGCGCACCGTTGTAGCCGCTGATCATGCCGCACATCGCCACCCGGCTGAAGGCATTGGCCCGCATCATCACCGCGTCCAGGATCATGCCGCCGACGTTTTCGAAATGGCCGTCGATGCCGTTCGGGCAGGCCTCTTTCAGCGCTTGGGACAGCGACTTCAGGTCCGGGTGCTGCTTGTAGTCGATGCAGGCCTCAAAACCCAGCTCTTCGACCACATAGCGGCACTTGTCGGCCCCACCGGCGATGCCCACCGCACGTGCACCGCGCGCCTTGGCCAGCTGGCCCACCGCGCTGCCCACCGCACCGCTAGCCGCCGAGACCACCACCGTCTCACCTGCCTTGGGATTGATGATGCGCACCAGGCCATGCCAGGCGGTGACACCCGGCATGCCCACCACGCCCAGGTAGGCCTGCAGCGGGATCTGGCGGGTGTCGACCTTTTGCAGCACGCCGCGCTGGTTGGCATCGACCACCCGGTACTGCTGCCAGCCGCCCATGCCCAGCACGGCATCACCCGCCGCAAAGTTGGGGTTGCGTGAGGCCACCACCTCGCCCACTGTGCCGCCACCCATCACCTCGCCCAGCGCTTGCGGTACGGCATAGCTCTTGCCGTCGTTCATGCGGCCGCGCATGTACGGGTCCAGGCTCATGTAGTGGTGGCGCACCAGCACCTGGCCGTCGGCCAGCTCAGGCACAGCCAACTCGACGAGTTTGAAGTTGTCGGCGCTGGGCTCACCGATCGGGCGGGAGACCAGCTGGATCTGCTTGTTGATGAGATTGCTCATGGGGTGGGTGCTTTCAGGGTTGTGGGGTTGAGAGGAAGGGTCCTGCGATCAGTCGGGTGTTTTTGCTGGCGCTTTTGTGGCCGCTTTTGCTGATGTCTCCACGGGCGCTTCTACGGGCCCACTCGCCGTCTGGGTCGTCACCCGGCCGCGCGCGGGCAGCGCCCGCAGGTACTTGAAGGTGCCGGTGGCATTGGCGCAGAGCTTGCCCTCGTCATCGAACAGCGAGGCCTCGCAAAACGCCATCGTGGTGGTCTTGTGCAGCACCTTGGCTACGGCACGCAACTGGTGCTCGGCCGGGCGCATGAAGCTGGTTTTCATCTCGACCGTGGCCACGCCGGTGCCATGCGGATTGGCACTGCGTGCGGCCATCGCCATCGCCACGTCCAGCATGGTCATGACCACGCCGCCGTGTGCCACGTCCCAGGTGTTGAGGTGGGAGGCGTCCAGGTCGATGCGAAGGTCGGCATGGCCGTCACCAAAGCCGTGCAGCTCGATGCCCAGTGATTCGACAAACGGCACCTTGACCGGAAACTGCAGGGCGGCTGGCTTTTTCGGGGTCATGGTCTGCTGGGTACAGGCGGGCGTGTGAGCGTCGAGCGGTCAATGGCCAATGACGCAGCTGACGCCGCCGTCCACCGCCAGGATCTGCCCGGTGATGTGTTTGCCGGCGGCAGACGCAAACAGCAGCGCCGCGCCTTTCAAGTCGTCGTCGTCGCCCAGCCGGCGCAGCGGCGCCCCGGCGGCCATGCGCTCGCCATTGCCATCGGCCAGCGCGTGCACCGTCATCTTGCTCGGGAAAAAGCCCGGCGCAATTGCGTTGACGGTAATGCCGTGCTCGCCCCACTCGGCCGCCAACGTCCGGGTGAAGTTGACGACCGCGCCCTTGCTGGTGTTGTAGGCCAGGGTTTCCATGCCCGCCGGGTTGCCGGCCAGACCGGCGATCGAGGCGATATTGATGATGCGGCCCTGGCGGCGCGGGATCATGCTGAGCTTGGCAATCGTCTGGCTGAAGACGAACAGACTGCGGATGTTGAGGTTCATCACTTTGTCCCAGGCCGACAGCGCATGGTCTTCGGCCGGCGCGCCCCAGGCCGCGCCGGCGTTGTTGACCAGGATGTCGACCGGGCCGAGGCGCTCCAGCGTCTCGGTGCAGACCCGGCGCGCTTCATCCGGGTTGGCGGCATCGGCAGCGATCCAGCGGGCGTCGATGCCGCGCTGGTTGAGGTGGGCAATGGCTTCTTCCAGATCGGCGGCCTTTCTGGAGGTCAGCATCAGCTTGGCGCCGGCCTCACCCAAGGCCTCGGCGATTTGCAGGCCCAGGCCGCGCGAGCCACCGGTGACCAGCGCGGTGCGGCCAGTCAGGTCGAAGAGTTGTTGTATTGGGGTGCCCATGGCGGAATGCCTTTCTAGACGGCGTTAGGGATGCGCGCAGGCGCGTTGGCAAGCAGGATCGCAAGGTCAGAACCAGGCGTCCTGCATCTCACGGCAAACAGGATTGCGGCTGGCCACCACCGCCAGCCAGGCAGCAATCTTGGGCAGCTCATAGTCGAAAAAGTAGTGACAGGCCTGCACCTTGCCGGCAACGAACCCCGGGTCGGCCGCGGCCGCGCCGCTGGCGCCTTGCAGCGCCACTGTGGCGACGTCCAGCCAGATCCACGCCAGCACCACATGGCCAAAGGCCTGCAGGTAGGGCGTGGCGTTGGCCAGCGCGTCTTCTGGCCTGCCGGTGGCCCAGGCGGACTGGGTGGCAGCGCAAAGCGATTTGAGCGCCGTGGTCAGTTCCGCAGCGTGTTGGGCCAGCACCGGCGCGGCGCCCGCGCGGGCGATGGTGCGCTCCACCGTGCTGACCAGCAGTTTGAGTCCGGTGCCGTCGTCCATCACCACCTTGCGGCCCAGCAGGTCCAGGCCCTGGATGCCGTGGGTGCCCTCGTGGATCATGTTGAGCCGGTTGTCGCGCCAGTACTGCTCGACCGGAAAGTCCCGGGTGTAGCCGTAGCCGCCATGCACCTGGATCGCCAGGCTGTTGGCCTCCAGGCACCACTCGCTGGGCCAGCTCTTGGCGATCGGCGTCAGCACCTCCAGCAACAGCGCCGCCTCTTTGGCAGTTGTCGGCTCGCCGGTGTGCTGCTCATCCACCAGCCGCGCGCAGTACAGCTCAAGCGCCAGCGCGCCTTCCGCATAGGCTTTTTGCGCCAGCAGCATGCGCTTGATATCGGCATGTTCGATGATCGGTACCTGGGGCGCCGCGGCGTCCTTGCCGCCAGCAGTGACCGGCCGGCCCTGCGGCCGCTGCCGGGCGTAGGCCAGCGAGGCCTCGTAGCCCGCCATGCCCAGCATGGTCGCGGCCATGCCCACGCCGATGCGGGCTTCGTTCATCATGTGGAACATCGCGCGCAGTCCCTGGCCGGGCTGGCCGACCAGGTAGCCCACCGCACCGGCCTTGCCGGCTGGCAAGAACTTGCCCTCGCCAAAGTTCAGCAGCGTGTTGGTGGTGCCGCGCCAGCCCAGTTTGTGGTTGAGCCCGGCCAGCGCCACGTCGTTGCGCTCACCGGTAAGTTGGCCGGTGGCATCGACCATCTTCTTGGGCACGATGAACAGCGAGATGCCCCTGACGCCCGCCACCGGCTTGCTGTCCGGACCGGGGATCTTGGCCAGTACCAGGTGGATGATGTTCTCGGTCAGCTCATGCTCGCCAGCCGAGATCCACATCTTGTTGCCCTTGAGACGGAAGCGCGGACCCAGCGGGTCGGACTCGTAGCCTTCGCCGTCAGGCACAGCGCGGGTCGCCACGTCCGACAGGCTGGAGCCGGCCTGTGGCTCGGACAGGCACATCGTGCCCGACCAGCGGCCCGAGAACTCGTTGAGCGCAAACACCTGTTTCTGGGTCTCGCTGCCATGCGCCATCAGCAAGTTGGCATTGCCCACGGTCAGCAGGCTGCCGTTGATGCTGACCGAGGCCTTGGCAAAAAAAGCGTTGGCGGCCGACTCCAGCGTGTAGGGCAACTGCATGCCGCCGATCTCGAAATCTTGTGCTGCCGACAGCATGCCCGAGGCGGCGTAGGCGTCCCAGGCGTCTTGCGTGGCCTGCGGCAGGATCACTTTTTCGCCGTCGAAGCGGGGCTCCTCGGTATCGACCAGCCGGTTGAACGGCGCAAACTTGTCCCGGGCGATCTTTTCGCAGGTGTCGAGCACCTGGTTGAAGGTGTCCGTGGAATGCTCGGCAAAGCGGGGCCTCGAACAGAGCGTGCTGACGTGCAGCCAGTCCTGCAGCAGAAAGTCAACGGTGGTGCGCATGGGGCAAGGCTCTCAAAGGACTGCAATGCGGGCTGGCTTGCAGATCGCCAGCGGGGTGTCAAGCGGGAATGTCAAGCGGGAATGTCAAGCGGGAATGTCAAGCGGAGGTGTCCGCCCGGTGGGCGGACCGTTGATCAGGCTTTGCGGTGGGTGTGAGATACCGCCCAACCGCCGCTGATGCGCTGCAGGCAAACCCGCTCACGTCGGTGCCAGCCCAAAGTGCTGCAGCGCGGCGCGGGCAATCGGCGCGCCCCATTCGGGCAGAAAGTGTCCACCTTCGGGCACCAATATCGGTGGCGGGCAGCCGCGGATCGTCTGCTGCAGCGCCTGCATTGGCAGGCCGGCCAGCACCGGGTCTTGCTCGCCGATGGCCATGAAGCTGTCGCCCGCCCAGCGCTGCTGCCAAAAGTCAGCCGCGTCTCGGCTGGTGGCCGCGCCGGGCGCGTCGGCGCCGTCGGGCACAAGGTTCGGAAAGGCCCGCAAGGCGGCTTTGTAGGACGCATCGGGGAACGGCGCGTCGTAGCCGTCGGCCTCGGCCTCGCTCATCTCGCGCCGGCCGCGCCGCAGCAGCTTGCCCACGGCCAGGTCGGGCTGGCTGTTGCTGTAGTCGCGCCACTGGCGGAAACCGTCGGTCAGGGTGCCAGTGGCCAGCGTGGTGTTCATCACCAGCAATCGGGCGTAGCGCGCCGGCGAGGCCATTGGCAAAGTCAGACCAAAGATGCCGCCCCAGTCCTGGCAGACCAGCATCACGCGCTGCAAATCCAGCGCCTCGACAAAGTTCAGCAGGCTCTGGCGGTGGACATCAAACTGGTGCCAGGCCCCGTCGGCGGGTTTGTCGGACCGGCCAAAACCGATCAGGTCTGGCGCCACCACCCGGATGCCGGCGGCCGTGAACACCGGGATCATCTGCCGGTACAGATAGCTCCAGCTCGGGTTGCCGTGCAGGCACAGCGCGGTGACTGCGGCGTCGCGTGGCCCCTCGTCGATGTAGGCCATGCGCGGGCCGTCTTCACCCAACGGCTGGGCATAGTGCGCCGCATACGGCCAGCCGGCCAAGCCGTCAAAGCGCGAATCCGGCGTGCGCAAGCAAGTCATCGCGCCGATACCCGGTCAGAGCACCTCGAAGATGCCCGCCGCGCCCATGCCGCCGCCAATGCACATCGTCACGCAAACCCGCTTGGCGCCGCGGCGCTTGCCTTCGATCAGCGCATGGCCGGTCAGGCGCTGGCCCGACACGCCGTAGGGGTGGCCGACCGCGATCGCGCCGCCGTTGACGTTGAGCCGGTCCATCGGAATGCCCAGCCGGTCAGCGCAGTACAGCACCTGCACCGCAAAGGCCTCGTTCAGCTCCCACAGGTCGATGTCATCCATCTTCAAACCCAGGCGGGCCAGCACCTTGGGCACGGCAAATACCGGGCCGATGCCCATCTCGTCAGGCTCACAACCGGCCACCGCAAAACCCAGGAAGCGGCCCAGCGGCTTCAAGCCCTTTTGCTGGGCATAGGTGTCGCTGACGATGACACAGGCACCCGCGCCGTCGCTGAACTGGCTGGCATTGCCGCCGGTGACCACACCGCCCGGCAGGGCCGAGCGGATGCCCTTGACCGCGTCATAGGTGGTGCCGGGGCGCAGGCCCTCGTCGGCGCTGACGGTCACCTCCTTGCTGCGCAGGCCGAGCGCGGCATCGGCCACGCCGGCTGTCACGGTGATCGCTGCGATCTCGTCCTTGAACAGGCCGGCCTCTTGCGCGGCGCAGGCTTTTTGCTGGCTCGCGGCGCCGTACTGGTCCATGCGCTCGCGCGAGATGTCGTAGCGCTTGGCGACGTTCTCAGCGGTCTGGAGCATGCTCAGGTAGACGGCGGGCTTGTTTGCCTTGAGCCAGCTGTCCTCGAGCATGTGCAGGTTCATCTCCTGCTGCACGCAGGAGATGCTCTCGACGCCGCCGGCGACCATCACGTCCGACTCGCCGGCAATGATGCGTTGCGAGGCCATGGCGATGGTCTGCAAGCCGCTGGAGCAAAACCGGTTGACGGTGGCGCCGCTGGTGGTGATCGGCAGGCCAGCGCGCAGCAGCGCCTGGCGGGCGATGTTCATGCCGGTCGCGCCCTCGGGGTTGGCGCAACCCATCAACACATCATCGACCGCGCCGGGGTCGATGCCGGCCCGCTGCACCGCGTGGGCGATGGCGTGGCCGCCGAGCGTGGCGCCGTGGGTCATGTTGAAGGCGCCTTTCCAGCTCTTGGCGAGTGGCGTGCGGGCGGTGGAAACGATGACGGCGTGGGTCATGGGTTGCTCCTGGAGGTCAAGCGAAAGTGGGGCCGGGAAAGGATAGGGTCAGCAGGCGTCAGGTGAAGCTCTTGCCTTCAGCCACCAGCCGGGCCAGCAACGGTGCCGGTTGCCAAAAAGCGCCGTCGTCCAACGGGTTGGCTGCAAAACGCTTCATTGCGGCGACCACGTTGTAGAGGCCAAAGCTGTCGGCATAACACAGCGGGCCACCCCGGAACAGCGGGAATCCGTAGCCGGTGAGGTAGACCATGTCGATGTCGCTGGCCTTGTTGGCAATGCCTTCTTCCAGGATGTGCGCCGCCTCGTTGACCAGGCTGAACACCAGGCGCTGCACGATCTCGTCGTCGCTGATCTTGCGCGGCGTGATGCCCAGCTCCTTGCGGTGGTCCGTCACCATCTGCTCGACCAAAAGGCTGGGGATCGCGTCGCGCTTGCCGGCCTGGTAGTCGTACCAGCCGGCGCCGGTCTTCTGGCCGAACCGGCCCAACTCGCACAGCAGATCGGCGGTCTTGCTGTACCGAAGGGTGGCCTGCTCACCCGCGCGACGCTTGCGGATCGCCCAGCCGATGTCGTTGCCGGCCAAGTCGCCCATGCGGAACGGGCCCATTGCGAAACCGAACTTCTCGACCGCACGGTCCACCTGGGCCGGCGTGCAGCCCTCGTCCAGCAAAAAGCCGGCTTGGCGGCTGTACTGCTCGATCATGCGGTTGCCGATGAAGCCGTCGCAGACGCCCGAGACCACCGCCGTTTTCTTGATCTTCTTGGCCATCACCATCACGGTGGCCAGCACATCCTTGGCAGTGGCCCTG
>JANMXG010000338.1:0-11287 GCA_031394235.1 Betaproteobacteria bacterium
CTCCCTCCATGCCTGGGCCAGAGGCCCAGGCCTTCGCCAGGCACAAAGCGTCCTCAGGACGCTTTGTGTCCGGGCTCAGTCCTCCGATGCCGGCCAACTGGCCGACATCTCCTCCTTTACTTACGGGATCCGGTCACCCAACGCCCTTGGCCGCCCGAAACGTTGCCGCGGGCATTGGCTTGAAAGGCCGGCAGGCCGCGCCGGTGGGGTAGCGCCGTGTCGGGCTGGCGTGTCCCGCGCAGGTAAAGAAGGGAGGGCCGGCGGTTGTCCGGCCCGGAATGACACGGAGCGGGGCACGCCAGCCCGGCGCGGCGCGGTCGCTCAGCACCCCCGATCGGCAGCTTTCAGGCCAAAAAACGAAGGGCAGCAAGGAGCCGACCGCCGACCCTCAAAGCGCGTTGGACCCCCGATGCGCCCAGCCGGTCAGGCGGCGCTCCAGCACCGAGAACAACTCGTACATTCCCATGGCCATCGCGCCCACCACCACCAAGCCGGCAAAGGCCAGGCCCATCTGCATCGAGCTGCCGGCCGACACCAGCAGGTAGCCGATGCCCTCGTTGCTGGCCGTCATCTCGCTGACCGTGGTACCGACAAACGCCAGCGTGATCGCCACCTTGAGCGAGCCAAAGAAGTACGGCATGGACCTGGGCAGCCCCACCTTCACCAACACATCCCAGCGCTTGGCGCCCAGTACCCGCAGCACGTCTTCCAGCTCGGGCTCCATTGTGGCCAGGCCGGTGGCGATGTTGACGGTGATCGGAAAAAACGAGATCAAGAAGGCGGTCAGCATGGCCGGGCCGACGCCAATGCCGAACCACACCACCAGGATCGGCACGAAGGCGGCCTTGGGCAGGGCGTTGAAGCCGGTCATCAGCGGGTAGATCGCGGCATAGGCCAGACGTGAGCTGCCGATCAAAAAGCCCAGCAGCACGCCCACCACGATCGCCAGGCCAAAGCCCGCCATCGTCACCCAGTAGGTGCGCCAGGCGTGCTTGGCGATCTCGCCCTTGAACTCCAGCAACTGCTGCCAGATGCGCGCCGGGCTGGGGAAGATGAACTCGCTGACGTTGAACGCTGAGCAGATGCCCTGCCACAGCAGCAGCGTGGCCAGCAGCAGGATCCAGGGCGACCCGCTTTCCAGCCGTTTGGAGGCGATCATGGGTTGACTCCGCTACCTGTCTTGCGAGGTGCAGCGCCAAAGTTGGTGCCGAACGGGTTGCGCACCGCGCCGATGTGGCCGCGCAGCTCATGCACAAGCTCGGTGAACTGCGGGGTGTAGGTGATCTCGAGGTCGCGTGGGCGTGGCAGGTCGATCTCGCGCCGCACCACCATGCGGCCCGGGCTTTTGCTCATCACGTAGACCGTGTCGGCCAGGAACACGCTCTCGCGCAGGTCGTGCGTGACCAGGATGACATTAAATTTTTGCGCCGCTTGCAGGTCGCGAAGGGCGCACCACAGTTCTTCGCGGGTAAAGGCGTCGAGTGCGCCAAACGGCTCGTCCAGCAACAGCAGCTTGGGCTCGTGCACCAGCGCACGGCAGAGGCTGGCGCGTTGCTGCATGCCGCCGGAGAGCTGCCAGGGGAACTTGTCCTCGTAGCCGCCCAAGCCCACGTTTTGCAGCAGGGTGCGGGCCTTGTGCTCGTACTCGGCGCGTTTGGCCTTCAGGCTGGACCGGTAGGGCTCGACGATCTCCAGCGGCAGCATCACGTTGGCCAGCGTGGTGCGCCAGGGCAACAGGCTGGGTGCCTGGAAGGCCATGCCGGTGATCTTGAGCGGACCGGTCACTGGCTGGCCGGCGATCGTGACCGCGCCCTTGCTGGGGCGCTTCAGGCCAGTCGCCAGTTTCATGAAGGTGGACTTGCCGCAGCCCGACGGCCCGACGATGGCGATGAACTCGCCCAACCCGACCTGCAGGTTGATGTCTTCGACCGCAAACTGGCCCTGGGCCAGCAACTCGTCGTTGTAGGCCAGCCAGACCTGGCTGAAGTCGACGAATGGTGGGGCTACGACGCTCACTGCTTGGCTGGCTTGACCGGTTTGGCCGCCGCAAAGATGTCGCGTTCGGCCGCCGTTGGCAGGTAACTGCCGTTCCAGACCGCGTCCGGGTTGATGCGGCCCTTGGTGGCGTAGGCGTCGGCCACCTGGCTGGCCATCAGCGCCAGGCGCGGGCCTTTGACGTCGCCAAAGCCTTCCACCTTGGCATCGACAGTGGCAATGGCCGAGTCGATCGCCAGGCGCAACCGGCGCTCTTCCAGGTCGGCGTTGACGATGCCGTCACGCTCCTTGACCACCGCGGTGGCCGCCCTGGGGTCGGCAATCACCTGCTTGGCGCCCTTGGCGAAGGCGCGCAAAAAGGCTTTGACGATCTCCGGGTTCTTCTTGAGAAATTCTTCGCCCACGATGATGGCGTTGCCATAGAGCTTGACGCCGTGCTGCGGAAACAACTGCACCGCGACATCGTCGGCCTTGATGCCGCGGGCCTCCAGGTTGAGCAGGCTGGTGAAGTAAAAGCCGGTGATCGCGTCCACGTCACCGCGGGCCAGCATGGTCTCGCGCAATGGTGGGTCCATGCTGACCCAGTTGACCGCGCCGATGCCGTTGGCCTTCTGGAAGATCGGGAAGGCGCGGCGCCCGGCGTCGAACACCGGTGCGCCCAGCTTCTTGCCGGCCAGGTCGGCGGGGGACTTGATGCCGGTCTTCTTGAGCGAAAAAACCGCCGCCGGGGTGTTGTTGTAGACCATCATCACCGCCACCGGCTTGTTCGGTGCCGTGGGGTTGTTGGCGTGGAACTCCATCAGCGCGGCCAGGTCGGCAAAGCCCATGTCGTAGGTGCCTGAGGCCACCCGGTTCACCGCATTGCCCGAACCGTTGCCGGCGTCCACCGCGACGTTGAGCTTTTCGGCCTTGAACAGGCCCTGGGCCACCGGCAGCAGGAAAAACGCACTCGGTCCTTCAAAGCGCCAGTCGAGCTGGAACTTGATCGGCGTTTCCTGGGCCTGGCTCGGGGTCGGCAGGGCTGCCAGCAAGACGGCGGCCAGCGGCAGCGCCAGCAGTGCCAGCAGTGCTGAGCGGCGGGCGGGGCGGAAGGGGTTGAAAGCAAAACGGGCAAACATGGGTTCTCCTGGAAAGGTCAGGCCTGTGAAGGGATGGGGTTCATGGCATGCAAGTATCGTGCGCAGCCCGCGTGCGGGCGTGCGGGCGTGCGTGCGCTGGCTCGGGCGGGCTGGGCGGCCTTAGCCGATGACCTCAGGCCAATCGGTGTGAAACCACTGCCCCGCCGGCCGGTCGATGCGCTCATAGGTGTGGGCACCGAAAAAGTCGCGCTGCGCCTGCAGCAGGTTGGCCGACAAGCGCGCGCTGCGCAGGCTGTCGTAATAGGCCAGCGACGCACTGAACGCCGGCACGGGGATGCCGTGCAGCACCGCCTGCGCCACCACCGCGCGCCAGGCCGACTGGCTGCGGTTGAGCACCTGCTGGAAAAACGGTGCCAACATCAGGTTGCTCAATGCCGGGTCGTCGCGGTAGGCCGCGGTGATCGGGTTCAGAAAGGCCGCCCGGATGATGCAACCGCCGCGCCAGATGCTGGCAATGGCACCCAGGTCCAGCGACCACTGCTTTTTGTCGCTCATCGTGCGCATCAGGTCCAACCCCTGGGCGTAGCTGACGATTTTGCTGGCGTACAGCGCGTCATGCACCTGCGCCACCAGCGTGGCGCGGTCGGTCTTGAGCACCGGCTCAGGACCGTGCAACACCTGGCTGGCCACGCCGCGCAGCGATTTTTGTGACGACAGCACCCGGGCCTCGACCGCGGCATTGATGGTGCTGATGACGACGGCGTTTTCGGCCGCGTTCAGCTGGGTCCACTGGCCGGTGCCTTTTTGGCCGGCCTTGTCCAGGATCAGCTCGACCAGCGGTGCGCCGGTGTCCGGGTCGCGCTGGGCCAGTGCCACGGCGGTGATCTGGATCAAGTAGCTCTGCAGGTCGCCGGCGTTCCAGTCGGCAAACACCCCAGCCATCTCGTCGCTGGACAACCCCGCCGCCTTCAGCAGGCTGTAGGCCTCGCAGATCAGCTGCATGTCGCCGTACTCGATGCCGTTGTGGATCATCTTGACGTAGTGGCCGGCACCACCCGGGCCGATGTGCACCACGCAGGGCGTGTCGTCCACCTTGGCGGCAATCGCCTCGAAGATGGGCCGCAGTACCGTCCAGGTGGACGCCGGGCCGCCGGGCATGATGGACGGGCCCTTGCGGGCGCCTTCTTCACCGCCCGACACGCCCGCGCCCACAAAGCGCAGGCCCAGCGGGGCAAGCCAGGCGTCGCGCCGCTCGGTGTCCAAGTACAGGCTGTTGCCGCCGTCGATGATGATGTCGTCGGGCGACAGCAGTGGGATCAGCTGCTCGATCACCGCGTCCACTGCCGCGCCCGCCTTGACCATCAGCATCACCTTGCGCGGCCGGGCCAGGCTTTTCACCAACGCGGGCAGCGTGGTGCAGGCGGTCAGGCGCTTGTCCGGGTGGGCCGCGACAAAAGCCTCGGTCACGGCCGGGCTGCGGTTGTAGACGCTGACGGTAAACCCCCGGCTCTCGATGTTGATCACCAGGTTCTGGCCCATCACCGCCAAGCCGATCAGGCCGAAATCGTTGAGTGACTCGCTCATTCAGGCCTCTGCCGCGATCTGGCGCAGCGCCTGCTCGAACACTTCGACCGGCTGTCCCCCGGAGATCAGGTGCCGGTCGTTGATGATCACCGCTGGCACCGAATGGATGCCTTGCTGCTGGTAGAAGGCCTCAGCCTGGCGCACCTCGGCGGCAAAGCCGTCGCCCGCCAGCACGCTGCGGGCGGCCTCGATGTCCAGCCCCGCAGCAGTGGTGGCGCCCAGCAGCACGTCCGGGTCCGACGGGTTCTGGCCGTCGGTGAAATAGGCTTTGAGCAGCGCATGCTTGAGATCCCGCTGCGCCGCGTCGCTTTGCAGCCCGGCCCAGTGCAACAGGCGGTGCGCGTCAAACGTGTTGTAGACGCGGCTGCGCTTGCCGATGCCAAAAGTAAAGCCCACCGACGCGCCACGCTGCCGGATCGTCTCGGTATTGGCGGCAATTTGCTGCGCGTTGATGCCGTACTTCTGGCCCAGGTGTTCAACGATCTCCTGGCCTTCGGTGGCCATCTGCGGGTTCAGCTCGAAGGGCTGAAAGTGCACCGTGGCCTGGATGTCCGGCGCCACGCGGGCCAGTGCCTGTTCCAGGGCGTTCAGGCCGATGGCGCACCAGGGGCAGGACACGTCGGACACAAAGTCAATCTTCATTTCGGTTGCTCCTGGAAAAAGCGCCCGTCGGGCGCGTGGGGGCGGATGGGCGGGGGCGGATGGGCTGTTCATGGCAGGGTTGCCGTCAGCAAACGGGCCAGGCGTGCCCCGGCCTTGACGATCTGCTCGCGCTGCAGGGCCTCGCGGGCTTGCTTGTAGGCCGGCTCGGCGGCCGTGGCGGGCCACTGGTCGGGCTTGACGCCGGGGATCTTGGCGCCAAACTTGAGCGGCGCGAAGGCCTTGCGCGCCACGTCCAAGGTGTCATTGGTCCAGGCCAGCGGCCAGGTGTCGGCGCTGCCGGTGGCGGCCGGCAGCTGGCGGGCCTCGGTCGCACCGGACCCATCCAGCACCCGGCTGCGCTGCGCGGATGTGACCGTATCCCACAGCGCGTGCAGATTGCCGCCTTCGATCATCAGGTTGTTGCCGCCGGCGTTGTCGTGGGCGTCGGCATCCGCCTGCGTCGCCGGTTCGATCGCCTGGCCGGCATCGTCAAGGTAGATCGAACCCACATGCAGTGGCTGGTGCAGATCGCCGATGTAATGCGCCAGCAGGCGCACGGCCTCGCGCTGGCCGACGATGTTGAACGGCGCGGGCGACTGGGCAGTGGCCTTGCCGGTCTTGATCACGGCCACGGTGGCGGCAATGGCGTGCAGCAGGTCGATCCGGCTGGCACCCGGCAAGGTCGCGTCGTACTGCGGTTTGGCCACCGAGATGTCGCTGAAGTGAAAGTTCTTGTGGCCGCATTTGCCGCTGGGGGCCTGCGCTTGACAGACGGCAGCATTGCGGCGCACAAAACCGATCAACGCCTTGTTGTTGGGGTCGGCGGCAAACAGGTCGCAGTCTTTGGCCCGCCAGATGTCAGCCTTGTCGAACGTCCACACGCCAGCGATCTGCTTGACCGATTTGGCGCAGTCGGCCCAGATGGCGGCGTTTTGCAGCGTGCCGCCCAGGATGGCCGCGACCCGCTTGCCAGTGGGCGTGCCGTTGATCAACTGGTCGGCAATGCCGCCGACCGACTCATGCCCGGCAGCGTTCCAGGCTGCAGCGGGGCCTGCCGCCACGGCGGCGATGGCCAGCCCGGCTACCCTGCAACGCGTCCGGGCGCGCAGGGTGGAGTGGGAAGACGTCATGGCGATACCTTTCGTGTCGAGGTGGGCCAGGTTCACGCACCGACCAGCCGGACAGCCAGCCGGTTGTGCTGCTCGACCAGCGGGCCCAGGTCGAGTGTGGCCAGCTGACCGTCTCGCACCACCACCCGGCCGTTGACGATGGTGTAGGTGGCTTGCGCGGGTGCGCACAACAGCAGCGCCGCCACCGGATCATGCACCGCCCCGCCCGCAAAACCCAACCCCCGCAAATCGAACAGGGCCAGGTCGGCGGCCATGCCGGGTGCCAGGTGGCCGATGTCGTCGCGCCCCAGCACGCGGGCGCCGCCGCGGGTGGCAGCCTCCAGCATGTTGCGCGCCGTCATCTCGGCCGGCCCGGTGTCGCAACCCAGCGGCTGCAGCGATTTGCCCACCCGTGCCAGCAGCATCGCGGTGCGGGCCTCGCCGAGCAGGTGGGCACCGTCGTTGCTGGCGCTGCCGTCCACGCCCAGGCCGACCGGCACGCCGGCATCCAGCAGCTTGCGCACCGGGGCAATGCCCGAGGCCAGCCGCATGTTGCTGCAGGGGCAGTGCGCCACGCCAGTGCCGGTGGCGGCAAAGCGCGCAATGCCAGCGGCGTCCAGCTTGACGCAGTGGGCATGCCAGACGTCGTCGCCCAGCCAGCCCACGCTGTCGGCGTATTCGGTCGGGGTTTGGTTGAACTTGGCGCGGCTGTACGCGATGTCGTGGTCGTTTTCGGCCAGGTGGGTGTGCAGCCGGGTGCCCAGCGATCGGGCCAGCGCCGCCGAGTCGCGCATCAGCCCGCGGCTGACCGAAAACGGCGAGCACGGCGCCGCCACCACCCGCAACATGGCGTAGCGGCCATGGTCGTGGTGCTGCTCGATGGCGCGCTGCGTGTCGCGCAGGATCGCCGACTCGCGCTCGACCAGGCCATCGGGCGGCAGGCCACCGTCGCTTTCACCCACGCTCATGCTGCCGCGGGCGGCGTGAAACCGCATGCCGATCTCGCGGGCGCCGTCGATGCTGTCGTCCAGCCGCACGCCGTTGGGGTAGAGGTAGAGGTGGTCCGCGCTGGTGGTGCAGCCCGACAGCAGCAGCTCGGCCATGGCCACCTGGGTGCTGATGCGCACCATTTCGGGCGTCAGCCCGGCCCAGATCGGGTAGAGCGCCCGGAGCCAGCCAAACAGCTCGGCGTTTTGCGCGGCCGGCACGGCCCGGGTCAACGACTGGAACATGTGGTGGTGCGTGTTGACCAGGCCGGGCAGCACCGCGTGGCCGCGGGCGTTGATCACCTCATCGGCACTGGTGCCGGGCGGGCGCTCACCGGCCGGCCAGATGGCCTCGATCACGGCACCGCGCACCAGCAGGCTGGCGCCGCGCAGTTCGCGCCGCTGGTCGTCCATCGTGGCGATCACCTCGGCGTCGGTGATCAGCAGGCTGCGTTGCGGGCTGGTCATGGGCTGATCTTAGTGGCGCAGATGGGCCTGTCTGCCGCGCCCCCGCCAAGCGATCTGCCTGCCCCCGTTTACCCTCACCCCTTTTATGGGAGCCGCGCATGACCACGCACCTTGTCGCCCCCCTAATCCGCCGCAGCCTGCTGGCAGCCCTGGGCGCGGCTGGCGCAACCATGCTCTGGCCGCGTCTGGCCAGCGCCCAGGCGTGGCCGTCAAAACCGATCCGTCTGGTGGTGCCATTTGCGCCCGGCGGCAGCTCCGAGATCGTGGCCCGCGCCATCGCTGCCGAGCTGGCCAAGATCCTGGGCCAGTCGGTCTACGTTGACAACAAACCCGGCGGCGGCGGCAACGTGGCGATGGGCGAGGTGGCCCGGGCCGACGACCAGCACACGCTGATCCTGGGCCACATCGGCACGCTGGCGGTCAACCCGTTCATCTTCGACAAACTGCCCTACGACCCGGTCAAGGACTTCCGCGCCATCAGCCTGCTGGCCAAGGTGCCCAGTCTGTACGTGGTACCGGCCGATCTGCCGGCGCGCAACCTCAAGGACTTCATTGCACTGGCCAAGAGCAAGCCGGGCCGGCTGAACTACGGCTCGGCCGGCAACGGCAGCGCCGGCCACTTGGCGATGGAATACCTGAAGATGGTCAGCGAAACCTTCATCCTGCACGTGCCCTACCGCGGCACCGGGCCGCAGCTGACCGACCTGCTGGCCGGCCGGCTCGACATCGCGGCGGTGGGTGCGCCGGCCATCCTGCAGCACATCAAGAGCGGCAAACTGCGCTGCATCGCCACCGGCAGCACCCAGCGCATCGCACAGCTGCCCAACGTGGCGACCGTGGCCGAGCAGGGCTACCCCGGCTTTGAAATGACACAGTGGTACGGCCTGCTGGCACCGGCCAGTTTGTCGGCCGCCGCAGCTGAAAAATTGGCCGTGGCCACCGCCAAGGCCGTGCAATCGCCTGAGTCCCTTGCCCGGTTGCAGACCGATGCAGCGATCGCGGTGGGCGGCACTCCGGCCGAATTCACCCGTTTCATCGCCGACGAGCAAACGCGCTGGAAGCCGGTGCTGGCGCGCGCCAAGGTCAAACCGGATTGAGGCCTGTTGTTCTGGCCGCTGTGTTCAGAGTTTTCAGGACGGTGGTCGGCTTTTGTCTGCCATTGACCACCGGCCGCGGGCAGCAAGACTTGCCTGCGGCGTTCCGAACATCGCGGCAGCGGGCACCCGGCAGGGCCTCACGGCAGTTCGGCCGCGCGCTCCCGCTGACTGACCGCAGTCAACCGTTGCGGGCGGCTTCACCCCTGGGCCGAGCGCTGTGGCCCGCCAAACGGCTGGAGATCATCGGATCATTCAAAGGCCGCAGCTCGAACACCAGTTTCGGGCAGCGGCCAATGCGCGCAAGCCTGTGGGCTCACGCGCTGAGTCGACGCAGTCTGAATTTCAGCGGACAGCTCCTTGCTGTCTTTCGTTTTTTGACCTGAAAGCTGCCGGCGGTGAGCGTTGAGCGACCGCGCGGCATGCCGGCCTTTCAAGCCAAAGCAGGCGGAAACGGTGGTGGCAGCCAAGGGCGTTGGGTGACCGGCGCAGTGAAATAAAGGGGGAAATGTCGGCCGACCGGCATGGAGGACATTCACGGAGGCGGTTGCCCGACCGCCTTGGTTGACTTGGCGCCGCACGCCGCACGTCGCACGGTGCACGTCGAACGCCGCACATCGAACGACTGCATCCCCACCAGGGGAAAGACAGCTCAGCGCCTTTTGTCCCACTACCCCCGCGCCAGCACCGGCCGCAGCGCCACCCCCGTATGCGTGCCCCGCGCCACCAGCAACTCCGGCGGCCCGGCACACACCACCTTGCCGCCCGCCGTGCCGCCCTCCGGCCCCAGGTCGATCACCCAGTCGGCCTCGGCGATCACGTCCAGGTCGTGCTCGATCACCACCACGCTGTGGCCGCCCACCACCAGCCGGTGCAGCACCCGGATCAGGCGCTCCACATCGGCCATGTGCAGGCCCACGGTCGGCTCGTCCAGCACGTACAGCGTGTGCGGCGGTTTCTGGCCGCGCCGGGTCAGGTCGTCGCGCACCTTGCTCAGCTCGGTCACCAGCTTGATGCGCTGGGCTTCGCCGCCGGACAAGGTGGGTGACGGCTGGCCCAGCGTCAAATAACCCAGGCCGACGTCCTTGAGCAGTTGCAGCGGGTGCGCAATCGACGGCATGGCGGCGAAAAACTCCACCGCCTCATCCACCTCCATGCGCAGCACGTCGCCGATGCTCTTGCCGCGCCAGCTCACGGCCAGGGTTTCGGGGTTGAAGCGTTGGCCGTGGCAGGCGTCACAAGCCACCTTCACGTCCGGCAGAAAGCTCATCTCGATGGTGCGCAGGCCCTGGCCTTCGCAGGACGGGCAACGGCCATCGCCGGTGTTGAAGCTGAAGCGTGCGGCCGCGTAGCCCCGGGCCTTGGCTTCCAGGGTCTCGGTGAAGAGTTTGCGGATGGCGTCCCAGAAGCCGATGTAGGTGGCCGGGCAGCTGCGCGGGGTTTTGCCGATCGGCGTCTGGTCCACCTCCAGCACCCGGTCGATCGTCTCAAAACCGGCTATGCCGGTGCAGCCCACCAGTGGCGGCAGCACGCCCGCTGCCAGCGCGTCGCGCCCGGCTTTGCTGACCTTGGTCTGGACGATCGCCTGCACATTGGTCAGCAACACATCCCGCGCCAAGGTGCTCTTGCCCGAGCCGGACACGCCGGTGACCGCCACCAGCCGCTGCAACGGCACCTGCACCTCCAGCGCCTGCAGGTTGTGCAGCGTGGCGCCGCTCAAGGTGAGCTGCAGCGTGGCGCGGTTAACCACCCGGCGCGGCAGCAGCGGATGCACCAGCGGATTCGCCAAAAAGCGGCCGGTGACCGAGGCAGGGTTGGCCGACAAGTCCGCCGCCACGCCCTGCGCCACCAGATGGCCGCCGCGCTTGCCGGCACCGGGGCCGATGTCGATCAAATGGTCGGCGCGGCGGATGGTGTCTTCATCATGCTCCACCACCACCAGGGTATTGCCCTGGGCCGACAGGCGTGACAGCGCTTTGAGCAGCACCGCGTTGTCCCTCGGGTGCAGGCCGATGGTGGGCTCGTCCAGCACGTAGCACACGCCCTGCAGGTTGCTGCCCAGCTGGGCCGCCAGCCGGATGCGCTGGGCCTCACCGCCTGAGAGCGTGGGCGCGGCACGGTCCAACGTCAAATAGCCCAGCCCGACTTCTTCCAGAAACTCCAGCCGGCTGCGGATCTCGCTGACCACGTCGCGTGCAATCGCGGCGTCGCGGCCCAGCAGTTCGAGTCCGCCGGCCCAACGCCGGGCGTCCCCCACCGCCCATTGCGCCACCGCCGTGATGGTGTGGTCGTCAAAGCGGATCGCCCGGGCAATCGGGTTCAGCCGGGTG
>JANMXG010000339.1:0-3665 GCA_031394235.1 Betaproteobacteria bacterium
CCACCCGCCCACGCCGCAGGCGGTTGAAATTCCACGCCACCCCCAGCAAGCCCAACCCGCCCGCCGCCAGCACCGCCCCGGTGCCCACCGTGCCCACCAGCAAGCCGGCCAGCCCCACACCGAGCGACTGGCCCAGAAAAAAGCAGGCTGCAAACGACGCCACTGCCGCGCCGCGCCGCTCGGGCGCCATTTGCGTGGCGTGGGTCTGCAGCGTGTTGTGCATCATGTAAAAGCCCAGGCCCATCAGCGCGCAGGCCGGCATCGCCCAGGCCCAGGCTGGCGCCCAAACCAGTGCCCACAGCGCTGCCGCCATGAAGGCCGCGCCGGTGCGCACCAGCACCACCTCGCCCAGGCACTGCACCAGCCAGCGCGCAAACAGTGCAAAACCCAGACCCCCGGCGGCAAACAACATCACCAGCGCGCCCACGGTGGACAGCGGCAGGCCAAAACGCTGGTGCAGGTGCGACGCGATGAAGGCAAACGGCCCGTAGACCGCCGCGCCTTCAAAGAACACCGTCACCAGCACCACCCGGGCCCAGGGCTTGGCCAGCACCGCAGCAAATTCAGCCGCACCGCGCCGCACCGGGTTGCCAACGCCGCGGCCAACGCCCGCGGTGCGGGCGGCCATAGCCGCAGCCGGCAGGCGCCGCCGCAGCCACTGCAACACCAGGGCCACCACGCCAAACAGCACAGCCACGCCGAAGAAGGGCGTGCGCCAGTCCAGGTGCTCGGCGGCAAAACCACCGGACCAGACGCCGATCGCAAAGCCGGTGATCTGGCCGATCAGAAAACGCGCCAGCACCGGCTGGCGCTGGGCGTAGGGCACGACGTCGCCGATCCACGCCATCGACAGCGGGATCACTGCCGCCGCCGTGGCGCCGGCCACCAGCCGGCCGGCCAGCAGCGTGCCGTGGCCCGGCGCCAGCGCGCACAGCAGCGAGGTGAAAGCCGACGCCGCACAGGCCCAGGCGATGACCCGGTATTTGCCGTAGCGGTCACCCAGCGGGCCAAACAGCAACTGCGACAGGCCGTAGGCCACCGCAAACACCGTGATCACCTGCGATGCCTGGCCCAGCGAGACGGAAAACTCCCGCGCCAGCCGGGGCAGCAGCGCGTCGGCCAGCCGCAGCGACACACCGCTGGCCAGTGCCGCCAGCGCCAACCCGACGATGGCCAGCACCGGCACGGCCGTCAGCGGCGCGGCTGCTGCGGGCGTGGCTGCTGGGACGACTGCCGGGTCGGCGGGGACGGTCGGTACCGCGGGGGTGACATTCAAAGCAGGCATGGGTGATTGTCGGGCGGGCGAGGCGCCTACAGCGGCCGTGGCCGCTTCAACCCTGCCCGGTGGCGGGCGCCGGGGTGCTGTCGGGCAGACGGGGCAGGCCAGCAGCGTCGGGTGCTGCGACCGGATCGCCTGCGGCCAGGGCCTGCAGCCAGACCGCTGTCTCCCTGTCGGGCTGGCCGTCAAAGTTGGTGGGCCGCATCTTCATCTGGAACGCGGCGATGACATTGCGGGTGGCGCTGTCCAGCCGGCCGTGGCGCGGCACGCTGTAGCCAACCTGGGCCAGCAGGTCCTGCCACCAGGCAGGGTCGGGCAGGGTGTCCGGGTAGCGGCGTTGCAGCACGGTGCTGTGCAGGCTGATCTGCGCCGCATCGGGCCAGCGCAGCAGCCCGGCGTCGGCCAGCGCGCGCCACGGAAACGCCGGCCCCGGGTCAAGCTTGCGCTGCGGTGCGATGTCGCTGTGGCCCAGGACGCGGTCGGGCCGGATGCCGTGCCGCGCCTGGATGCCCTGCAACAGCGGGATCAGCGCGGCGATCTGAGCCGGCGGATACGGTGCATAAGCCCGGCTGCCGTCGGGCAAGGTGCGCAGCCCCGGGTTGACAATCTCGACGCCGATCGAGCTGGCGTTGAGCATCGTGTGGCCCTGCCAGGCGCTGTCGCCGGCATGCCAGGCGCGGCGCGATTCGTCGACCAGCCGGTAGATGACCGGCGGCGTCTGGTCGCCCACCAGGTAGTGGGCGCTGACGGCCTGCTGCGTCAGAATGTGCAGCGAGTCGGCCAGCGATTCACCGGTGTAGTGCAGGATCAGGAACAGCGCCCGACTGTCCTGGCCCTGCGCCGGGTGGCCGGTGTCGATGGCGGGCGCATCGGAGGGCGGCGTGGCGCAGCCTGCCAGGCCTGCCAGCAGGCCAGCGCCCAGCCCGGTCCGCAGCCCGGTCTGCAGCAGGGCTGCGGCCGGTGCACCGAGCGCGGCGCGCAATACCGCGCGGCGGCGCGGCCCGCTGGCGGGGTCCGTGGGGTCCATGGTCAGGGTCTCGGCGGTGCGGCTGTTGCAGTGCCCGCCATCATCGCCGCTGTGCGGCCGCCGCCTAAAATCGATGCGCTATGCCCCACTCCGGATGCCGCACCGTTTGATTTGCCCCGAGTCGGGCGCGGTGCATCGCCTGCTGCGCACGGCCCTGCTGGTGGCGGCGGGCTGCGGCGCGCTGGCGGACGCTGTGCCCGCAGCGGCACAGCCCGCCAAACTGCTGCTGCCCGACAGCCGCCTGCCGGCGGTGGTGGCTGACGCGCTGCAACGCGCCCAGCTGCCGGCCGATGCACTGGCCGCGGTGGTGCTGCCGGTCGGCCAGGTGCCCAGCGTGGGGCGCCACGCCGGCACTGCCCCACGCTGGGCCTGGCAGGCCGACCGCCTCATGCAGCCGGCGTCCACCGCCAAGCTGGTGACCACCATCGTGGCGCTGGACCGGCTGGGGCCGAATATGCGCGGCTTTACCGAACTGCTCAGCACCGCGCCGCAGCAAGGCGATGTGCTGGCCGGTGACCTTGTGCTGCGCGGCGGTGCCGATACCGAGCTGGGCCTGCCGCAGCTGTGGGCGCTGCTGGCCGAGCTGCGCTGGCAAGGCATCCGCGAGATCGCCGGCGACATCGTGCTGGACCGCACGCTGTTTCGCCCGGCCGGGCCGTCACCGCGCACCGCGCCGTTTGATGCCTGGCCCGAGATGGCCTACAACCAGGCGCCCGACGCGCTGCAGCTCAACGGCAACCTGATGGGCATTGAGCTCAGCAGCGAAAACCCCGCCGCACCGGGCCAGGTGGTGGCGCGGGCGCTGCCGCCGCTGCCCGGCGTGGAGATCGACGCCAGCGCGTTGCGCCTGACCGACCGCAGCTGCCGCGACTGGAGCGAGGACTGGATCAGCCCGCCGCTGCGCGCCGAGCCGGCGCCCGGCCGCTTGCGCATCACGCTGCGCGGCGGGTTTCCCAGGGCCTGCACCCAGCGCACCGGCCTGGCGCTTATCGACAGCACCGCACGGGCCGAGCGCCACCTGCGCTGGGTCTGGCAAAGCTTGGGCGGCGAATGGCGCGGCACGCTGCGCGAGGCCGGCACGCCGCTGATCGCCCCGGTCAGCGCCGCAGCGGCGCGCCAGGGCGTGGCACAACCGGCGCAGCCGCAGCCGCAGCCGCAGCCGCCGTTGTCGATGGCCCAACTGCCGCCCGTGACCGCGCCCCCGCCCAGTGCGCTGGCCCCGAACGGCTGGGTGGCGCCCGGTGTGGCCTGGGCCGACTCGCTCGGCGCGATGCCGCCCGGCATGCGCTTGCTGGCGCGCCGGCTGGCCCGGCCCTGGGGTGAGGTGCTGCGCATGACCAACAAGCAGTCCGACAACCC
>JANMXG010000340.1:0-10717 GCA_031394235.1 Betaproteobacteria bacterium
CCGCCGCCGGCTCCAGCGCCTTGCGCATCTTCTTCATCGCTGCCACCTCGATCTGGCGGATGCGCTCGGCGCTGACGCCGTACTCGGCAGCCAGGTCGTGCAGTGTCATGCCGCCGGAGTTGTCGTCGTTGACCTTGAGCCAGCGCTCCTCGACGATGCGCCGGCTGCGGGCGTCCAGCACCTCCAGCGCCATCACCAGGCCGTCGCCCGACAGGGCGTCGCGGCGGCGCGCTTCCAGCACGCGGGTCGGCTCGCTGGCGTCGTCGGCCAGGTAGGCGATCGGGGCGTAGCTTTCTTCGTTGTCGTCGGTCTGCGGGTCGAGCGCCACATCGCCGCCGGACAGCCGGGTTTCCATCTCGATCACCTCGGCAGGCTTGACGTTGAGCTTGGCGGCCATCTGCGCGATCTCGGCCGAAGACAAGGTGTTGCGGTGCGCATCGGCATCACTGACGCCGCTCTTGAAGCCCTGCTTCATCGAGCGCAGGTTGAAAAACAGCTTGCGCTGTGCCTTGGTCGTGGCCAGCTTGACCATGCGCCAGTTTTTCAGGATGTACTCGTGGATCTCGGCCTTGATCCAGTGCAGGGCGTAGCTCACCAGCCGCACGCCCTGGTCCGGGTCGAAGCGCTTGACGGCCTTCATCAGGCCGATGTTGCCCTCCTGGATCAAATCGCCATGGGGCAGGCCGTAGCCCAGGTACTGGCGCGACACTGACACCACCAGGCGCAGGTGCGACAACACCAGGCGGCCGGCCGATTGCACATCGGCCTCGTCGCGCAGGCGACGGGCAAATTGCTGCTCTTCTTCGGACGTCAACATCGGCAGCCGGTTCACGGCTGAGATGTAGGCATCCAGATTGCCGAGCGAGGGCACCAGGGCCCAAGGGTCACGTACGGACAGCGCAGCGGAGGGTGAAGACAGGTTCATGGTGGGGTCTGAGTGACCTTGGAGTCTTTGGTTCCAAGAATATTAGCACTCCCCCGCGACGAGTGCCAAAACCGCCTCAGTGACAATGTTGTGATGAGTTTTACCGTGGACATCGGTTACACCAGCCAACGCGGCCCGCGGGCCTTGAACGAGGACTTTGGCGGCGTGGTGCGTGCGCCGCAGGCCGAGTCGTCGCGCGGCCTGATTGCCGCCGTGGCGGATGGCGTGTCTGCCGGCGGCCAGGGTCTGGAGGCTGCGCAAACCACGGTGATGGGTCTGCTGGGCGATTTTTTCGCCGCGCCCGACACCTGGGAGACCACGGTGGTGATGGACCGGCTGATCGGCGCGCAAAACGCCTGGCTGGCCGACCACAACCGGCGCCGCCAAGGACACGGCGGCGGCGCGGCGCTGACCACCCTGACCGCGCTGGCGCTGCAGGGCCAGACCTGGACCCTGGCCCACGTCGGCGACAGCCGGGCTTGGCTGCTGCGGGCGGGCGCGGCCAGCCTGGCCGATGGCGCCGCACCGGACCCCGCCAAAGCCGTGGCCGCGGCCGACGAGCTGATGCTGCTCAGCACCGACCACGCCTTCGAGCACATTGACCAGCGCAGCCGCCTGACCCGGGCGATGGGCCTGGACGACGCGGTGCGGCTGGATTTTTCACAAGGTGATGTGCGACTGGGCGACTGTTTTGTACTCACCACGGACGGCGTGCACGGCGCACTCAAGCCGTCGCATTGGGCCACGCTGGCGCGCCAGGGCACGGCCCAGCAGGCCAGTGAAGCGCTGGTGGCCGCGGCACTGGCGGCCGGCAGCCGGGACAACGCCACCGCCCTGGTGCTGCGCATCACTGGGGTGGACGCGCGCCAGTTGCAAGACGAACTGGCTGACGGCCGCCGCCTGGCGCCGCCGCCGCTGCTCAAAGTGGGTGATCTGATCGACGGCCATACCGTCACGGCCCTGGTGGCCGACACCGGCCTGCACCGGCTCTACCAGGTGCGTGCGCCTGGTGCCCAGCGGCTGCTGGCGCTCAAGACCCTGCACCCGTGGCGCGCCAGCGATCCGGAGGAGCGCGCCATGCTGGCCCACGAGGCCTGGCTCGGCCAGCGTGTCACCGCGCGCGGCGAGCCCGGATTCGTGCGGGTACACGAACGGCCCGCGGCGGCCAGCGCGCTCTACACCTTGTTTGATTGGCACCCCGGCAAGACCCTGGAGCAAATGCTGGTCAAAGGCCAGCGCCCGACGGTGACCGAGTGGGTGACCGGCGCCGCCGCGCTGGCCCGGGCGCTGGGCCGGCTGCACCAGCACGGGGTGCTGCACCGCGACATCAAGCCCGGCAACCTGCACCTGGGCGACGACGGCCAGTGGCGCATCCTGGACCTGGGCGTGGCCCTGAGCGGACGGGAAAGCGCAGCCCAGCGGGAACTGCATGCCGGTACCCCCAGCTACATGAACCCCGAGCAGTGGCAAGGCCAGCCTGCCGACGCCGGCAGCGACCTGTTTGCGCTGGGCGTCACGCTGTACCAGTGGCTGACCGGGCACCTGCCCTACGGCGAGATCGAGCCCTACCAGTCCGGCCGCTACAGGCGCGACCCGGCACCCCCGTCGCGCCGGCGGCCCGATGTGCCGATGTGGCTGGACCACCTGCTGCGCAAGGCGGTGGCACGCGCGGCGGCACAACGTTTCGAGACCGCCGAGGAGTTGCTGCTGGCGCTGGAGCGCGGCGCGGCGCGGCCGGTCAGCGCACCGGCGGCCACACCGCTGTTGCGACGCGACCCGGCAGCGGGCTGGAAGCTGGCGCTGGGCTTGTCCCTGCTGCTCAACGGTCTGCTGCTGTTCTGGCTACTTTTTTTGCCGCGCTGACCGCGCCGGGCCGGGCCACCCGGGCGGGTTAAGTCTGCTCAAAGCGGACGCCGGCCTCAAGCGGGCCGCTGGCCCGCCGACATGCCCCGAATGACGGGCCCGTCCGCCGTCTGTAGCGGGGCCCTGAGCCACGACAACCTGGCGACACGACCGGGCTGCAACAGCGCCGGCCGGGTCGTGCTGTCGCGGGGCCGCCAGTCAAACCGGGCGCCATGCCCACAGCAGTAGAAAGTCCCCATGCAGTCCCCCAATACGTTGCCCAACCCCTCTCCCCTGCCGTCCGTCGTTTCACCCCGGCGCCAGCTATTGCTGGCCCGGAAGTTCATCCTGCTCGGCCTGTTGGCCCTGGTGATGACTGCCTTGCCCACCGGCCTGTATTTCCGCAGCACCGCGCCCGTCATCGCCAACGCCGAGCTGCAAGACAGTGGCATCGCACCGCTGCTGGCGTTGCAGGACGTGGTACGCCTGACGCAGCAGCACCGCGGCCTGTCGGCCGGCATGCTGGCGGGCAACGCCAAGCTGGAGGTCCGCCGGCCTGAAACCCGCGACGCCCTGACAAAGGCCATCGCCGCGCTGGATGAGCGGCTCTTGGCCAGCGCCGCCCCACACCTCGTCAGCCAGTGGGCCGAGCGCAAACAGCACTGGCTTGCGCTGGAGCAGGCGGTGGCGCAGCGTCAGCTCAAACCGGCGGAAAGCACGGTGCGACACACCGCGCTGGTTGCCGAACTGCTGGCCTTGAACAGCAACGTCATGGATGACTACGGCCTGTCCCATGACACGACGGCCGACGGCTACGCCTTGATCATGGCCGCCTTTGTCAATGCACCGGCCTTGGCCGAGCGGTTGGGACAGCTGCGCGCCCAGGGCACGGGTTTGCTGGTCACTGGCAATCTGCTGCCCGAAAACCGCGCCACGCTGGCGGCGGTCAAGGACCGGACCCAGGAGCTGCTTGGCGACATGACCGGCAACCTGGACAAGGCCACTGCGGCCAATGCGGTGTTCAAGGCCAATCTGGGCGACAAGGCCCAGAGCCTGAAGGATGAGATTGCCAAATCCCTGGCGATGGTCGACCAGGACTTGATTCAAGCGGCGGAGCTGAAACTGGCGCCCGACTTCTACTTCCAGGCGCTCACCGACGCGATCAACGCGGTCTATGCGTTCAATACGGTCGCGCTGAAGGATTTGTCCGCGTTGCTGGACCAGCGTGCCAACCACCTGCGCCACACCCAGTGGGCCATGTTCGCCAGCCTGATGCTCTTGCTGGCCGTCGCGACCACGCTGGCGGGCTTGTTTGCCCGCGGCATCCTGCGCCAGCTCGGTGGTGAGCCGGATTACGCCCGGGCGGTGGTGCAGCGCATCGCGTCGGGCAACCTGTCGCAGCCGGTACAACTGGCCGCCGGTGACACCACCAGCCTGCTCGCGGCGATGGCCCTGATGCAGACTTGGCTGGCCGATGTGGTGGGCGAGGTGCGGCGCAACGCCGACAGCCTGGCCACTGCCAGTGTGCAGATCGCCCAGGGCAATCTGGACCTGTCGGGCCGCACGGAGGAGCAGGCCTCCGGCCTGCAAGCCACCGCCGCGGCGATGGACCAGCTCAACGCCACCGTCAGCCAGAACGCCGACAACGCCCAGCAGGCCAAGCAACTGGCATTGGGCGCCGCCAGCGTGGCGCAGCGCGGTGGCCAGTCGGTGGGCGAGGTGGTCGAGACCATGAAGGGCATCAACACCAGCTCGCGCAAGATCGGCGAAATCATCGGCGTGATCGATGGCATTGCCTTCCAGACCAACATCCTGGCGCTCAACGCCGCCGTCGAGGCAGCACGTGCCGGCGAGCAGGGCCGCGGCTTTGCCGTGGTGGCCACCGAGGTGCGCAACCTGGCCGGTCGCAGCGCCGACGCGGCACGCGAGATCAAGGGCCTGATCAACGCCAGTGTCGAGCGGGTGGAGCAGGGCACGGCCCAGGTCGACCGGGCCGGCGCCACCATGACCGAGGTGGTGGCCGCCGTGCAGCGCATGACCGACATCATGGCCGAGATCAGTGCGGCCAGCGTCGAGCAGAGCGCCGGCGTGGCCCAGGTCGGGTCCTCGGTCAGCCAGATGGACCGTACCACCCAGCAAAACGCCGCATTGGTGGAGGAAAGTGCCGCCGCCACCGAGAGCATGCGCGACCAGGCCCAGCAACTGGTAAAGGCAGTGTCGGTTTTTCGACTCTAGCGGGCCGTCAACGGCCCCGGCCGGGGCCTTGGCGCGGGCTCAGCCCACGCGCCGCACTCCCACCAGGCGCGCGGCCTCGGCCGCTGCAGGCTGGGCCCGTGCCCGGCCGCCTTTTTCAGCCCAGGTGCGGGTCCAGCGGATTTGCATCGTGCGCATCACCGCCAGCATCACCACCGCCAGCACGGCAAACAGCGCAAAGCCCCAGAGGTAGGTGCCCAGGTACTGTTTGGACAAGCCCATCGCGTTGGGCACCAGGCCACCGCCCAGCGCACCGATCTCGCCGATCATCGAGCCGGCCACGGCGGTGGTGGTCGGCCAGCGCAGCGGCACCAGCTGGAACACCGCGCCGTTACCCGCGCCCAGCGCGGCAAAACAGACGATCAGCAGCAGGGTGGTCAGCGCCAGCGAGTTGCTGGCCAGACCCACGCCCACCAGGGTCGCGGCCACCACCACCAACACCAGCGTGAGGGTGTTGACACCGCCCCAGCGGTCCGAGATCCAGCCGCCCATCACCCGCACTGCCGCACCCATGAAAGCCGCCAGCATCGTCAGCTGCCCGGCCTGCACCTTGCTCACGGCAAATTGATCGTAGTAGTAGCTGGGCAAGAAGGTGATCAGGCCGATGAAGCCGCCAAAGGTCACGCCGTAAATCAGGCTGAAGACCCAGCCGTCTTTCTCGAACAGGCAGGCCATGTGCTCGCGCAGGCCGGCGTGTGCGTCCACATCGGGCGGCTCCTTGGCCAGGACGACCATCACCACCATCGGCAGCAGGATGGCGGCTGCCGCCACGCCGTATACCGCCTGCCAGCCCAGCCACTGCGCCAGCGGCGGCGCCACCAGCACCGACACGGCAGTGCCGACGTTGCCCGCACCCACCAGGCCCATCGCCAGGCCTTTGTGCTGTGGCGGAAACCAGCCCGAGCCGAGCGACAAGGCCACGCCGAAGCTGGCGCCGGCAATGCCCAGCAGTACGCCCATCGCCAGCAGGTCGTTGAAGCTGTGCACCATGAAAAAACCGTACAACATGGCCACGGCGATCAGCGCCATCTCCACCAGCGTGGCGTTTTTTCGGCCGATGTACTGCGACAGCAGGCCCAGCGGAAAGCGCATCAGCGCGCCCGCAATGATCGGCACCGACAGCATCAGGCCTTTTTGTGCCGGGCTGAGCGAGAAGGTCTCGCTGATGAACGGCGCCATCGCGCCGTTCAGCACCCAGATGCAACACGAAAACGCGAAATAGAAAAACGACGCAAACAGCGTGGGCGCGTGACCCGTCTGGAGGAAGGTTTTGAATGACGACATGGTGGGGTGGTGGCAAAGGCGTAGAGACCGCCTGGGCGACAGCAGGTGTGCCGGGTGCCGCGGCAAGGCTTGCCGGACAGACACGGTGCGCCGTTGCACCGTGACCCGATTTGACGCAAGAGTTGTGCCGCTGTTTGGGCGCGGCCAACTGGGGTTTTATGCCTCGGCATGGTGCCGGAGGCTGGCGGATGCGGCCCTGGGGTGCACTGAAACGGGTCGCAGCCCGCCGACCGCGGCGAACCTGCCGGATGGGCGATCAGCCGAACCGGGTGTCCATCGCCTCGAGCTGCTCGTCCAGCACCGCCAGGAAGCCCGCCAGGTTCAACGGTTTGGTGAGGTAGTGGCGTGCGCCGGCGGCCAATGCGTCCTCGATCCGGCCCGGTGTGGCGTCGGCCGACACCACCACCACCGGGATGTCGGCGCAGGCCGGGTCCCGCTGCAACTGGCGCAGCAACTCCAGCCCGTCCACGTCAGGCAGGTGCATGTCCAGCAAGATCAGGTCGGGGCGCAGCTGGCGCACCGCCTGCAGGCCGTCCAGGCCCAGCGTGGACACCGACAACGTCACCTGCGGCCGCTGCGCCAGCATGCCGCGCATCACCTCGACATTGGTCTCGTTGTCCTCGATGTAGTGCACCCGGCGGTGGCGGTAGCGTGTGGCGCTGGTCTCGGCGGCGGCCTCGCCGGCCGCCACACCGGCCTCGGCTTCGATCGCCGGCAGCGTCAGCACGAAGGTCGCGCCCTGGCCGGTCAGGCTCTCGGCGTGCAGGTCGCCGCCCATCAGTTCGGCCAGCCGGCGGCTGATCACCAGGCCGATGCCGGTGCCCTCGGTGTCGCTGTTCTCGCGGCCCAGGCGGTTGAAGGGCTGGAACAGCTCGGTCATCTGCGCCGGGCTCAGGCCCAAGCCGGTGTCGAGCACCCGCACCTCAAGCCGGTTGTCGGCGGCACGCCGGGTGCTGACCTCGACCCGGCCACCGGGGTTGTTGTACTTGACGGCGTTCGACAGCAGGTTGCTGATGACCTGCTTGAGCCGGGTCTCGTCGCCCAGCACATGGTGCGCATCGGCGGCCAGCTGCACCTGCAGCGTGATGCCGCGCCGGACAGCAGCCGGCTCGACCATCGCTGCGCAGTGCGCCACCAGCGGCCCCAGGTCGATCGGTGCCAGGCTCATCCGCATCATGCCGGCGTCGATGCGCGACAAATCCAGCGTGTCGTTGATCATCTCCAGCAGGTGCCAGCCGGCCTTGAGCACCTGCGCCACCCAGGCCATCTGGTGTGGCGCCAGCGCGGGCCGGCGGTCCAGGTCAAGCAGCTGGGCAAAGCCCAGCATGGCGTTGAGCGGCGTGCGCAGCTCGTGGCTCATGCGGGACAGGAATTCGTTCTTGGCGCGGTTGGCGGTCTCGGCCTGGTGGCGGCCGAGTTCGGCGTCCTCGCGCAGGCGCCGCTCGGTGATGTCCTCGACCACCGCCACCAGCCGCTGGGGCTGGCCATCGGGGCCGCGCAGCGCGCTCAGGTTCATGTGCACCCACAGCGTCTGGCCGTCGCCGCGCCGCAGCCGGCTGCGGCGCTGCACCATGGGCAGACCGCCCTGCAGCAGCCGTGCCAGGTCGAGCGCGGTCTCGGTGCGGTCATCGTCGTGCGTCAGCTCGCCCAGCGTGTGCAGGGCCAGCTCGTCCACGCTGTAGCCGATCATCTCGCGCAGCTTGGGGTTGGCATCCCGCACCCGGCCCGCCAGGTCGGTGTAGATGATGCCGATCGGCGCCTGGTCGAAGATGTTTCTGAAACGCTGCTCGCTTTCGCGCAGCGCGCTGTCGGCGCGCTGGCGTTCGGCCACTTCGCGTTGCAAATCGCGGGTGCGGGCATCCACCGCGGCTTCGATGCGTCGGGTGCGGCCGGTCACCAACAGCAGCAGCGCGGCCAGCATCGCCGCGGACAGCAGGCCGACAAAGGAGAACAGCCAGGCGTTGGCAAAACCGGCGTCGGGCACGTTGCCCAGTTCGGCATCGACACGCAGCAACCACCGCTGGCCGGCAAAGTCGATCGGCCTTTCGTGGTGCAGCGCGGCGGGGGCTGCGGTGTTGCAACCGTCAGTGCCGGCCAGCCGGTTCCGGCCGGTGCCGTCGGCGGTTTGCTCCATCAGGCACCAGCGCAGGTAGGCGGGTGCACCGCGCAAGGCCGCAGCCACCGATTGCTGCATGCGCAGCGACACAAACACCACACCGCTGAGTGCAGCAGCGCGCTGGGCGGGTGGCGGCTGGCCGCTGTTCGAGTCCTGGGGCAACGAGCCTGACGCTGCCCGGTACAGCGCGCGGTACACCACCACGCCGGCCTGGTTCTCGCGCTCCTGGGTCAGCCGAAAACCCGTTGTGGCGGCGGGTTTGTCATCACGGGCGCTGCGCTGAATGGCGTCACGCGCTGCCGGTACCGACAGTGCGTTCAGGCCCAGTGCCGCCTGGTTGCTGGCCGTCGGTTCGACAAAGCGGATGGCGACCACGTCCGGGTCGGCTGCGGCGCGGTCGGAGCGGTCAAAGACCTGGTACGACCGGCCCAGCTGGCGGGCCACCCGCGCCTCGAAGCGCGCCAGATCAGACCTTGCCACACGTTGGCTGAAGCCCAGCGCCTGCAACTGGATCGGCAGCGCCAGCCACGTTGCCGCCACCCGTTGCATCTCGTCGTCCGACACCTCGTCCGAGCCGATGAACAGGCCGTGGATCGCCTCCAGGGCGTACAGCGATTGGCGCATTTCCGAGTCCAGCGTGGCGCCCAAGGTGGCGGCATCGCGCGTGAAGGTGTGCTGACTGCGCTCGGTGTCCCAGCGGGTTACCAGCGTGGTGGCGGCCGCCAGCAGCGCCGTGGCCATCAGCAGCGGCAGGCCCAGCGAGATGCGACGGGCAGCCCAATCAGCGCGGGGCTGGCCGATCAGCGTGAGGGCGATCGGCGCACCGATCAGCACCCCCAGCGTGTCGCCGCCCCACCAGGTCCACCAGTTGAAAGCACGAGCACCCGGCTGCACCACACCGGCCACCGACAGGGCCAGCGTGGACAGCGACGCATTGATGGTGCAGGCCAGCAGCCCGCCCAACAGGCAAAACGCAGCGACGTCGCGCGGTTCGCCCAGCAGCAACGGGCCACGCACCCGCCAGCGCACCAGCGCCGTGCCAACGCCGGCCTGCAGCGCCGCCCCCAGCGCCGTGATCAGGGGCAGCCACAGTGCGGACAGATCGGCCAGCCCGCGCAGCGGCGTGACCGGTACATTGACCGCCAGCGCGCCCAGCGCCACGCCGGGCAGGATGCGCAGGCCATAGACCAGGGTGGCCGCCAAGGCCAGCCCCGCGCTGGGGTAGAGCGGCGATGCATAGCCCGGCGGTATCGCCAACAGCAACGCCGCCTTGCTCACCAGAAAGTAGCCCAACGCCGTCAGCAGCATCGGCCACAGCAGTCCGCCTCCAGGTGGGCGGCCCGGCCCGCCCCGCGCACGACCTGACATGGCGTCGCCCGCCCAGCCTTCGAGGCCGGACGTGGCTTGCAAGGTGGGCTCGGGGTCGGGCGGTGTCATCGGGATCCTGGCGACCGGCGCGGGGACTTGCGCGACAACCGGCGCGACAACCGGCACGACAGCAGCGGAACGGGCAGGGGATTCATCCCGCCAGTGTGCGTCAGACGTTGAACAGGAAGTTCAGCACGTCGCCGTCCTTGACGACGTACTCCTTGCCTTCGGCGCGCATCTTGCCCGCGTCTTTGGCGCCCTGCTCGCCCTTGAAGGCGATGAAGTCGGTGTAGGCGATGGTCTGGGCGCGGATGAAACCGCGCTCGAAATCGGTGTGGATCACGCCGGCGGCTTGCGGTGCGGTGTCGCCGACATGGATGGTCCAGGCCCGCACCTCCTTGACGCCAGCGGTGAAGTAGGTCTGCAGCCCCAGCAGCTTGAAGCCGGCGCGGATCAGCCGGTTCAGGCCCGGCTCGTCCTGGCCCATCTCGGCCAGGAACATCGTGCGGTCCTCGTCGGCCATCTCCGACAACTCGGCCTCGGTCTTGGCGCAGATCGCCACCACCGGCGCGTTCTGTTTGGCCGCGTACTCGGTCAGGCGGTCGAGAAACGGGTTGCCCACAAAGCCGTCCTCGGCCACGTTGGCCACGAACATCGCCGGCTTGGCGGTGATCAGGCACAGCGGCTTCAGGATCACGCGCTCTTCCTTGGTGAAGTCGATGCCGCGCACCGGCTGGGCCTGGTCCAGTGCGGCCTGGCATTTCTCAAGCACCTTGACCAGCGCCGCGGCCTCCTTGTCGTTGCCCGAGCGCGCGGCCTTGACATAGCGGTGCAGGCTTTTGTCCACGGTGCCCAGGTCGGCCAGGCACAGCTCGGTCTGGATGATCTCGATGTCGTTGATCGGGTCGACTCGGCCGGCCACGTGGATC
>JANMXG010000341.1:0-21868 GCA_031394235.1 Betaproteobacteria bacterium
TGAACAGGTCGTTCAGGTTCTTGCCGGACCAGAACTCCTGCTCAAACGCATCGTTGCCGCGCCGCAATCGGCGCAGGCCGAAGAGCTTGGAGAAGATCACGGTCCAGCTGGCCAGCGAGGTCAGCAGCAAACCGACCATCACCAACTGCACCACAAAGCTGGCATGCAGCACCAGCGTGATGATCGAAAAATCCTGGTTCATGGGGAAGGGCGCCTCAGGGGACGGGGTTCGTGATCACGGCCAGGCACAGAGCCTGCACCCGGCCCTCACGCCAGCACACGCTGCAAGCGGTGCAACGCCTCGTCCAGCCGCTCGCGGCTGCTGGCAAAGGACAGGCGCAGCCAGCGCTTCGGGTCATGACGGCCAAAGTCGCGGCCGGGCGTCAGCGCCACATGCGCGCGGTGCATCAGCTCGAAGGCAAGGTCCCAGCTGTCGGCGCTGTGGGCGCTGCAGTCGGCGTAGGCATAAAACGCGCCGTCTGGCAGCACCGGCACGCGCAGGCCCAGCCGGTTCAGCGCCGGCACCACCAAATCGCGCCGGGCGCGGAACTCGGCCCGGCGGCGTTCGTATTCGGCAATCGACTCGGGCGCAAAGCAGGCCAGCGCCGCATGCTGGGCGATGGTGGACGCGCAGATGAACAGGTTCTGCGCCAGCCGTTCGATCGGCGCCACCAGGGCGTCGGGTACCACCATCCAGCCCAGCCGCCAGCCGGTCATGCTGAAGTACTTGGAAAAGCTGTTGACCGACACGATGTGCTGGCCGAGTTGCAGTGCGCTGCGCCCGTAGGTGTCGTCGTAGCTCAGCCCGAGGTAGATCTCGTCGACGATGGTGACGCCGCTGTTGCGGCTGACCACGGCGTCGATCCGGCGCAATTCGTCGGGGTGGATCGAGGTGCCGGTGGGGTTGCTGGGCGACGCCAGCAGCACACCACGGGTGGCCGGTCCCCACGCCTGCTCCACCGCCGCCGCGTCGAGCTGGAAGCGCTGCGCTGCGGAAGTGGGCAGCAGCCGCGCCACAGCCTCGGCAGCGGCCACGAAGTGCCGGTTGCAGGGGTAGCTGGGGTCGGGCATCAGCACCTCGTCACCGGCCTCGAACAAGGCCAGGCAGGCCAGCTGCAGCGCGGCCGACGCACCGGCGGTGATGACGATGCGCCGCGCCGGGATGTCCAACCCGAAACGCTGGGCGTACCAGCCCGACAGCGCCTCGCGCAGCGCGGGCAGGCCAGTGGCGTCGGTGTACTGGGTGCGGCCGGCCCGGATGGCGCGCTCGGCGGCCTCTTGCACCAGCGGCGGCGCGGTGAAGTCTGGCTCGCCGATGTTGAGAAACAACATGCGCTCGCCGCCCCGGGTCGGGTCGCAGGCCGGGCTGGCTGCGATCATTGCGGCTGCCTTGGCGCACTCCATCACGTAGAAGGGCTCGATATGGTCAAGCCGCCGTGCGAGCTTCATGGCAAGGACGTCAGGTCGTCGGGGCGATCAGGGTGTGGGGGTGATCGTGCGCTGCTGGCGCCGATCAACCGGCGCGGCGTGCGTCGTTGCGGGCCTTGACCTCGACCGGCCGCAAGTCGCTGGCGGCCTTGTCCAGCACGCCGTTGACGTACTTGTGGCCGTCGGTGCCGCCAAAGCTCTTGGCCAGTTCCACCGCCTCATTGATCACCACCCGGTACGGGATGTCGATGCAGTGGGTCAACTCGTAGGCGCCGATCATCAGCACGCCGTGTTCGATCGGCGACAGGTCGGTGGTCTTGCGGTCGACATGGCGCGCCAGCACCGCATCCAGCGCCGCGGCCTCGCGGATGCCGCCGTGCAGCAAGGCGTCGAAGTGCGCCCGGTCGCACCGGTCGAAGCCCTCTTGCTCGCGGATATGGGCTTCGACTTCGGCCCCATCGGCGCCGCTGACCAGCCATTGGTAGAGGCCTTGCAGCGCCAGCTCGCGCGAGCGGCGGCGGGTCGACTTGGCTTGCGGCTTGCGGGCGGGCCGGCTGGCGCCACCGGCCGGCTTGTCGGCCGGTGCGGCGGCGGGCGCGCCGGTCGGGCCGGCGGTGCCGGGCTCGCCATCATCGGTGCCAGTGGGTAAGGGGGTGGCGTTCACGTCAAGTCGTCCAGCAGGTTGGCCATCTCAACCGCCACGCGGGCAGCGTCGCGGCCTTTTTCGTCGGTTCGAGCCCAGGCCTGCGCCTCGTTCTCGACGGTCAGGATGGCGTTGGCCACCGGCAGCGTGTGTTCCAGCGACACTCGGGTGACACCGGCGCCGCTTTCGTTGGCGACCAGTTCGAAATGGTAGGTCTCGCCGCGGATGATGCAGCCCAGCGCGATCAAGGCGTCGAACTCGTCACTCTCGGCCATTGCCTGCAGTGCCACCGCCACCTCCAGCGCGCCGGGCACGGTGACATGGCGGATGTTGTCAGCAGGCACCCCCAGTGCGGCCAGTTCGGTCAGGCAGGCCTGCGCCAGCGCATTGGTCAGACCGCTGTTGAAACGGGCTTGCACGATGCCGACCGACAGCCGTGAGCCGTCGAGCCGGGCTGCATCGCCCGCGGTGTCGCCCTTGTTGGCGTTCTGCATGGAAACCTTAGGAAGACTGCCGAAATACGGCGCAAAGCGGTGGAAAGCGGCGGACTGCGGCCGGTCAATGGCCGGCGGCGACGAAGCTAGTGACCTCTAGCCCGTAACCCATCATGCTGGGCATTTTGCGCGGGCTGCCCAGCAGTTTCATGCGGGTGATGCCCAACTCGCGCAGGATTTGCGCACCCACGCCGTAGGTGCGCAGGTCCATCTGCATGCCCCGCTCGGGCCGGACGGCCTGCTGCGGCAGCACCTGCGGCAGCAGGGTCAGCACATCGTTGCCGCAATTCAGCAGCACGGCCAGGCCCGATGACGCGGCCTGGATCGCCGCCAATGCCTTGGGCAAGGGCCAAGAATGGCCGCTGCGCCCGACATCGAGCAAGTCCATCGCGGTGAAGGGCTCGTGCACCCGCACCGCCACCTCGTCACCAGGTGCCCATTGGCCGTGCTTCAGGGCCAGGTGCAGGCCGCCCGAGCGGTCGCGGAAAGCAATGCAGTGGAAGTTGCCCTGCGCCGTCACCATCTCGCGCTCGCCGACACGCTCGATCAAAGTTTCGTTGTGGATCCGGTGGGCGATCAGGTCGGCGATGGTGCCGATCTTCAGGCCGTGCGCCTTGGCAAAGACCTGCAGGTCGGGCAGCCGGGCCATGGTGCCGTCGTCGTTCATGATCTCGCAGATCACGGCGGCCGGTGTCAGGCCGGCCATCGCTGAAAGATCGCAGCCGGCCTCGGTGTGACCGGCGCGCATCAGCACGCCGCCGTCTTGCGCCTGCAGCGGAAATATGTGGCCGGGTTGCACCAGATCGACCGCCACGGCGTCGCGCGCCACCGCGGCTTGCACGGTGCGGGCCCGGTCGGCGGCCGAGATGCCGGTGCTCACGCCCTGCGCGGCTTCGATCGACACGGTAAACGCGGTGCCATGCGAGGTGCCGTTGCGGGCAGCCATCGGCGGCAGTTGCAGGTGCTCGCAGCGCTCGCGGGTCAGCGTCAGGCAGATCAGGCCGCGGCCGTGCTTGGCCATGAAGTTGATGGTCTCGGCCGACACGTGGTCGGCCGCCAGCACCAGATCGCCCTCATTCTCACGGTCTTCTTCGTCGACCAGGATCACCATGCGGCCAGCGGCCAGCTCGGCCACGAGCTCGGGAACAGGGGATATTGCCATCGGCAGATTGTAGGCGGCGACTACCGGCCTGACCCCGGGCCTGAATTTGAGGCGCGCCGCACGCCGGCCACCGCCGGCGCACGCCAAGCCGCGTTGACGAGGCTGATCTGGGTCAAGGTCGACGGGGCAAAACCCGGCTGACTGGTATTTACAGTGACAGGCCGCAGGGGTTCGTGAAAGGTTCCAACTCGATGTGATGCAAGGTGTCTGGCGCCAGATGACAACCTCGCGCAGCCTGTCACTCGGCCCAGTGGCGCTGTTCTTTGGCTTTGTACGGCGTGTGCCGCCGGTATCCAGCAACACGCGCAGACGGTGGTGGTCGGTGCTGTCACGCCACCGCTTGGCACCGTCAGGCTCGCCGATCCCGGTGCCTGCGCTGTGCCGGTGGGTGCAGCCGTTGGCGTCAACACCGGGCAGCCCGCGGTAGGGTCTGATCGGCGTGTCGAAACGGCCTGGGTGGTTGGCGTGGGTCCCGGCCTGGGTTATGCGCTGGCCAGGACACTGGCGGCGGCGGGAATGCAGGTGGCGTTGGCATCGCGCAATGCAGAACGCTTGGACACGTTGGTTGACCAGGTCCGCGCGGCAAGCGGTCTGGCAGTCCGGGCCTACGGCTGTGATGCGATCAACGAGCGCTCGGTTCAGTCGCTGATGTCACAGGTCAGTGCGGACCAGGGTGTGCCCGACCTGGTCATCTACGCAATGCAGAGTTTCGGTCCTGGCCGTGCCATCGATATCGAGGTGCCAGCGTTTGAGAAGGGTTGGCGCCAGAACTGCCTGGGGGGCTTCATCGTGGCCCGGGAAGCCGCACGCTGCATGCTGCCGCACAAGCGCGGTATGGTCGTGCTGGTGGGTTCGACGTCGGGTTTGCTGGGCCGTGCCGACCACCTCGACCTGGCCGTGGGCAAGTTCGGGCTGCGTGCCATTTCTCAAGTGATGGCGCGTGAACTTTGGCCTGAGGGCATTCATGGGGTGCACTGCGTGATTGATGCCGACGACCAGGAGGACGCCGAAGCGATGGGTTACCCCCAGTCCCGGCCCCACGACATTGCGGGACTGATCGGCACGCTGCACCGCCAGCCGCAGAGTTGTTGTTCCCGCGAGATCGATGTATGGCCCTGGAACAAGCGCTTTTGGGAGCATTGCTGACGCGCAGGTGCGTCCGCTGCAGGCGGGTCAGGCCGCACCGACGCCAGGTCTGGTTTCGTCCCAGTCCCAGCGTCCGGCCTTGAGCACCTGGTGCGGACCGAACCCGGCCTTGTAGGCCATCTTGCCGCTTTGCGCGATCCAGTAGCCGAGGTAGAGGTGCGCGAGATTGAGCTGGCGGGTCTGCTCGATCTGCCACAGCACGCCGTAGGTGCCCAGGCTGCCTTTGGAGTCGGGGTCGTAATAGGTGTAGACGGCCGAGATCCCGTCGCTCAGCACATCGACGATGGCTACCATGCGCAGCGTGCCGCTGCCGTCCTCGCTGGCGTCGCGAAACTCGACCAGCCGCGAGTTGACCCGGCTCTGCAGCAGGAACTGGGTGTACTGGTCAACGCTGTCGTGGTCCATGCCGCCACCCGAATGCCGGCCGGACTGGTAGCGCAGGTAGAGCTGGTAGTGCTCCGCCACAAAACCCAAGCGCAACACCCGAGACTTCAGGCCCTGGTGCTGCGTCCAGGCCCGGCGCTGGCTGCGGGTGGGCGCAAAGCTGGCGACGGGCACGCGCAGCGGCACGCAGGCACGGCAGCTGTCGCAGTAGGGCCGGTAGGTGAACATCCCGCTGCGCCGGAAGCCGTTGGCCACCAGGCTGGAGTAGGCATCCGCGTTGATCAGGTGGCTGGGTGTGGCCACCTGCGACCGGGCCAGCCGGTCCGGCAGGTAGCTGCACGGGTAGGGCGCGGTGGCGTAAAACTGCAAGGACGCCAGCGGTAGCTCTTTCGGGTGGGTCAAGGCTGGCCTGCTCGGGGGGCGGACGGAGTGTCTGACGGGGTTTCTGGGGGGGCTTCGGGCGGAATATCAGCAAGGCTACCAGGCTCAATCGGCGCCAGGTCCAGTGCCGCCCACATCCGGGGATGATAGGTCCAGGCCGCCGGTGCCGGCACCCCCAGGGTGAGGGCGAGGTGGGCCTCAAAAGCACGGCGGCTGATCTCGTGCGCACCCAAGCTGGCCAGGTGCCGGGTGCGCTGCTGGCAGTCGATCAGCGTGATCGCGTGGGCGCGGCAGAAAGCAACCAGCGCGGCCAGCGCGATCTTGGACGCGTCACTGCGGTGCGCAAACATCGACTCACCAAAAAACATCGCACCGATGCCCACGCCGTACAAGCCACCGACCAGTTCACCGTCCACCCAGGTCTCGACGCTGTGGGCCCGGCCGGCGTCATGCAGCGCGCTGTAGGCGGTGATGATCTCGGGCGCGATCCAGGTGCCGCCCTGGCCGTCGCGGGGGGTGTCTGCGCAGGCGGCCATGACGCGGCGAAAGGCCGAGTCGATGCGGACCTCGCAGCGCGGATCGCGGATGAAACGCCGCAGCGTCTTGCGCAGGCTGTGCGACAGCCTGAACCCGGCCACCGGCAGCACCATGCGGGGGTCCGGGGTCCACCACAGCGGCGGATCGCCCGGGCTGTACCACGGGAACACGCCCAGCCGGTAGGCTTCCTCCAGCCGCTTGGGCGTGACGCTGCCGCCGACAGCCAGCAGACCAGGGGCATCGCTGCCCGGCCCGAGCGCCAGTGCGGTGGGCGGCAGCGGGCTGTGCTCATCGATCCAGGTCAGGGACGGCGCAGGCATATTGCCCGCATTTTGCGTGACCCGCCCACCGGGGGCCCGCCCAGGCCCGGTGTCAGGCCAGGCGCCGGGCGGCGGTACCTGTCAGATCGTCACACCGCCGTCGATCACCAGCGATTGGCCGGTCATGAAGCGGCTGGCGGGCGCGGCCAGGTAGACCGCCGCGCCGGCGATCTCGTCGGGCTCGCCGATGCGGCGCAACGGGGTTTCGGCGTTGCGCGCGGCCAGCGCATCGGGGTTATCCCAGAGCGCCTTGGCAAAGTCGGTCTTGATCAGGCCGGGTGCGATGCAGTTGACCCGCACATTGTGCGGGCCGAGCTCCACCGCCAGGTTGCGCGCTAGCTGCATGTCGGCCGCCTTGCTGATGCAGTAGGCGCCAATCACCGACGACCCCCGCAAGCCGCCGATCGACGAGACGATGATGATCGAGCCGTCGCGGCGCGACATCATCTGCGGCGAGACCATCGTCACCAGCCAGTTGTTGGCCACGATGTTGTTGTCCAGGATCTTGCGGAACTGCTCGTCGGCGATGCCGGCCATCGGCCCGTAGTACGGGTTGCTGGCGGCGTTGCATACCAGGGTGTCGATATGGCCATGCACCGCCATCGTCTGGTCCACCAGTGCCTGCAGCGCGGCCTTGTTGGAGATGTTGGCGGCCACGGCCAGCGCGGTGCCGGCACCGTGCCGGGCGTTGATGGCGTCGGCCACGGCGTCGCAGGCATCTTGCTTGCGCGACGAGATCACCACCTTGGCACCGTGCTCGGCCAGCCGCTCGGCGATGGCCCGGCCGATACCGCGTGACGAGCCGGTGACGATGGCCACTTGGCCTTTCAGATCGAACAATTCCATAGTGTTTCCTCGGTGCTGGGGTGGGGGTGTGGCAGGATACGAAAAGACATCCGCATCTTTCCAAGCCAGGGACGGCAACACCATTGGTACTTACGGTATAAAGCCCGGGCTGGCCATACCATAACCTCCAAACCTGAAAATTCATCCCATGACGATTGATTTCACCGGCCGTGTGGCCATCGTGACCGGCGCTGGCGGCGGACTGGGCCGGGCGCATGCCCTGGCGCTGGCCGCACGCGGCGCACGGGTGCTGGTCAATGACCTGGCGGGCGCTGACGGTGTGCCCCGCAGCGCCCTGGCTGTGGTCGACGAGATCGTGGCGGCGGGCGGCCAGGCGATGGCCAACGGTGCATCGGTCACTGACGCCGCCGCGGTGGGCGCGATGGTGGCAGACGTGATGGCTGCCTGGGGCCGTGTCGATATCCTGGTCAACAACGCCGGCATCCTGCGCGACAAAAGCTTTGCCAAGATGACGATCGATGACTTTCGGCGGGTCATCGATGTGCACCTGATGGGTGCGGTGCACTGCTGCCAGGCGGTGTGGCCGATCATGTCGGCGCAAAAGTACGGCCGCATCGTGATGACCACCTCGTCGTCCGGCCTGTACGGCAACTTTGGCCAATCCAACTACAGCGCGGCCAAGATGGCGCTGGTCGGCCTGATGCAGACGCTGTCGATCGAGGGCGCCAAAAACGACATCCGCGTCAACTGCCTGGCCCCCACGGCCGCCACCGCCATGACCGAGGGCCTGTTGCCGCCCGCAGTACTGGACGCGCTCAAGCCCGAGGCGGTGGTGCCGGCGATGTTGTGGCTGGCCTGCACCGACGCGCCCAACCGCGCCATCGCCTGTGCCGGCGCCGGCACCTTCGAGGCCGCGCACATCACCTTGACCCACGGTCTGCATCTGGGCATGGGGGCCGACGTGCCCGAGCAACTGGCCGCCGCCTGGGTCCAGGTCAGTGACCGTCAGGGCGAGCAGGTGCCGGCAAGCGGCGCGGCGCAAGGGGGGAACGAGGTGACGCAGGCGCTGGCGGCGCGGCGCTGAGCAGCCCCGATGCCGCACCGCAGCCATCCCCCGCACCACCCACCGCCGCTGGCTGCGTTTGGCGGCGCGGTGCCCGACGCGCCGGCCTGGTTCCAGGCAGCCATCGCCGACCTGCCCGAGCGCAGCACGGTGACCGTGCAGGGCGCGCCGATCGAAACCCTGGCCTGGGGCCGTGCCGGCGATCCGGGCCTGCTGCTGCTGCACGGCAACGGTGCCCATGCAGACTGGTTCAGTTTCATCGCGCCGCAACTCAAGGCCGGCCGCCGGGTGGTGGCGATGAGTTTTTCGGGCATGGGCGGGTCGGGCTGGCGCACCCAATACAGCGTGGCACAGTGGGCCGACGAGGCGCTGGCCGTGGCCGAGGCTAGCGGCTTGTTCAATGCCCAGGTGGCGCCCACGGTCGTGGCGCATTCGTTCGGCGGGTTTCCGCTGATGAATCTGGCGGCGCGTTTTGGCCACCGGCTGGCCCGCGCCGTGATCGTCGACACCCCACTGCGCCCGCCGCCGGGTGTGGACGGCAAGCGCCGCCACCGCGCGGAGAACCTGCGGTCGGCCCGGGTCTACGGCAGCGAGGCCGAGGCCCTGATGCGTTTTCGGTTCCTGCCGCCGCAGGGCTGTGCGCACCCGTTCATCGCCGACGTCATCGCGCGGCGTGGCCTGAAACCCGTGGCCGGTCCGCAGGGCCAGCCGGGTTGGGTCTGGCGCTTCGACCCGTTCCAGTTTCGGCATTTCGACTTTGGCCGGCCGTACCGCGACCTGAAACAGGCGCGCTGCCCGGTCACGCTGGTGCGTGGGGGTCGGTCGGGCCTGATCACGCCCGAGCTGATGGCCCATGCCGTGGCGCTGGCCCCGCCCGGCACCACGGTGCTGGAGCTGCCCGACGCCGACCACCATGTGATGGTGGACCAGCCGCAGGCTTTTGCACAGTTGCTCGACGGCCTGGTGCCCCGCGCATGAGCCGTGCTGCATCGACAGCCGTCGTCCGCCTTGCCGGCGGCTGCTGTGGCAGCTGCGGTGGCGGCTGCCGTTGCGGCTGTCGTTGCGGCTGACTCCATGACCGCCGCGTCCAAATCCACGCCTCGCTTTGCCGAAAAGCGCGAGCTGATCCTCGACGGCGCGGCGCGGCTGTTCAACCGGCGCGGCATCAAGGCCGGCACGTTGGCCGAGGTGGCCGACAGCGTGGGCCTGGCCACCAACAGCCTGACCTACTACTACCGCAAGAAAGAAGACCTCGTCTTCGCTTGCCTGGTGCGCAGCATTGCCGCGATGGACGGTGTGATTGCCCAAGCCGCGGCCGCAGACAGCCTGGCCGGGCGCATACGCGCTTTTGTGCATGGCTTTGTGGCGCTGATGGGTGACGTGGCCGAGCGACGGCGGCCCGAGCTGATTTTTTTTGGCGACATGCGCGCGCTGCCGCCGGCCCAGGCCGAGCCGGTGTTTGCCGCCTACGTCGAGATGTTCCGCCACCTGCGCCGGCTGCTGCGCCAAGGCCCGGCCGACGTCGGCACCGACAGCCGCCGTGCGCTGAACGCCCGCACCCATTTGCTGCTGGCTGAGGTGTTGTGGGCCCGCGCCTGGTTGGGCCGATACGAGCCGGTGGACTACCCACGGGTGGCGGCATCGATGAGCGATATCCTGCTGCACGGCATGGCCGCAGCCGACCAGCCTTGGCCAGTTGCGCCAACCTGCCAGGTCGGCACGGTGTGGCCGCCGCTGCAAGCCGTGCGCGCTGCCAACCCGATCATCAGCCCGACCGCGAGCCCGACCGCCAACCCGACCGACGCCTCAAGCGCCGACGCCCTGCGCGATGCCTACCTGCGCACCGCCACCCGCCTGATCAACGACCACGGCGTCGGCGGGGCGTCGGTCGAGCGCATTGCCGCCACGCTGGCGCTCACCAAGGGCTCGTTTTACCACCACCACGACACCAAAGAGGCCTTGGTCGATGACTGTTTCGAGCGCAGCTTTGCCTTGATCCGGCGGCTGCAACTGGCTGCGATGGCGCAAGGTGGCAGCGGCTGGCAGCAACTGGTGGCCGCCACCGTGCCGCTGGTGGCCGCACACGACCCGGCACTGGCCGGCAGCCCGGGCGACTGTCTGGGCCCGGTGCTCAGGCTGACCGTCTGGTCCGAGCTGCCCGGCGCCTTGCGCTGGCAGAAGTTCAACACCATGAACCGGCTGGGCGAGCGCTTTGCTGCCATCGTCAGCGCCGGCATGGTGGACGGCAGCGTGCGCCTGATCGACCCTGCGGTAGCGGCCCAGTTGATCGGCGGCTTGGTCAACGCCCTGGCCGAGATCGACCACTGGGTGCCCGCCGAGCGACGCCAAGCGCTGGCCCCGGTGCTGGCCCGGCCGCTGTTGCTGGGCCTGCTGGCCGACCCGGTATCAAGCTGACAGGCCTGCGGCGAACGCCCTGTTTTTGTACCCACCTTTTGGAGAACCCTGATGAGCGATCAACCCGCCGCTACCCGGCCTGCCGACCACTATGCACAGTTCAGCGGCACCCGCCCGGTCTCTGCGCAGCACGCATTCGACGAGGCGGCGCTCAGTGCTTACCTGCAGGCCCACATGCCCGCGCTGGCGGCCGGGCCGCTGCAGGTCGAGCAGTTCAAGGGTGGGCAGTCCAACCCGACCTTCCGGCTGACGGCGGCCGATGGCCTGCGCTATGTGTTGCGGCGCAAGCCGCCGGGTGTGCTGCTGCAGTCCGCCCATGCGGTGGACCGCGAGTTCCGTGTCATCAGCGCGCTGCACGCAAGCGAGGTGCCGGTGGCCCGCGCCCATGTGCTGTGCGAGGACCCGGCGGTCATCGGCACCTCGTTTTATGTGATGGACTGCATCGAGGGCCGGGTGCTGTGGGACCCGACCCTGCCTGGCATGACGCCCACCGAACGTAGCGCGATCTACGACGAGATGAACCGCGTGATCGCCGCGCTGCACCGGGTTGACCCGTCGGCCGTGGGGCTGGATGGTTACGGCAAGGTGGGCGGCTACCTGGCGCGCCAGGTCAAGCGCTGGATCGGCCAGTACCGGGCCGCCGAGACCGAGTTGATACCCGCCGTGGAGTCATTGATAGCCTGGTTGCCGCAGCACCTGCCGCCTGAGGGGCCGACCCGCATCGTGCACGGCGACTACCGGCTCGACAACGTGATGTTCCACCCCACCGAGCCGCGCATCCTGGCGGTGCTGGACTGGGAGCTGTCCACGCTGGGCGACCCGATGGTGGACTTTGCCTACCACTGCATGACCTGGCACATGCACAACGGGCCCACCGCACGCGGCCTGGCGGGTGCCGACCTGGCGGCACTCGGCATCCCGGATGAGGCGAGTTACCTGCAAACCTATTTGCGGCGCACGGCCCAGACTGACCGCCAGATCAGCGCTGACGAATGGGGCTACTACATCGTGTTCAACATGTTCCGGTTGGCCGGTATCCTGCAGGGCATCATGTCCCGGGCGCTGCAGGGCAATGCGTCCAGCCCGCAGGCGCTGGAGGCCGGCCGCCGGGCCCGGCCACTGGCCGAGCAGGCCTGGGCGCTGGCGCAGACGCTGCACCGGGGCTGAGCCGGTCCGACGCTGGGCCGGACTGCGGCTCAGCGCTCGGTGGGACGGCCCGACGGGCGGCCGCCAGGGCGGCCCCCGGGACGGGCGTCAGGCCGACCGCCGGGACGGGCATCCGCACGAGAGGCCTCCCCACGAGAGGCATCCGCACCAGGGGCCTCCGCACGCGGGTGATCCGCACGGTTGTCGGGACGGCCATCCGACCGTGCGTCTGGGCGTGAACCCGGTCCCGCACCCGGGCGTGCGTCAGCGCGTGGGTCAGGGCGCGCGCCGGGTCGCGCGTCGGGTCGTGCGTCCGGTCGTGCGTCCGGTCGTGCGTTTGGGCGTGTATCGCCGCGTGCGTCAGGCCGGCGGTCGCCGCTGTTGTCCGGACGGCCAGCGGCACCGGCCGGGCGGTGGTCCGACCGTGGCGGGCGCGGGCCGCCCCGGCTGTCGCGGTCGTCGCTTCGGGGCCCACGTCGGTCGTCGGGCTGCCAGGCCCGCGGCGGCGGCGCCTCGGCAGCGTCCAGGCGGGCCTGGGCCAGCAGCGGCTCCAGCGCCTCCGGTGTCAGGCCTTTCAGGGCGCAAAAATTGGCGGGCGTCAGCGTCGTGCGCTCAAAGTCGCGCAGCAGCGCCAAACGGGCCTGGCGCGCCTGCAGCAATTCCGCCTGCTGCGCCTGCTGTTGCACCTGGACCTGCTGCTCGCGCTCGCGGGTGACCTGGCGGCGCCGGGTCAGTTCGTCACGCGCCAGCTGGCGGTGTTCTTCGCTCAGCTCGCCTGCTGGCTGGCCGTCCAGGTCAAACCGCTGGCTGGCCTTGCCCAGCGCGATCAGGTACGCGGTGCTGCCGGTGTAGCGGCGAAAAAACGCTGACATCGAGGCCTTGCTGAACACGCCGGGCGCGCGCTGGGCGATGTCGGCCTGGATGCGCAGCTTCAGGGGTTTGGGCGGGCCGGCAAACAGTGCAGGGAAATGCTGCTTGAGCAACTCGGCGCAGGCCGCTGGGGTCAGGTCGCGGGCGGCTTTGGCGGGTGTGGCGTCGGTTGCTGGGCCCGGTGCTGCGTCCGGCGGGTGGGTATCGGCCGCCAACATGGTCTCGCCGTCACCGGACTCGGCCGTTGACGCCACCGGTGTGGTTGTAGCGTCGGCGGGCACCGCTGTGTCAGATGCCGGCGCGGCGACTGCGTCAGGCAGCGCACTTGCGTCGGCGGGCGCCTGCGACGCCACCGCGGCGGCGGCGGCGCCAGACGGCGAGGTGGCGGGTGCGTCGGCCGACACAGCAGCGGGCGTCGAGGGCAAATCGGGGGTATCGGGCATGGCGGGCGCCGCGGGGCGGCTGGACAGAACAATCGCGCATTGTCGCTGTAGGCGGTCTTTTTGACACCGGCGCGTCCGGCGCAGCGTGCGTGTCCGGCACTGCGAAGCCAGCAGGTTGCGTTGCCCACTGCTGGCGGGTTGCGCGACGGGTGCGGGCAAGTGCGGTTGGATGCGAAACGACGCAGGCTGGCGCGGCCGGTTGCGGGCTCGCGCTGCCCGTTGCGGGTTTGTGCGGGTTCATTGGACTTGCAACAGGCGGCGTCAGCTTTTATGATTGACCGACCGGTTGGTCGAAAGTGTTTCTGAATCACCGCATCAAAAATTTTTAGCCCGCCACGAATCGATCCACAAGGATCATCCGCCCATGCCCATGCCCATGCCCATGCCCGTCCCCAGCCCCCAGCAGCTTGCCGAGCAGGTGCGCGACGCCATGCTGGCCGACGATCACGCCAGCCAGATGCTGGGGATGCAGGTGGTCGACGTGGCGCCGGGCCGGGCGGTGGTGTGCATGACGGTGCGGCAAGACATGCTCAACGGTCACGCCATCTGCCACGGCGGGCTGAGCGCCACGCTGGCCGATTCGAGCTTTGCGTTTGCCTGCAATTCCTACAACGAGCTGACCGTGGCGTCGGGCTTCGCAGTCGATCTGCTGGCGCCGGGCCGGCTGGGCGATGTGTTGACCGCCACCTGCGCCGAGGTGGCCAAGGGCGGCCGCACCGGCCTGTACGACAGCGAGGTATGCAACCAACGCGGCGAGCGCATTGCACTGTTCCGCGGCCGGTCGTACACCGCACGGGGCAAGCCGGTGGTGGTGTTGGACTGACCCGGCGGCGCTGACCAACCCAGCCCGCCTGCCCCAGTCCAATCACGCCGAGTTGCCGCCCAGTTGCCGCCACATTGCCGTCCTGTTCGCGCCCACTTCCCGCCGAGATCCCGGAGAACCCCAATGCCCCAGCGCCAACCCGCCCCCGGTGAGCTCGACGCGATCGAGACTGCCAGCCGTGACGAGATCACCGCGCTGCAGTTGCAGCGGCTGCGCCAGACACTGCAACACGCCTACGACAAGGTGCCGCATTACCGCGCAGCGTTTGATGCGGCCGGGGTGCAGCCGGACGACTGCAAGACGCTGGCCGACCTGGCCAAGTTCCCGTTCACGACCAAGAAGGACCTGCGCGACAACTACCCGTTTGGCATGTTCGCGGTGCCAAAGGCGCACGTCTCGCGCATCCATGCCTCGTCCGGCACCCCCGGCAAGCCCACCGTGGTGGGCTACACCGCCAAGGACATCAGCACCTGGGCCGACCTGGGCGCCCGCAGCATCCGCGCTGCCGGCGGCCGGCCGGGCGACATGGTGCATGTGGCCTACGGCTACGGCTTGTTCACTGGCGGCCTGGGCGCGCACTACGGCGCCGAGCGCCTGGGCTGCACGGTGGTGCCGATGTCGGGCGGCCAGACCGAAAAACAGGTGCAGCTGATCACCGACTTCAAGCCCGACATCATCATGGTCACGCCCAGCTACATGCAGGTGATCATCGAAGAATTTCGGCGCCAGGGGCTGGACCCGGCGGCAATGTCGGTGGCGATAGGCATCTTCGGCGCCGAGCCCTGGACCGAGGCCATGCGGCGAGACATCGAGAATGCCGCCGCGATCGACGCCGTCGACATCTACGGCCTGTCCGAAGTGATGGGCCCGGGCGTGGCCTGCGAGTGCATCGAGAGCAAAGACGGCCCGGTGATCTGGGAGGACCACTTCTACCCCGAGATCATCGACCCCGAAACCGGCGCAGTGCTGCCCGACGGCAGCGACGGTGAACTGGTCTTCACCTCGCTCAGCAAAGAGGCGCTGCCGATCATCCGCTACCGCACGCGGGATCTGACCCGTCTGCTGGCGCCGACCTCGCGGTCGTTCCGCCGCATGGGCAAGATCGTCGGTCGCTCGGACGACATGCTGATCATCCGCGGCGTCAACCTTTTCCCGACCCAGATCGAGGAGATCGTGCTGCAGCACGGCCAACTGTCGGGCCAGTACCAGTTGGTGGTCACCCGCAACGGCCAGCTCGACAAGCTCAAGGTGCGCTGCGAACTGGCGCCGCAGCATGCACACGCCGACGTGGCCGAGATCGCCTACACGCTGGAGCACCGCATCAAGACGCTGTGCGGCGTCACGGCCCAGGTGGACGTCTGTGCACCTGACGCACTGGAGCGCAGCCTGACGGGCAAGGCGCGCCGCGTGATCGACCAGCGCACGCTCTGAGTTCCGCAACCCGCCTTCACCTGTTCAATCCGAAACACGAAAGTCCCCATGTACACCCAATCAATGGACGCGATCGGCAAGGACGGCAGCCCGGACGCCGACAGCCGGCCCAAGGCTGTCAGGTCCACCGAAGAGATGCTGCTGCAGCAGCGCTTTGACGCCCGCATCGACGACGGCGACTTCATCGAGGCCAAGGACTGGATGCCCGATAACTACCGCAAGACGCTGACCCGGCAGATCAGCCAGCATGCGCACAGCGAGATCGTTGGCATGCTGCCCGAGGGCAACTGGATCAGCCGGGCGCCCACGCTCAAGCGCAAGGCGATCCTGCTGGCCAAGGTGCAGGACGAGGGCGGCCACGGCCTGTATTTGTACGCTGCTGCCGAGACTCTGGGCACCAGCCGCGACCAGCTGGTGGACGCGCTGCACACCGGGCGCGCCAAGTACAGCTCGATCTTTAACTACCCCACACTGACCTGGGCCGATATGGGCGTGATCGGCTGGCTGGTGGACGGCGCTGCGATCATGAACCAGGTGCCGATCTGCCGCTGCTCTTATGCCCCCTACGCCCGGGCGATGGTGCGCATCTGCCGCGAAGAGAGCTTCCATCAGCGCCAGGGCTATGACGCGCTGCTGACGATGATGCGGGGCACCGACGCGCAAAAAGCGATGGTGCAGGACGCGGTGAACCGCTGGTGGTGGCCGTCGATCCAGATGTTCGGCCCGCCGGACGACCAGAGCCCGAATTCAGCGCAGAGCATGCGCTGGGGCATCAAGCGCATCAGCAACGACGAGCTGCGCGCCAAGTTCATCGACGCCACGGTCGAACAGGCCAAGCTGCTGGGCGTGACCTTGCCCGACCCCGAGTTGAGGTGGAACGAGGCACGCGGCCACTTTGACCACGGCGCCATCGACTGGGCGGAGTTTTGGCGCGTGGTGGGCGGCGACGGCCCGATGAACCACGAGCGCCTGGCCGCAAGGGTCAAGGCCTGGGACGACGGCGCCTGGGTGCGCGAGGCGGCCCTGGTGCATGCGCGCAAGCTGGCGGCACCCCCGGCGGCGGCTGCCGCCTGATCCCCCGCTAGGAGAACCCCATGACTGAAGCCACCACCGACCCCTCAATCCACAACCCCGTCGACAACGAATGGCCGCTTTGGGAGGTGTTTGTGCGCAGCAAGGCCGGGCTGGACCACAAGCACTGCGGCAGCCTGCATGCCGCCGACCCCAAACTCGCTATCCAGATGGCCCGTGATGTCTACACCCGCCGCCAGGAGGGCAGCAGCGTGTGGGTGGTGCGCTCAGACCAGATCGTCGCCAGCGACCCGGGCGACAAGGACATGTACTTCGACCCGATGGAAGACAAGGTCTACCGCCACCCGACGTTTTACAAGCTGCCGACCGAAGTCGACCACATGTGAGCCAGGCATAAAACACCATGCAAGCCTCGATCCAACTGCAACCTGACCTCTCGACCCAGTACCTGCTGCGCTTGGGCGACACCTGCCTGATCCTGGGCCAGCGCCTGGGCGAATGGTGCGGCCACGCGCCGGTGCTTGAAGAAGACATCGCGCTGGCCAACATGGCGCTCGACCTGGTGGGCCAGGCGCGTGCGGTGCTGACCCACGCCGGCCGTGCGGGGGGCTTCGACGAGGACCAGCTCGCCTTTTTGCGCGACGAGCGTGACTACCTGAACCCGACGCTGGTCGAGCTGCCGCGCGGTGACTTTGCCTTCACCGTGCTGCGCAACCTGATGGTGGCCACCTGGCTCAAGCCCTGGTGGGCCGCCCTGGCCACGTCCAGCGATGCCGAGTTGGCCGCTATCGCCGGCAAGGCAGTCAAAGAGGCCCGGTATCACCAGCAGCATGCGGCCGAATGGCTGGTACGGCTGGGCGACGGCACAGCCGAATCTCGCCGCCGTTGCGAAACCGCACTGAGCGCGTTGTGGCGCTACACGCCCGAGCTGTTCGAGGACGATGCGGTGGATGCCGCCGCCCGCGCCAGCGGCCTGGGGCCGGCGGCGTCCGACCTGCACGCCGCCTGGCTGGCCGAGATGACCGAGATCTTGAGCGATGCCACGCTGGCCGTACCCAAGGCCAGCGCCTTTCGCAGTACCGGCAAAGCAGGCGTGCACAGCGAGCACATGGGCCGCGTCCTGGCCGAGTTGCAGCAGTTGCAGCGCACCTACCCCGGAGGCGTGTGGTGAGCCTGTACCCGCTGGCTGGCGCTGTATCCACTGGCCCGGCAGCGGTCGGGCTTGAACTCAGCGGCCCCGCGCTGGACGCCGCCGTCGCCGCGCTGCCACCCGGCGGCCGCGTGGCCCGCGCCTGGTCCGTGTTGGGCACCGTGCTCGACCCCGAGGTGCCGGCGCTGTCGGTGCGTGACTTGGGGCTGGTGCGCGAGGTGATCGCCACCGACGATGCGCCCGGCAGCCTGCTGGAGATCGTGCTCACCCCCACCTATTCAGGCTGCCCGGCCACCGAGGTGATCGAGCAAGACTGCCTGCTGGCGATCACCACCGCCGGCCTGGGCCCCGCCAAGGTCACGTTGCGCCGTGCGCCGGCCTGGACCACCGACTGGATCAGCGAGTCCGGCAGGACCAAGCTGTCGGCCTACGGCATCGCCCCGCCCGGGCCGGTGGATTTAAGCGTGGGCGTGCCGATGCGCATCGTGCGCCGGGGCGCCCATCGCAACACGCCGGCCATTGCCTGCCCGCGCTGCGCCAGCCTGCAAACCGAGCAACTGTCGGCCTTTGGCGCCACCGCCTGCAAGTCGCTCTACCGCTGCCTGGCCTGCCGCGAACCGTTTGAGTACTTCAAGCCGATCTGAGCGTCGCCAGACCTGCCAGACCTGCCAGACTTTTTCCTGAAAGCCCGCCATGAGTGTCTTGTTCCACCCCCTGCGTGTGCGCACCGTCGAGCCCGACACGGCCGAGGCCGTGATCGTGTCTTTCGACGTGCCGCCCGACTTGCGCGAGGCCTTCGGCTTCACCCAGGGCCAGTACCTGACGCTGCGCAAGACGATCGAGGGTGTGGACCTGCGCCGCTCGTATTCGATCTGTGCCGGCGTGGACGACGGCGAGCTGCGGGTGGGCGTGCGAAAAGTCAAGGGCGGCGTGTTTTCCAACTGGATCAACGCGCACTTGCAGCCCGGTGACAGCGTCAGTGTGATGGCGCCGCAGGGCCGGTTTTTTGTGCCGCTCGATCCAGCGGCGCGTCGCCACCATGTTGGTTTTGCCGGCGGCAGCGGCATCACCCCCATCCTGTCGATCATGAAGACGGTGCTGGCGCGTGAGCCGCACAGCCGCTTCACGCTGGTCTATGGCAACCGCTCGCTGCGTTCGACCATGTTCAAGGAAGAGCTCGAAGACCTCAAAAACCGTTACATGACGCGGCTGGTCTTGCAGCATGTGTTCTCCGACGAGCACACCGACTCGCCGCTCAGCATGGGCCTGATGAACCGCGACAAGATTGCGGAGCTGCTGGCCAGCGTGCTGCCGGCGGCCAGCATTGCGCAGGCCTACATCTGCGGCCCGTTCCAGATGAACGACGAGGCCGAGGCCGCGCTGCTGGCGGCGGGGGTGCCAGAGTCCCGCATCCACATCGAGCGCTTTGGCGTTGCGGCGGCCGCGACCGGCATCTCGGGCCAGCCTGCCAACCAGACCGTGGGCGCGGTGGTGCACGAAGCCCGCCCCGGCGACGCCGAGCAAGCCCGCATCGTCATCATCCGCGACGGCCTGCGGCGCGAGATTCAGTTCAGCCGTGATCAGCCCAGCATCCTGGACGCGGCCTCTGCCGCCGGGCTGGAGGTGCCGTACTCCTGCACCTCGGGGGTGTGCGGCACATGCCGTGCCAAGGTGCTGGAGGGCGATGTGCGCATGGAACGCAACTTTGCGCTGTCCAAGGACGAGGTGGCCGCCGGCTTCGTGCTGACCTGCCAGGCGCACCCGATGACGCCGCAGGTCGTGCTGTCGTTTGACGATCGCTGAGCGGCTGCCCCCCGACCCTGTTTCTCAAAAAAATGGCACGCGGACGCGCAGCGGGATACGACGAGCAACGTGAGCTGATCTTGGCGCGGGCGGCGGCGCTGTTTGCGCAAAGCGGCTACCCGGCCACCTCGATGAACCAGGTGGCTGAGGCCAGTGGTTTGTCCAAGGCCACGCTCTACCACTACTACCGCGACAAGTATTCGCTGCTGGTCAGCATTGCCGAGGGCCATGTCGCCAAGCTCGCGGCCCTGGTGGCCGACGTGCTGGCGCAGGACCTGGCGCCAGAGCTGCGCCTGCGCACGCTGATCCGCCGCATCGTCCAAGAATATGCCGGCGCCCAACATGCCCACCGGGTGCTGACCGAGGACGTGCGGTTTCTGGAGCCGACCGACCGCGAGCGCATCCTGGACCAGGAGCGTGCGGTGGTGCAGGGCTTTGCGCGGGCGGTGGCCGGGCTGCGGCCCGAGCTGGCGCAGGCCCAGCTGGCCACGCCGATGACGATGCTGCTGTTCGGCATGATCAACTGGATGTTCACCTGGCTGCAGCCGGGCGGCACGCTGGACTACGACACCCTGGCACCGATGGTGGCCGATCTGTTTCTGGGTGGCCTGCCAGCGGTCAAGACTGACGCTTGAAAGCGATTGAAAGCACGCACCCATGACCTCGACCCTTCAAAGTTATATCGGCGGCCGCTGGATCGGCCAGCAGCCTGGCCAGACCTTGCGCAGTGCCATCAATGGCCGGCCGGTGGCCCACACCCATGCCGAGGCGATTGACTTCTGTGAGGCGGTGCAACACGCCCGCCGGGTCGGCCTGCCTTCGCTGATGGCGCTGGACTTTCAAGGGCGGGCCGAACGCCTCAAAGCCCTGGCCAAATACCTGGGCGAGCACAAGGAGCAGCTCTACGCCATCTCTGCCCACACCGGCGCCACCCGGGCCGACAGCTGGATCGACATCGAGGGCGGCGCCGGCACTTTGTTGGCCTACGCCGGCATCGGCAGCAACGAGCTGCCCTCGGGCAACTTGATCCACGAAGGCCCGGCCTTTGCGCTGGGCAAAAAAGGTAGCTTTGCCGGCACCCACGTGCTGGTGCCGCGCGGTGGCCTGGCGGTGCACATCAACGCCTTCAACTTCCCCGTCTGGGGCTTGCTGGAAAAATTTGCGCCCAGCTTTTTGGCCGGCATGCCGTGCATCGGCAAACCCGCCAGCGCCACTTGCTACCTGACCGAGGCGGCGATGCGCTTGATCGTGCAATCCGGCATCCTGCCCGAGGGCGCGCTGCAACTGGTGATCGGCGCAACCGGTGATCTGCTGGACCGGCTGGACGGGCAGGACATGGTCACCTTCACCGGGTCGGCCGACACGGCAGCCCGCCTTCGCGTGCACCCCAACCTGGTGGCGCGCAGCGTGCCGTTCAACGCCGAGGCCGACTCGCTGAACTGCGCCATCCTGGCCGACGATGTGACACCCGACCACCCGGAGTTCGAGCTGTTCATCCAGGAGGTGGCGCGCGAGATGACGGTCAAAGCCGGCCAGAAGTGCACCGCCATCCGCCGTGCCATCGTGCCGCGCCAGCACGTGGACGCGGTGGCCGAGGCGCTGCGCACCCGGCTGGCCAAGGTGGTGGTCGGTGACCCGGCGGTCGAGGGTGTGAACAGGGCCGTACACATGGGCGCACTGGCCTCACACGCCCAGCAGGCCGATGTGGCCGAGCGGGTGGCGTTGCTGCGTCAGGGCGCTGAGCTGGTTTACGACGGCAACCTCAACTTTGCGCCGTTGGGCGAGGGCACGGCTGAGGGTGCGTTTTTTGCGCCGACGTTGCTGGTCTGCCACCAACCGCTGACGACCGACGCGGTGCACGACATCGAGGCCTTCGGCCCGGTCAGCACCTTGATGCCCTACGACGGCATGGATGAGGCCGTCGCCCTGGCCGCACGCGGTCAAGGCAGCCTGGTCGCCACGCTGGTCACGCGCAGCGCAAAAATCGCTGCGCAAGTCATCCCGCAGATGGCCGCCTGGCATGGCCGGCTGCACATCCTGGACAGGCAGTCTGCGGTGGAGTCCACCGGCCACGGCTCGCCGTTGCCCCAGCTTAAACACGGCGGACCGGGCCGGGCTGGAGGTGGCGAGGAGTTGGGCGGCTTGCGGGCCGTCAAGTACTGCTTGCAACGCGCAGCGCTCCAAGGTTCGCCGACGATGCTGGCAGCGGTCACCGGTGAGTTTGTGCGGGGTGCTGCGTTGATCGAGACCGGCACCCACCCGTTCCGCCGGCACTTTGAAGAGTTGCAGATCGGTGAATCGCTGCTGACCCACCGCCGCACCGTCGGCGAGGCCGACCTGATCAACTTTGGCGGCATCTCGGGCGACTACTTCTACATGCACTTCGACGA
>JANMXG010000342.1:0-2536 GCA_031394235.1 Betaproteobacteria bacterium
ACCGACAGCGCTGCGTGATCCAGCCCCAGGCCACTGGGTCCGCCGGTGACCGGCTCGCCGGCCGCTGCGCCGCCGTAGTGCTTGAAATCGCTGCGCCACTGGAGCAGCAGTCCGAGCTGGTTGCTTTTGATGTCACCGCTCGGAAAACGCACTTGCGACCACGACACGCCGGCCTGCATGCCCGGTGCGAGGTCGCCCAGCAGCGTCACCGACGGGCGCACCATCAGCCCGCCACCCACCGGGGCTGCGGCGCCGCCACCGCCGCCCAGGTAGAGCCCGGCAGACAGGTGGAGCTGCCCGCCAAGCGCCCACTGGCGGCGCAACTCGGCGCCGCCGACGAACAGACCGCCCCGGTGGCCTGTGGCCGCGCCGTAGACCGCTGGCCCGAGCCGCCAGTCGTCGCCGATGTCGAACAGGTACGCGCCGCCGACCAGGCCCATCAGCTCCCGATGCGGCAGGTGGACCACCTCGAAGCCCAGCGCGGCTGTGGCCTCCAGCGTCTGTGGCGCTGCGGCGGCAGTTGCCGTGCCGGCCAGCACCAGCAAGGCGAGTGGCGCGCTGTGGCGGATGGAGAGCCTGGGTCGAGCTTGCATCGGGGTCTGCCGTGTACGTCGGTCGGGGCCGCCATCGTAATCGGGTGCGGTTTGGGCCGGTTTTCTCGGCGGGAGGGTGGCGGCATGGCCGGCAATGCCTCAGCTTTGTTCGGCTGCATCGGCAGCCTGCACTGACACAATGGCGGGATGAATCCGCAGGAGTCGCTTTTTGCCGCCGACCCCGTGCCCCTGCGCGCCGCCGGGCATCCGCCAGCGCCCGGTGCCGAAGTGCCCTTGGCCGAGCGCTTGCGGCCACAAACCCCCGACGAGGTGATCGGCCAGGCCCATCTGCTGGGGCCGGGCAAGCCGCTGCGGGTGGCGTTTGAAACCGGCAGGCTGCACTCGATGATCTTGTGGGGGCCGCCGGGGGTGGGCAAGACCACGCTGGCGCGGCTGATGGCGGGGGCGGTGCGCTCGCGCTTCGTGGTGCTTTCGGCGGTGCTGGCCGGCGTCAAGGACATCCGCGAGGCGGTCGATCAGGCCCAGGCCGCGCGCCAGCTGCGGCCGGGCGGCCCCGGCACGGTGGTGTTTGTCGACGAGGTCCACCGCTTCAACAAGGCCCAGCAAGATGCCTTTTTGCCGCATGTCGAGTCAGGCCTTTTCACCTTCATCGGTGCCACCACCGAGAACCCGAGCTTCGAGGTCAATGCCGCGCTGCTGTCGCGGGCCACGGTGCATGTGCTCAAGTCGCTGGACGACGCCGAACTGAGCCAGCTGATCCTGCGCGCCCAAGCAGCACTGAGCGCGCCGCCGCTCTCTGACGCCGCCCGGCAGCGCTTGATCGGCTATGCCGACGGCGACGCCCGACGCTTGCTCAATGCCTACCAGAGCCTGATCGAGCTGGTGCAGGACACGCCCGGCGCCGATGTGGATGCCGCGGGGGCCGCGCAGATTGGCGAGGCCCGGCTGGAGCAGGCACTCGGCGAGATGCTGCGCCGCTATGACAAAAGTGGCGATCAGTTCTACGACATGATCTCGGCGTTGCACAAGAGCGTTCGCGGGTCCGACCCAGACGCAGCGCTGTACTGGCTGGCGCGCATGCTGGACGGCGGCGTCGATGCCCGCTACGTGGCGCGCCGGGTGCTGCGGATGGCGTCTGAGGACATCGGCCTGGCCGACCCGCGGGGCCAGCAACTGGCGCTGGAGGCGGCCCAGGTCTATGAGCGCCTCGGGTCGCCCGAGGGCGAACTGGCGTTGGCGCAGGCTGTGGTCTACCTGGCGGTGGCGCCCAAGAGCAACGCCGTCTACACCGCCTGGAACGCGGTGCGGGCGCTGGTCAAGCAAGACAGCACCCGCCCGGTACCGATGCACTTGCGCAACGCACCGACCCCACTCATGAAGGGCCTGGGCCACGGCGACGGTTACCGCTATGCCCACGACGAGGCGGGCGGCTTTGCGGCGGGGGAGAGTTACCTGCCCGACGGCCTGACGGGTCAGCGGTTCTACCAGCCGGTGCCACGCGGCCTGGAGCTGCGCATCGGCGAGCGCCTAGCCGAACTGCGCCGCCAGAACGACACCGCCCTGGAGCCAAGGGCAAACCCGCATATCGACGTATCGGATGCGGGATCGACGTAGAAGCCTCGGCCAAGCGCCCTGGTTTCCGAATTTTCGACGGTGAGGTGGGGGGTATCTCCCGTCAATTTGCAGGTGGGCGCCACCCTACAATTCCGCCCAGCCGGGCCGGCTTGCCCAGCCGGCTCACGGCCAGTCCCGGCCAGCTACTTGCTAGCAACACCACAAGCCGACGGTTGTAGAAGTGGGGCCAAACGGGCCACAGCAACCGCCGTACAACACACCGGAGACCCCGCCATGGATACCTTGTTGCAACAGATCATCAACGGTCTGGTGCTGGGCAGCATGTATGCGCTCGTGGCACTGGGTTACACGATGGTCTACGGCATCATCAACCTGATCAACTTCGCCCACGGCGAGGTGCTGATGGT
>JANMXG010000343.1:0-16692 GCA_031394235.1 Betaproteobacteria bacterium
CAGCTCAAAGAGCCCGTCCTGTGCTGCCCCAATGACCCGGACGATGCCAAGCTGCTGTCGGATGTGGCCGGCGTCAAGATCGACGAGGTCTTCATCGGCAGTTGCATGACCAACATCGGACACTTCCGCGCCGCCAGCAAGCTGCTCGACGGCAAGCGCGACATCCCCGTCAAGCTCTGGATCGCCCCGCCGACCAAGATGGACGCCCAGCAACTGACCCAAGAAGGCCACTACGGCGTGTTTGGCGCCGCCGGGGCACGCACCGAGATGCCAGGCTGCAGCCTGTGCATGGGCAACCAGGCGCAGGTGCGCGAGGGCGCGACGGTGGTGTCTACCAGCACCCGCAACTTCCCGAACCGGCTGGGCAAAAACACCAACGTCTACCTGGCGTCGGCCGAGTTGGCGGCCATCGCCAGCAAGATCGGCCGCATCCCGACGCTGGCCGAGTACCAGGCCGACATGGGCGTGATCAACTCGTCAAGCAAGCAGATCTACCAATACCTGAACTTTGACAAGATCGCGGAGTACGCTGATACCGCCAAGGGCGTGACGGTCTGACCGGTCGGGACCGCGGCGGACTGACGTGATGCGGCCCGCCGGGGCAACCCGGCGGGCCGCACTGCATCTTGCGCCACACGGCATTGGGTGGTGGCGGTCGTCTTGACCTTGCCGTACGCTCAATGGTGGCAACAGCATGCCGATCTGCAGCGGTACCCACGCGCAGGCACGGCACCGCAGCCAAAATCCGGGGCGGGCCCTCACGGCAGCCGCAGGATCAGAGGGCCATAGGGCCATAGGACTAGCAGGCCAGAAGGCCAGAGGGCCAGCGATAAAGTGCTGCGGTATGCCGCAGGCCCCAGCCCATACCAGCCACCCCGCCGAAAGGATGTCCTGTTGTCCCCACCCGCCATGCTGCGGCCCGCGCTGACCCTGGCACTGGTGCCCATCCTGGCGCTGGCCCTGTCCGGCTGCGGCAAGAACGAACCCGCTGCAATCGCCCGCGCCAAGGCCTCGCTGGCCGACAAGCGCGGTGAGGCCGCCAGGCTTGAACTCACCAAACTGGTCCGGGCCTATCCGCGATCGGGCGAGGCCCACTTCATGCTGGGCCGGCAGTTGCTGGCCGATGGCGATGCTGTCACCGCCGTCGCCCAGTTGCAGCAGGCCATCGACCACAACTTTGCCGAGTCCGCCGCACTGCCCCTGCTGGCCGAAGCCCTGATCCTCGACGGCAAGGGCAGGGAAGTGACCAGCCGGTTTGGCAACACCGCGCTGGACGACCCTCTGGCCATGGCGCGGCTGCAGGCGGCGGTAGGCCATGCCGGGCTGCTGCAGGGCGACCTGCCCCTGGCCCGGGCTGCGACCGGGCGGGCGGTGGCCGCAGCGGCCAGGTCGGCGCCGGCCCGATTGATGCAGGTCCGCCTGGCCGTGGCCGACGGCGACAGCGATGCCGCCCTGAAGCAACTGGACAGCCTGCTGTCCGACGAACCTTTCGACGACAAGGCCTGGGCGGTCAAGGGCGACCTGTTGCTGCACCTGCCCGGGCGGCAAGACGATGCGATCGCCGCCCTGACCCGCTCGATCGAGGCCAGGCCACAGCAAACCTATGCCCGCGCCGCGCTGGTGACCCAGCTGCTGGCCGGCGGCGAAATCGAATCCGCCCGCGCGCAGTGGGCCGGCCTGCACAAAGCGGCACCCCAACACCCGAGCACTGGGCTGCTGGAAGCCCGATTGGCCTTTGCCGAGGGCCGACACGCCCAAGCCCGTGAGCTGTACCAGCACCTGCTGCGGGCCTGGCCGGACGACTTCATCCTGCTCGTGGCCGCCGGTGAAAACGAGCTGCGGCTGCAGGCCGCCCTGCAGGCCGAGGCCCACCTGGCCAAGGCCTCGGCGCTGGTGCCACAGGACGCCACCGCCCGCCGCCTGCTGGCCCAGGCCCAGGTGCGGCTGGGTCAGTCCCACAAGGCCTTGCTGACGCTGGCCCCGTTGGTCGACGCCCCAACGGCCCCCGGCGACGTGCTGGCGCTGGCCGCGCTGATACGCATGGCCAATGGCGAGGCGCCTGCGGCCGACGCCCTGTTCGGCCGGCTGGCCCGCCTCAATCCCGCCGACGCCCGCTTGCGGACGGTCATTGCCACAGCGGGCCTGGGCAAGCGGCCCGATGCCCAGGTGTTTGCCGAGCTGCGCGCAATCGCCGCGGCCGACACTGGCACGGCGGCCGACACCGCGCTGATCGGTGCATTGCAGCAGCGCGAGCAGACCGACGCCGCGCTGCAGGCGCTGGAGGCACTGGACCGCAAGCGCCCCACCGATCCCGGCGCACCGCTGTGGCGCGGACAGCTTCAAGCAGCATCGGGCAACAAGGTGGGCGCCCGCCAAAGTTTTGAGCAGGCGCTGGCCCGTCAGGCCGGCTACTTTCCGGCAGTGGCTGCATTGGCGGCGCTGGATCTGCAGGACCGGCAACCCGACACGGCCCGACAGCGGCTGGCCGATCTGGCGCAAGCCCAGCCCCGCAATGTCGAGGCCCGGCTGGCCTTGGCCGAGCTGGCCCGCAGCCGAGGCGCACCCCGGGCGGACACCCAAAAACTGATCCTTGCAGCCATCAAGGCCGCGCCTAACAACCCGGACGCGCACGCCGCGTTGGTGGCCCATCATCTGGACGGCCACGATCTGGCCGCGGCGCTGTTGGCGGCCCAGACGGCCCACCGTGCCTTGCCCAACAGCATCGAGCTGCTGGACCTGCTCGGCAGGTGCCAGGTACGCAGCGGCGAAACCGGCCAGGCGCTGACGAGTTTCGGCAAGATCATCACGCTGCACCCCAAATCGCCAGGGGGCCATCTGGGGCTGGTGAGTGTCTACCTGCTCACGGACAAGCTCGACCTGGCCCAGCGCAGCGTCAACCGGGCGCTGGAGCTGGCGCCCGACAACGCCGAGCCCTTGGAAATGGCGGTCCAGGTGGCCCAGCGTCGCGGCCAGACCGACACGGCGTTGGCCCTGGCCCGCCAGCTGCAAGCCCGCCAGCCGGACGACGCGCTGGGCTTCCTGCGCGAGGGCGAGATCGAGATCGGCCGACAACAGTGGCGCCATGCCGTGGCCGTCCTGCGCCAGGCGGCGGGCAAGGCCAACCCCGGCACCGCGCCCCAGCAGTTGCACCGTGCGCTGCTGCAAGCGGGCAAGCCCGACGAGGCCGAGGCCGTTGTCCGCCAGTGGACCCGCGACCCGCACGCCAATGCCGGCTTCCAGTTCTACCTCGGGCATCTGGCCCAGGTGGCGGGTGACAGCCGCCAGGCCGAAGCGCGCTACCAGCAGGTGCTGGCGGCGCAGCCGGCGCATGTGCCGGCGCTCAACAACCTGGCGATGCTGCACCTGCCACGCGACCCGACGGCTGCCAGGGCCCTGGCCGAACGGGCGGTGAAACTCGCCCCCGACCAGGCAGCGCTGCTCGACACGCTGGCGCAGTGCCTGTTGGCCAGCAACCAGGCCGCCAAGGCGGTCGAATGGCAGAAACGGGCGGTGGCACTCGAACCGGACAACGGGGGCTGGCGGCTGAATCTGGCCCGCATCTACCTGCAAGCCGGCGACAAGGCCTTGGCCAAGTCGGAGCTGAACCGGCTGGCCTCGGAAGGCGCTGGCTTCGACCAGCAGGCCGAGGTGGGCCGTATGCTGGCGGCCCTGACCCGGTCGTTGCCGGAGCGCTGAATCCCTGCCAAAGGACCTTGTCGATGATCCGTCTTACCCCGCTCGGGCGCTTGGGCCTGGGGCTGGTTGCCTGCCTGCTGGCCGCACTGACCGCTGGCCCCGGCAGCGCCGCCGAAGTGCGCCTTCGCATCCTGGAGACCACCGATCTCCACATGAACCTGCTGAACTACGACTACTACCAGGACAAGCCCACCGACGAGTACGGCCTGGCCAAGACGATCACCTTGATCAAGGTCGCCCGTGCCGAGGTCAAAAACTCGCTGTTGTTCGACAACGGCGACCTGCTGCAAGGCAGCCCACTGGGTGACTTTGTGGCCAACGGCCCGCCATTGCAGCCCGGCCAGGTGCACCCGGCCTACAAGGTGCTGAACGCGTTGGGCGTAGACGCTGCCAACATCGGCAACCATGAGTTCAATTACGGTTTGCCGTTTTTGAGGCAGGCGATTGCCGGTGCGGCGTTTCCGTATGTCAGCGCCAACGTGCACATTGATGACGGTGACGGCAACCCCGACAACGACCTGCACGCCTTCACGCCCTACGTTATTCTGGAGCGCAACGTCAGCGACGCCGCAGGCGCGCAACACCGGCTCAAGATCGGCGTGATCGGCTTTGTACCGCCGCAGATCCTGGTCTGGGACCGCCTCAGGCTCGACGGCAAGCTCACCGTGCGAGACATCCAGGAGACCGCCCGCCGGCTGGTGCCCGAGATGCGCGCCAAGGGCGCCGACATCGTGGTGGCAGTCCCGCATTCGGGCTTCGAGCGTGGCGAGACCCCGCGATTTGCCGAGAACTCGGTGGCCCGGCTGGCCGAGGTGCCCGGCATCGACGCCATCCTTTTCGGCCATTCGCACGGTGAGTTTCCGGGGCCGTTTTTTGCCAGCTATCCCAAGGTCGACCTGGCCCGCGGCACGATCAACGGGATACCGGCCGTGATGCCGGGCTTTTTTGGCGACAAGCTGGGCGTGATCGACTTGGTGCTGGACAACAGCGGCGGCGCGTGGCGGGTGGTGGACAGCCGCAGCGCGCTGCGCCCGGTGTTCGACCGCGCCACCCGCAAAGCGCTGGTCGCCGCCGACCCGATGGTGACCGCGTTGATCGGGCCCGAGCACGCGGCCACGCTGCGCTATGTGCGCGGCGAGGTCGCCAAGACCAGCGCGCCGATCACCAGCTACTTTGCCCAGGTGGCCGACGACCCCTCGGTGCAACTCATCAACAACGCCCAACTGCACTACGCCCGGCGGGCGCTGCAGGGCACCGAGTTCGAGGGCCTGCCGCTGCTGTCGGCCGCATCGCCGTTCAAGTCCGGTGGGCGCATGGGCTGGACCAACTACACCGACATCCCGGCCGGCACGCTGTCGATCCGCCACGTTGCCGACCTGTACGTCTACCCCAACACCATCAAGGCAGTGCGTATCAGTGGCGCCCAGGTGCGCGAATGGCTGGAGATGTCGGCCGGCCAGCTCAACCGCATCGACCCGGCAGGTCCGGCTGAGCAGGACCTGATCAACCCGGCGTTCCCGGCTTACAACTTCGACATGATCGACGGCGTGAGCTACCAGATCGACCTCACCCAGCCCGCCCGCTACAACCGCGACGGCAAGCCCGTGGCGCCCCGGGCGCACCGCATCAAGGCGCTGCAATACCAGGGCAAACCGATCGATGATGCAGCGCGTTTTGTGGTGGTGACCAACAACTACCGCGCCTCGGGTGGCGGCAGCTTTCCGGGCCTGGACGGCAAGAACATCGTCATGGACGCGCCGGATGAAAACCGCGAGGCGGTGATCCAGTATTTGCGCAGCAACGGCGGCAGGGACAACAGCACGGACAACAGCACAAGCAGCAGCACGGGTGGCAGCGCGGGCGGCGGCATCAATCCCAGCGCCGACAACAACTGGCGCATCCTGCCGGTGGCTGGCATCAAGCTGCGCTTTGTGTCGGGCGCCGGCGCGATCGTTCACCTGCCGCGCTATCCGCAGATCTCGCTGATCAGGGACAACGGCGATGGGTCCGCACTGTTCGAATTGACGCCCTGAAAGCCTGGCAGGTTTGGGGCGACTGGCATGCGCCAATTTCGCGGGTGTCGAGGTCGCTGGAAAGCTGGCTGGCGGACTCTGGGCCGCCTATCGGTTCGTTACCTGAAACCCGGCGTTTGGGGGCGTTGCGCGACCGCACCGCGCCGGGCTGGCGTGCCCGCGTTTCAAACGTGTGCAGGCAGCCACGGTCCAGCCGGCAAAGGCAGGGGGGTGACCGGGCACCGTGGGTACAGTTGGCGGCGGTGGACCCAAGGCTGGCGCCGGGCAGGGACAAAGCCGGTGGCCCGCCGACCTGGGTTGCCCAGCGTTGCGGGGTGACCGTGGCCCCTCATGGCACCCTGGCGTCGAGGACCCCGTGGGCATCCGGAAGTCGGCCATCGGGCTGCCCGTCGGACCCGATCAGGTAGCGCAGCGTCAGGTCCGCCGGGCCGAGGTTGTCGATCACGGTCAGGCCGCGCCGCTGCACCAGCGCGGCCGCCTCGGCCGGGGACCAACCGGTGACAAACGGTTCACCCAAGCGAGCCACACCCTTGGCCTCGGCACCGACGGCGTACAGCGCCGCGGTGTCCCCCTCGATCACCTGGCGGAAGACATAGTCGAACACCACCGTGCTGCCAGGCGCCGCATGCTGCGCAATGAAGGCCAGTGTCGCTTCGGTGCCCGCTGCGTTGATGTACATCGAGACGCCCTCCAAAATGAACAAGGTCTTGTCACCGGCCCGGTAACCCGCCGCCGCCAGCGCCGAGCCCAATGGTTGGGTGTCGAAATCGACGGGCACGTAGTGCACGGCCGCAGGCACTGAACCCAACACGCGCTCGACGGCATGCTGCTTCGCATCGAGCATCGGCGGGAGGTCAACCTCAAAAAATCGCAGCGCCGGATACCGGTGGGTGAATCGGTAGGCGCGGCTGTCGAAACCCGCGCCGAGGATGACCACCTGCAGCGCATTTTGAGCGACCGCACGCCCGATCCAACGGTCGATGTGGTGGGTGCGGGCGTTGACCAGAAAGTAGCCGGCATAGGCCTCCAGGTCGTCCTCCATCACCGCGCGGGCCGCCTCGTAATCGCGAGGCAACCTGAGCGGGGCACAAAACCGGCTGGCAAAGGTGTCGCCATTGCGCAGCTTGAGGTCTGGGTGCAGAGCGGCAATCGCGCGGTATTCACACACGGCCCGCGCGGTCCAGGAGACCTGGCCCGGTGGCACGGCCCAGACCAACGGCAGCGCCATGAATGCCAGTCCCGCCACGAAGATCGAAACTCGGAACCGATGCATGGCGTTCAGCTCCTGTTGCACGCGCCACCGGCCCAGTCACCCGGCGATCAAATCTATACCCGTGCGTCCAGGCCGTCAAAAGCCACCGCCGTCCTGTTGCCCCGCGCCGCGTTTTCAGGGCTGCTGCAGGGCCCTCCAGTGACCGTCACGCCAGCGGTGGGCCACCACGGCGTCTTGCAACGCCAGGTGCGCACCCACTTGGGGTGATCGATGGATGCGGGTGACCTTGGCCTTTACGGGGCCGGATCGGCGCGCGGCTGCTTTTGCCGACCCCGGTCTTGCCATGATCCCGAGATTCTTCGAGCCCTTCGTCCGGGCAGGCACAAAACAGGGTGGAATCGGTGGCAGGCTCAGCCCGCGCGCATTGCGCCCAGCACCTGCTGCGCGCCGGCGGCGATCAACCGGGCGTCGGAGCTGACGGTGAGGAAACGGTAACCCAGCGCGCGGCGCGCCAGTGCCACCGAGGTCAGCCCGTTGTGGATGCCGCACTGCACGCCGTGGGCCTTGGCGCGCTCGGCAATGTGGGCGATGGCCTGGGCCACCGGCGCATCGACATCGTCAAACACCGGTTTGCAGCCCATCGACAGCGACAATTCGGACGGGCCGATGTAGACCGCGTCCAGCCCTTCAACCGACAGGATGTCGTCAAGCCGGTCAAGCGCCTGCCGGGTCTCGATCATGGCAAACGCCACGACGGTGTCGTTGGCATGCTCCGGGTCATCGGGGCCGCTGTCGTACATCGCCCGCACCGGGCCGAAGCTGCGCACGCCGCGCGGCGCATAGCGGGTGTAGCTGACGAACCGGGCTGCCTCGTCGCGCGAGTTGACCATCGGACAGATCACGCCGTAGGCGCCGGCGTCCAGCGTCTTCATGATGATGCCGGGCTCCAGCCAGGGCACCCGCACGATCGGCACGGTGGCGGTGGTGGCGATGGCCTGCAGCATCGTGACCATCTGGGCGTAATCGATCACACCGTGCTGCAGGTCGATGGTCAAGGTGTCCCAGCCCTGGTGGGCCATCACCTCGGCCGAGAAGCTGTTGGGGATGGCCAGCCAGCCGTTGATGGCGGCTTGGTCGGCCTGCCACAGGGTACGCAGTCTGTTTTCACGCATGTCGGACTCCGATTGAGTGGGTTGCGGTGACACGCAACGCCAACATCTACTTATATGACATCGTACAACTTGGCCGAAGACCGTCAAGGGAATGTTGTGACCGTTGACCGCCGCGCTGGCGCTGGCTGCGCTCAGGCACCTGCCGCAGCGCCAGGCGCCAGCAAAGCGGCCGCCTTGCGCCGGCGTTCACGGCTGTTGGCCAGGTGGGTGCGCATGGCTGCGCGGGCGGCTTCGGTGTCCTGCCCGGCAATCGCGTCCAGGATGCTCTCGTGCTCAGCATGCACACGCCGCAAATAGGCCTGTCGCTCGTTGTCCAACCCTGCCAATACCTCCGCGCTGGCACCGGCCGGGATGCCCGACGCCAGTCGCGCCCGCGGGATCACCATCGCCCCCAGCGTGCCCATCAGCTGCGCAAAGTGCGGGTTCTGGGTGGCCCGGGCGATCTCCAGGTGAAACTGGAAATCCGCGGCCACCGCATCGTCGCCACGCGCTATCGCCGCACTCATGGCGTCCAGTGCCAGCCGCATGGCCACCAGGTCTTGCGCGCTACGGCGTTGCGCGGCCAGGCCCGCGGCTTCGGTCTCCACGCCGATGCGCAGCTCCAGCACCGCCACCACGTCGCGCAGCGTGGCGTACTGCTCGGGCGCAACCCGGAAACCCGCGGCCTCGCCCGCCACCGGGCTCAACGCTTCAACAAAACTGCCCACGCCGTGACGGGTGGCCACCAGCCCCGACGCCTGCAGCTTGGACAGGGCCTCGCGCACCACCGTGCGGCTGACGCCGTACTCGGCCATGATCGCCGCCTCGGTCGGCAACTTGTCGCCAGGCTTGAGCCGGCCTTCGCGGATGCGGTCGCCCAGACCGTCGACAAGTTCAAGTGCCAGGTTGCGCGGGCGGCGACGTTGGGGCGGCAGCAGGCTGGTCATGCAGTCTCGGAGGGTTAATGGTTAACCTCCGGCCGACTGGCTTGACAGCAGGAGATGAGTCACCGACAGTCTATGTTGTACGACAACTGATGACGTACCACAAAACGTCATTGCACTTTAGCAAGTCAACCGGTGCCCGCCGTTGCAAGCCGCCCCCTCGCCGAGACCCTCGATGACCGCCCCCACCACGCCCTCGATGCGCTTTGGCCGTCTGCTGCTCACCGGCGCCGCCGGTGGCCTGGGCCGTGAACTGCGCCAGCGCCTGAAACCGCATTGCGACACCCTGCGCCTGTCCGACCTGGCCCCTCTGGGCGCCGCCGCTGCCGGTGAAGAACTGGTACACGCCCGGCTGGAGGATGCCGACGCGGTGCTGGCGCTGCTGGCCGGCGTGGACGCGGTGGTGCACCTGGGCGGTGTGTCGACCGAGCAGCCCTGGGCACCGATCCTGCAGGCCAACATCATCGGCGTCTACAACCTGTACGAGGCCGCCCGCAAGCAAAGCGTCAAGCGGGTGGTGTTTGCCAGCAGCAACCATGTCACCGGCTTTTACCGGCAAGACGAGGTGATCGATGCGCACGATCCGGTGCGGCCTGACGGCCTGTACGGCGTCAGCAAGGCCTTCGGCGAGAACCTGTCGCGCTTTTACTTCGACCGCTACGGCATCGAGACGGTGTGCGTGCGCATCGGGTCGTCCTTCCCCGAGCCACGTGACCGCCGCATGCTGGCCACCTGGTTGAGCTACGACGACCTGGAGCGCCTCGTGGTCGCCTGCCTGACCGCGCCGCTGGCGAGCCACACGGTGCTGTTCGGCATGTCCGACAACACCGCCACCTGGTGGGACAACCGCCACGCCGCGCACATCGGCTACCGGCCGCAGGACAGCTCAGAGCCGTTCCGCGCCGCAGCCCTAGCCCGGCAACCGCAACTCGACACCACCGACCCGGTGGTCATCTACCAGGGCGGCGGCTTTGTGCGCGCCGGGCCGTTCGAATGAGCCGCGCCGCATTCACCAGCACCGTGCGGGGGCGGCGGCAAACGCGCTGGCCCGGCCGGCACGCGCTCCGGCTGGGTTGCAAGGCTGCCCAAGCTGCTGCTGCTTAAACGAGCCCGCAATGACCGGTGGCCCGCAGAACCGGTTCATGCCCGACGCGCGGTCGACCCAGGCCATCAAGCCCGCGCTCAAGCCCAAGATCCCCTGCACCGCAGCCCTGGACTTTGCCCCGGTCACGATGATCGGCGCCACCAGCAACGTGACCGTCGTGCCAGCCAACAGCCCATTCAAGACCATCGGCGAATGGCTGGCCTTTGCCCGCTGGCCCAGCCCGACATCCGCGCCCGGCTCGAGGCGATGGCGTTGGCGCCTTCGGGCATGACACCCGACGGGCTGGGCGCCTTCGAGACCCGGGAGCGCAGCAATTCGGCCAAGGTCGTCAAGGACGGCGCGATCAAGGTAGATTGACCACCATGGACCAACCCGACCCACCGGCCTTGCCAGCCACCACAGCGACCGCTGCCGCCGCGCCCGTTGCCAGCGCAGCCGCCCGCCCACCGATGCTGATCCGCATGCACCCGGCCGACAACGTCGCCATCGTCGCCAATGATGGCGGCCTGCCCGCCGGCACCCTGCTGCCCGATGGTCTGATCCTGTGCGAGAAAGTGCCGCAAGGCCACAAGGTGGCGCTGATCGACCTGCCCGCCGGTGCCACCGTGCGGCGCTACAACGTGCCCATCGGCACTGCCGTGGCCACCATCCGCGCCGGCAGCTGGGTGCACGAGCGCCGGCTGGCCATGCCCGCCGCCCGGGCGCTGCACGGCCTGCCGATGGCCACCACCCCCGCGCCGGTGCTGGCGCCCCTGGACGGCTACAGCTTCGAGGGCTACCGCAACGCCGACGGCTCGGTCGGCACTCGCAACATCCTGGCCATCACCACCACGGTGCAGTGCGTGGCCGGTGTGGTGGCGCAGGCGGTAGCGCGTATCAAGGCCGAGTTGTTGCCGCTGTACCCGAACGTGGACGACGTGATCGGGCTGGAGCACAGCTACGGCTGCGGCGTGGCGATCGACGCGCCAGACGCCGTGATCCCGATCCGCACGCTGCGCAACATCAGCCTCAATCCCAACTTCGGCGGCGAGCTGATGGTCGTCAGCCTGGGTTGCGAGAAGCTGCAGCCCGAGCGCTTGCTGCCACCGGGCTCGTTTGCCATCGTCGATGAGCGCGGCGCTGATGCCAGGCCAGAAACCGTCTGCCTGCAAGACGACCGCCATGTCGGTTTCTTGTCGATGCTGGACGACATCCTGCAAACCGCCCGGCCGCACCTGGCGCGGCTCAACGCCCGTCGACGCCAGACCGTGCCCGCCAGCGATCTGGTGGTGGGCGTGCAGTGCGGCGGCAGCGATGCCTTCAGCGGTGTCACCGCCAACCCGGCCGTCGGCTTTTGCGCCGACCTGCTGGTGCGCGCCGGCGCCACCGTGATGTTCAGTGAAAACACCGAAGTGCGCGACGCGGTGGACCAACTCACCGCCCGCGCCGCCACGCCCGAGGTGGCCGACGCCATCGTGCGTGAACTCGGCTGGTACGACCGCTACTTGGCGCGCGGCCAGGTTGACCACAGCGCCAACACCACGCCCGGCAACAAGGCCGGCGGTCTGTCCAACATCACCGAGAAAGCGATGGGCTCGATCATCAAGAGCGGCACGTCGGCCATCCGCAGCGTGCTGGCGCCAGGTGAAAAACTGGCGCCCGGCCAGCGCGGCCTGGTTTACGCCGCCACCCCCGCCAGTGATTTCATCTGCGGCACGCTTCAACTGGCTGCCGGCATGAACCTGCATGTCTTCACCACCGGCCGCGGCACGCCTTACGGCCTGGCCGAATGCCCGGTCATCAAGGTGGCCACCCGCAGTGACCTGGCACGGCGCTGGTTTGATCTGATGGACCTCAACGCCGGCCGCATCGCCGACGGCGAGGCGACGATCGAAGACACCGGCTGGGCCTTGTTCCAGCTGATGCTGGACGTGGCGTCGGGCCACAAAAAAACCTGGGCCGAGCACTGGAAGTTGCACAACGCGCTGGTGCTGTTCAACCCCGCGCCGGTCACCTGAGGTCACAGTCCGCCGACCGAGGCCGGTGGCCGACCGTCAAAACCTGGACAGCAGTTCGGCCTTCTTGGCGCTGAACTCGTCGGCCGTCAACACCCCGGCGCTGTGCAGATCGGCCATCTTTTGCAGGATGGCCAGCAGGTCGGCCGGTGCTGCAAAGGCCACAGGGTTGGCACCTGGCGGCGGCACATTGGGGTTGCTGGCCCCATCCGGGTTCGACCCTGGCGCGGGCGCCGGTGCCTGCACCTGCAAAGGCGCCTGGCCATGCGCCTGGCCATTGACCAAGACGACCGGCAGGCTGGCCAGCGACACCGTGCCGTACTGGCTGGTGCAGCTCATCGTGCCGTCGCCTGACTGCTGTTGAGAGAAACCGCCAATCTGGTGGTCCAGCGTGTCGTAAACCGTGACCGTGCCGCCGTCCTCGACAGCCAGGCGATGGGCCTGGGCGAAATAGGCGTAGCGCGCGCCGTGCTGCGCGCCGGTGCTGTTGGGATAGCGCAAGCTGGGGCCCCACCAGTCGGGTGGTGGCGGCGCAAACAGGCTGCCCGTGCTTGATGGCGCACCGGCAACGGCACCAGCAACCGCACCGGCGTCAGCGCCCCAGGCCACGGCCGCCAACGGCGCGCCCTGGGTTTGCGACTGGACGCTGCCGGTCAGCATCAGGCCGGGCTGGTTCGCGATCAGGTTGGACAACTCGCCGCACAGGCTGTCGACCCGGCCCTTCAAGTGGTTGTTGAACATGTCCGAGACCATCGTCATGCCACCGCGCATCCACTGGCCGGAGCCCGAGAATTCACCATGGTTGAACTGGGCCATGCTGCCATTGCCACGCAGCACGGCATCCAGCATGGACATCACCGCACCGGTGCTGAACCCGTGCCGCTGGGCGATACCGGCAATGACCTGCTGACCGGCTTGTGAGAGTTGTTGCATGCGCACCTCGCTGTGGCGGGCCACGGACAACGCGGCCACTGCCCGTGACCGACCAGGTCCGGGAATACCCTGATTTTAGCGGGGTGCGGATCGCAACCCACAGCGGCTGTTGCCGGCGGTGCACCGCCGGCCTGGCCGAGGGCCGAGCCCGGGGGCTGTACCGCCGGACGCAGCGGCCATCGACCAGCGGCGAGAATCGACGCGGTAAAAGCCCATCCCGGTCGGGGTGGACGCGCCATCTACCGAGCAACCCACCACCAACGCAGCGACAGACGGGACCAATATGGAATTTGATCAAGTGGTGCAAGGGCGCCGAAGTATTCGCGGTTACCTGAAAAAGCCCGTGCCCCAGGCACTGATACGCGAGGTGCTGGCGCTGGCGATCCGTGCACCAACCTCGCTCAACACCCAGCCTTGGAACTTTTATGTTGTGACCGGCGCCGTGCTGGACCGCATCCGCAAGGGCAACGTGGAGCGCAATCTGGCCGGCGTGCCGGATTCGCGCGAGTTCCGCATGGGCCCGGGTTATGCCGGTGCGCACCGTGATCGGCAGATCGGGGTGGCCAAACAGCTGTTCGCCGCGATGGGCATAGAGCGCGACAACAAGGACAAGCGCCAGGACTGGGTGTTGCGCGGCTTTCGCCAATTCGACGCGCCGGTCTCGATCGTCGTGACCTACGACCGGTCGATCCAGGGCAGCGACATTGCCCCCTTCGACTGCGGCGGCGTGGTCAATTGCATCGTCAACGCCGCGTGGTCGCGCGGGCTGGGCTGCGTGATCAACAGCCAGGGCATCATGCAGTCGCCCGTGGTGCGCGCCGAAGCCAGCATCCCGGACGACCAGGTGATCCAGACCTGCATTGCCATGGGCTGGCCGGACGACAGCTTTCCGGCCAACGCCGTTGTGTCAGAGCGAAAGTCTGTGGATGACGCCACGGTGTTTGTCGGCTTTGGCGACTGACCGGCCGCGTCAGTCGGTCAGTCCGTGAGTCCGTCAGTCCGTCAGTCCATCAGTCCAGTCGGCCCGGCCGTTCTCGGTGAGCAGCAAAATCGCCCCATGCCCCGGACCCCACCCGCCGTGCTGTTGCACAGCGCCTTCTACCGATTCACAGCGCTGGCCGACCCGCCTGCCGCGGCCGCCGTGCTGCGCGCGCTGGCGCAGCGCCTGCACGGCAGCATCGTGGTGGCGGCCGAAGGCATCAACGGCACCGTGGCCGGCGCACCGGACGCGGTGGCCGACTTCGAGGCCGGGCTGCAACAGGCCGATCTGCTGGGCGGCGCCTTGGCCGGCATGGCCTTCAAGCACAGCGCTTGCCGCACCGCGCCTTTTGGCCGCTTGAAGGTGCACGTCAAACCCGAGATCGTGTCGCTGGGCCTGCCCGCGCTGCCGTCCGGCCATCCCTTGCCTGCCCCGGATGAGCACGACGCCAGCCACTTGTCACCTGCGGCCTGGCGCCAGCTGCTGACCCGGGACGACGTGGTGCTGCTCGACAACCGCAACCATTTCGAGTTCCGGCTCGGCCACTTCCGCGGCGCGGTCGACCCGCAGGTCAACCACTTTCGCGATTTTGTGGCCTATGTGCAAGACCAGGCACCCGGCTGGCGCGACGCCGGCCGGCCGGTGGCGATGTACTGCACTGGCGGCATCCGCTGCGACAAGACCGCGCCCTGGCTGCGCAGCCTGGGGCTGGCGGTCTGGCAGCTGGACGGCGGCATCCTGAACTACTTTCAAACGCCCGGTCACGCTGTGGACGCCGCCCAACCCAGCGCCGCGCCTGACAGCACCTGGCAGGGTGAGTGTTTTGTCTTCGACAACCGCATTGCGCTGGATACCCAGCTGCAAGAGACTGCCACCACTGCCGGGCAAGTGTTTGATGCGCAACTGCCGGACGAAGCCTGGCGCCTGCAGCGGGCACTGCGGTTAGAGCTACCGGACGCCTGAGCGCCTGCCACCCGCACGCGCATTTGCACCGTTGCGCCGCTGCGGGCGGATCGGATAGCGTGCAGGGATGAGCACCACCTGCCTCCTCGTCCGCAAGGACCACCTGCCCACCACCGCCCTGCAAACCACGGCCCACAGCCCGCTGGCCGACGGCCAGGTGCGCTGCCGGATCAACCGCTTTGCGCTGACGGCCAACAACATCACCTATGCCGCGTTTGGCGCGGCGATGAATTACTGGCAGTTTTTTCCGGTCGGCGGCGAGGTGCACGACGGCACGGCGGCCGACTGGGGCTGCATCCCCGTTTGGGGCTTTGCCGATGTGGTGCAGTCGCTGCACCCTGGCGTGTCGGTGGGCGAGCGGCTGTACGGCTACTGGCCGATGGCCTCGCACGCGGTACTGCAACCGGCGCGGATCTCACCCGCCAGCTTTGGCGACGCCGCGCCGCACCGCGCGGCCCTGCATGCCGTCTACAACCAATACCAGCGCTGCAGCGCCGACCCGTTTTACACCGCAGACACCGAGGACCTGCAAGCACTGCTACGGCCCTTGTACCTGACCGCCTGGCTGATCGACGACTTCCTGGCCGATAACCAGTACTTCGGCAGCACCGGTTCTGCGGGCGGCCGCAGGCCGGCGATGCTGCTGTCCAGCGCGTCCAGCAAGACGGCCTACGCCACCGCTGCGCGGCTGGCACTGCGGCCCGAGGTCGAGGTGATTGGCCTGACCTCGCCCGGCAACGTGGCTTTTTGCGAGAGCCTAGGCGTCTACCACCGCGTCATCACCTACGACCGGCTCGACGCCGTGGCGGCCGATCTGCCCTGCATCTATGTCGATTTCGCCGGCAACGGCGGGCTGCGGCTGGCGGTGCACAGCCGCTTTACCGCGCTGGCCTACAGCTGCTCGATCGGCGGCACCCATGTCGAGAACCTGGCCGGCGCACGCGACCTGCCCGGCCCGCGCGCCACGCTGTTCTTTGCACCGGCACAGGTCAAAAAACGCAGCGCCGACTGGGGCGGAGCCGAATTCAACCGCCGGCTGGTGACCGACTGGCACCTCTTTCGCGCCCAGATGTGCAATCCGGCCGGGCCCTGGCTGGTGGTGCAGCAACATGCCGGTCCAGCGGCCGTGCAGCAGGCCTATGCCATGGTGCTGGGCGGCAAAGGTGATGCGCGGCTGGGGCACATGCTGTCGTTCAACGTCAACGCCTGATCACGGCCAGTGCAAGGGGCTCGGGCACGGGCGCCGGCTTGCGGCTCTGAGCTGTCTTTCCTCTGGTGGGGATGCAGTCGTTCGATGTGCGGCGTCCAGCGTTCGACGTTCGACGTTCGACGTTCGACGTGCAGTGTGCAGCGTGCAGCGTGCAGCGTGCGACGTGCGACGTGCAGCGTGCGGCGCGAAGGCAACCAAGGCCGTCGGGCAACCGCCTCCGTGAATGTCCTCCATGCCGGCCGGTCGGCCGACATTTCCCCCTTTTTATTTCACTGCGCCGGTCACCCAACGCCCTTGGCCGCCACCACCGTTTCCGCCTGCTTTGGCTTGAAATACCGGCAGGCCACGCCGATGGGGTAGCGCCGTGTCGGGCTGGCGTGTCCCGCGCAGGTAAAGAAGGGAGGGCCGGTGGTTGTCCGGCCCGGAATGACACGGAGCGGGGCACGCCAGCCCGGCGCGGCGCGGTCGCTC
>JANMXG010000344.1:0-1975 GCA_031394235.1 Betaproteobacteria bacterium
GTCGGCGCCTGTGAGGTCCTTGATCTTGATCTTGGCGATCTCCTCAAGCTGGGCACGGGTGATCTTGCCGACCTTCTCCAGGTGCGGGCGGCCCGAACCCTTGTCGATCTTGACGGCCTTCTTCAGCAACACGCTCGCCGGAGGCGACTTGAGCACGAAGGTGAAGGACTTGTCCGCGTAAGCGGTGATCACCACGGGCAGCTTCAGACCAGGCTCGACGCCCTGGGTCTGGGCGTTGAACGCCTTGCAGAACTCCATGATGTTCAGGCCGCGCTGACCCAGCGCCGGGCCGATTGGGGGCGACGGATTGGCCTTGCCCGCGGGAACTTGCAGCTTGATAAAGCCGACGATTTTCTTTGCCACAAAGGGCTCCTTTCGAGTTCAAACGCCTGTTGGCACGTGTGCCGCCAAGCTCCTCGTCTTTCGACCCGAGAACATCAAGGTTTCAAGCGTCGGGTCGGACCCGCCTGAAACCGGAATACTTAGACTTTCTGCCTGCGGGCCTTCGGCCCTCGGCGAAAGCTTTGTCGAACGGAGTTGGTCAGACCTTTTCGACCTGCGCAAAGTCCAGTTCGACGCCGGTGGACCGGCCGAAGATCGTGACGCCCACCTTGACCTTGGATTTCTCGTAGTTGACTTCTTCGACCGCGCCGTTGAAGTCGGTGAAAGGGCCTTCCTTGACCCGCACCATCTCGCCGATCATCCATTCGACCTTGGGCCGCGGCTTCTCCAGACCTTCTTGCATCTGGTTGACGATCTTCATGACTTCAGCTTCGGAGATCGGCGCCGGCCGGTTCTTGGCGCCACCCACAAAGCCGGTGACCTTGCTGGTGTGCTTGACCAGGTGCCAGGATTCATCGTCCATCAACATCTCGACCAGCACATAACCCGGAAAAAAACGCCGCTCGGTGACAGACTTCTTGCCGTTCTTGAGCTCGATGACTTCTTCAGTGGGCACCAGTATGCGGCCGAATTTGTCGTGCATACCGGCGCGTTCGATGCGCTCGCGGATGTTGCGCTCGACGGCCTTTTCCATGCCCGAGTAGGCATGGACCACGTACCAGCGCAGCGGCACGGTAGGTGCGGCAGGCGCAGCAGCTTCGGCCGAAGGTTCAGGGATCAATTCGCTCATGGCAATTCCTCTTTAGCGTTTCCAGCCCAGAACCAGGTCATACAGCACCCACTCCAGCGTCTTGTCCGTCAGGAACAGGAATAGCGCCATCACGATGACAAAAGCAAACACATAGCCGGTCATCTGCATCGCCTCCTTGCGGGCGGGCCAGACAACCTTTTTGGTCTCGCGCACCGAATCGCGACCAAAGGCGATCAATTGCTTGCCCGATTCGGCCGTGAAAAACATCGCCACAGCGCTCGCCAGCAACAGCAACAGCACCAGCACACGCAGCCACAAGTCCTGCTTGCCCAGCAGGTAATAGGCGACCACGCCGCCTACCAGCAATACGGCGGCCGCCACCAACTTGGCCTTGTCCGCGCCTGTAGAAACTGTCTCAACTTGAGTATTGGTAGCCATGTCTTTCGTTTCTTTCAACCGCGTCGCTCTGGCATGACTTGCCTTGAGCGCCGGGCCCGCCCAACAGCAGCAACGGCCCGCCGGGCTTGATAGCCTGCGGGCCGCGCTGGGTCGGACCTGTTTCAGATGCGATCGCTGCGCGACGCGCCTTCGTTGGGTTCTTGCCTGGCAGGGGCAGAGGGAATCGAACCCCCAACCTTCGGTTTTGGAGACCGACGCTCTGCCAATTGAGCTATGCCCCTGCTGCCTGAACCCGTTTAACTTGCAATCCTCATCAACAGCGTTTACGCGATGATCTTGGCCACCACGCCGGCGCCGACCGTACGGCCACCTTCACGGATGGCGAAGCGCAGGCCTTCTTCCATCGCGATCGGGGCAATCAGCTTGACGGTGATGCTGACGTTGTCGCCCGGCATGACCATCTCTTTATCGGCGGGCAACTCA
>JANMXG010000345.1:0-8141 GCA_031394235.1 Betaproteobacteria bacterium
CCTTTTCGCGCTGGGGCCTGCTGCGGCGTGCCGCAGCGCGCAACTTTACCCAGCACCTGGTGAAGCGCTTCGATGTGCGCGGCACCGAATCCGCTGGCGCGGCGACGCTGACCCGCAGCCTGTCGGGCGGCAACATGCAAAAGCTGATCCTGGGCCGCGCACTGGCCGGCAACCCAGGGCGCAGCGGCCCGCCACCGCTGATCGTCGCCAACCAACCCACCTGGGGCCTGGACATCGGCGCGGTGGCTTATGTGCACCGCCAGTTGCTGGATGCCTGCGCCGCCGGCGCCGCGCTGCTGCTGATCAGCGAGGACCTGGACGAGGTGTTTGCGCTGGCCGACCGCATTGCGGTGATGCACCACGGCCGGCTCACCGCTGCCAGCCCCACCGCCGACTGGACGCTGGCGGCCATCGGGCTGGCGATGGCGGGCAGCGACCCCACGGCCAGCGGCCCGCCGTCCCATCCGCCCGGCCCCGCCCGCCATGCAGCTTGAGCGCCGTCCCCAAACGTCCCGCACGCTGCTGCTGGCCGCGCCGGTGGCCGCCGTGCTGGCCACGCTGCTGATCAGCTCGCTGCTGGTGGCCTGGGCCGGCGCGCCGGTGGGCCAGGCCTATGCGCTGCTGCTCGAAGGCGGCTTCGGCTCGCGCTTTGCCTGGACCGAAACCCTGACCCGCGCCACCCCGCTGATCCTGACCGGACTGGCTGCGGCGGTGGCCTTCAAGGCCAGGCTGTACAACATCGGCGGCGAGGGACAGCTCTACGCCGGCGCCATCGCCGCTGTCGCGGTCGGCGGCCTGCACGGCGGCAGCGGGTTTTCAGCGCCGGTCTGGTTGTTGTTCCCGGCCATGATGGCCGCAGCGGCCGGGGCCGGCGCGCTGCTGCTGCTGGGCCCGGCGCTGCTGAAAAGCCGGCTCGGGGTGGACGAGGTGGTGACCACGCTGCTGCTCAACTTCATCGTGCTGTTGGCGGTCTCGGCCCTGATCGACGGCCCGATGAAAGACCCCAGCGCGATGGGCTGGCCGCAGAGCGTGGTGATCCAGGACAGCCTGCAACTGGACAAGCTCATCGCGCGCAGCCGCGTGCACACCGGCCTGTTATGGGCGCTGGCGCTGGCCGGCCTGCTGTGGGCGCTGCTGGGCTTGACGACCACCGGCTTCGAGATCCGGGCGGTCGGCGCCAATGCCCGTGCCGCGCACTTTGCCGGCATGCCCGTGGGCTGGGTGACCGTCAAGGTGGCGCTGCTGTCGGGCGCGCTGGCGGGGCTGGCCGGCGCCATCGAGGTGGCGGGCCGCGCCGGTTATGTCACGCTGGACATGTCGCCCGGCTACGGCAGCAGCGGCGTGGTGATCGCGATGCTGGCCGCACTCAACCCGCTGGGCGTGGTGGCGGCAGCGGTGTTTGTCGCCGGCATCCTGGTCGGCGCCGACAGCATGAGCCGGGCCGTTGCCGTGCCCACCTACATCGCCGACGTGATCGTCGCGGTCAGCCTGATCACGATGCTGATCGCCACGCTGGTCACGCAGTACCGCATCGTCTGGTTCGAGCGCCGCAGCGCTGCGTCTGGCACCGGCGGAGGTACCACGTCTGGCACCGGCGAAGGCACCGCCTGATGGCCGAGGTGCTGGACCTGCTGCTGGCCGCGCACTTCTGGGTGGCCGTGCTGCGCATCGCCACGCCGCTGATCCTGGGCACCTTGGGCGTGCTGCTGTGCGAGCGCGCGGGGGTCTTGAACCTGGGCATCGAGGGCATCATGGTGGCAGGGGCCTTCACCGGTTGGCTGGCGGCCTACCACGGTGCCGGCCTGTGGGGCGGGGTGCTGGCCGCGCTGGCTTCCGGCGCCGTGCTGGGCGCGCTGCATGCGTTGCTGACCGTCACGCTGACGCTGTCGCAGCATGTCTCGGGCCTGGGCATCACGATGCTGGCCACCAGCTTGGCCAGTTTTGCCTACCGGGTGAGCTTTCCCAAGGTCGACAGCCCGCCGACGATCCAGCCCTTTGCCGCGATGGACTGGCTGCCGCTGCCGGTGCTGGGCGCGCAAACCCCGCTGACGCTGCTGGCCCTGGGGCTGGTGCCAGCGCTGGCCTGGGCGCTGAACCGCACGCCGCTGGGCCTGGCCGTGCGGATGGTGGGCGAAAACCCCGCCGCGGCCGAGGGCCAGGGGCTGGATGTGCTGCGGCTGCGCGCCGGCGCGGTGATCGCCGGGTCGGCGCTGATGGGGCTGGCGGGGGGCTTCCTGACGCTGTCGGCCTTCAACGCGTTTTACTTCAACATGGTCAACGGCCGCGGCTGGGTCTGCGTGGCGCTGGTGGTGTTTGCGTCCTGGCGGCCAGCCAAGGCCTTGCTGGGGGCGCTGCTGTTCGCATTTTTCGACGCGCTGCAACTGCGCCTGCAGCAGGCCGGCGCGGCGGGGGCCGACGGCGCCGCGCTGTTCGGCATTGCCCTGCCCTACCAGTTGTACCTGGCGCTGCCCTACCTGATGGCCATCGTCGCGCTGGTGCTGGTGGCGCGGCGGGCGGCCTATCCACAGGCGCTGATGAAGCCCTACCGCAAGGGCGAGCGCTAGCGACCGCCGGCCCAAGACGGCCAGACTCTCGCCACGACCGGGCACATCGGGCGGCGGCAGGCGCACTGCCTCAGCGCTGCCGTACAACTGTGGGACCATCCGGGTTGACCCCAAGACGCCGATGAGTCCCCATCCGACCTTTTTCCCCCGCCAGACGGTCGATGCCGGCACCAACCGCTGGGACTGGGCATTGCTGCCGCTGGTGCTGGGCGTGCTGGTGTTGCTGGGTTACGGTGCGTCGCAGATGGCCAGGCCGTACCACTTGGGCGATCTGCTGCCGCTGACGCTGGACCCCCACGCGCTGCCGTATTACCTGCTGCGCACGCTGTTGCGCATGTTCGCCGCGCTGGCCGCGTCACTGGTGTTTGCGGCGGTGTTTGCGGTGCTGGCAGCCAAATACCGGGCGGCCGAGCGGGTATTGGTGCCGCTGCTCGACATCTTGCAATCGATCCCGATCCTCGGCTTTTTGTCGATCACCGTAACCGGCTTCATCGCGCTGTTTCCGGGCAGCCTGGTGGGGGTGGAATGCGCGGCGATCTTTGCCATCTTCACCTCGCAGGCCTGGAACATGGCCTTCAGCCTGTACCAGTCGCTGCGCAACGTGCCGGCCGAGCTGGTCGAGGCGGCGCGGGTCTTCCAGCTCTCGGGCTGGCAGCGGTTCTGGCGCCTGGAGCTGCCGTTTGCCATGCCCGGCCTGCTCTGGAACATGATGATGTCGATGTCGGGCGGCTGGTTTTTTGTGGTGGCGGCCGAGGCGATCTCGGTGTCCAACCAGAGCATCCGGCTGCCGGGCGTGGGCTCGTACATCGCGCTGGCGATCGAGGCCAAGGACCTGGCCGCGATCGGCTGGGCGATTGGCGCCATGGCGCTGGGCATTGCGCTGGTCGACCAGTTGATGTTTCGCCCGCTGGTGGCCTGGGGCCAGAAGTTTCGCTTCGAAGAAGGCGGCGCCGACGAAACCCAGCGCTCCTGGCTGCTGGCCTGGTTGCGTCGCACCCAGGGCGTGCGCAGCACGGCCGCGTGGCTGGCGCGGCCGTTTGCGCGCAGCCTGCTGGTGATTCGACTGCGCCACGACGGCACCTCGCCGCGCGCCCGGCCGCGCGTTGCCGCGCTGCCGCTGCAGCGGCTGTGGGACGGCCTGCTGACGCTGGCGGTGGTCTTGGCCGCGCTGGGCCTGCTGCGCTTTGTGCATGCCGAGGTCGGCTGGGCCGAGGTGGGCCATGTGCTGGTACTGGGGTTTTATACGCTCGCCCGGGTGGCGGTGCTGATCACGCTGGCCGCGCTGGTCTGGGTGCCGGTGGGGGTGTGGATCGGGCTGAACCCACGCTGGGCCGGCCGGCTGCAGGCGGTGGCACAGGTCATGGCGGCGTTTCCGGCCAACCTGCTGTTTCCGGTGGCGGTGGTGGTGCTGGTGCGGTTCCAGCTCAACCCCGACCTCTGGCTGTCGCCGCTGATGATCTTTGGCACCCAGTGGTACATCTTGTTCAACGTCATCGCCGGCGCGTCGGCCATCCCCACCGAGCTGCGCTACGCCGCCGGCAACCTGGGCCTGAGCGGTTGGCTGAAATGGCGGCGCTACTTGCTGCCGGCGGTGTTTCCCAGTTTCGTGACCGGCGCCATCACCGCCAGCGGCGGCTCATGGAATGCCAGCATCGTGGCCGAGCTCGTCAGCTGGGGCGACACCACGCTGGAGGCACGAGGCCTGGGCAGCTATATCGCCCGCATGACGGCGCTGGGCGACTTTCCGCGCATCGCGCTGGGCATCGGCGTGATGTGTGTGTTTGTGATGGCGCTGAACCATTTTGTCTGGCGCCCGCTGTACCGGTTGGCCGAAGGCCGGATGCATTTTTGACGGCGGCAACGCCCGGACTGACCATGCACAGTGCAACCTCCTCTCCCGCGGCCCCTGTGCCGATCCTTCAATTGCTGGGGGTGGGCAAGCGCTTTCGCTCGGCCGACGGCCATGAGCGCACGGTGTTGGACAGTGTCGACTTCACACTGCACGACGGCGAGATCGTCGCCTTGCTGGGCGCGTCGGGCTCGGGCAAGAGCACGCTGCTGCGCATCATGGCCGGGCTGATCACGGCCGATGCCGGCACGGTGCACTACCGCGGCCAGCCGCTGTGGGGGCCGGCGCGCGGCATCGGCATGGTGTTCCAGTCGTTTGCGCTGTTCCCTTGGCTGACGGTGCAGCAAAACGTAGAGCTGGGGCTGGAAGCACGCGGCATGGCACAGGTCGAGCGGGCGGCCAAGGCGGAAGCGGCAATCGCGCTGATCGGCCTGGGCGGCTTTGAGGGCGCGCTGCCGCGCGAGCTGTCGGGCGGCATGCGCCAGCGTGTGGGCATTGCCCGCGCGCTGGTCACCGAGCCCGACGTGCTGCTGATGGACGAGGCGTTCTCGGCGCTGGACGTGCTGACCGGCGAGCGCCTGCGCGATGACATTCTGGACCTGTGGCAGCGCGACACCATGCCGACCCGGGCCATGCTGGTGGTCTCGCACAACATCGAAGAGGCGGTGCTGATGGCCGACCGGGTGCTGGTTTTTGCCAGCGACCCGGGTCGGGTGCAGCATGAACTGGCCGTGCCGCTGGCCCGTCCGCGCGACCCGGACAGCGACGCCGTGCGGGCGCTGGCTGACGAGGTCTATGCGCTGATGACACACCGCCCGCTGCGTGCTGCCCGCGTGTCGGCCACCCCAGGCCCGGCCGGCGTTGTCCCAGTGGCGTCCCCCACCGCCTGGGCCGAGCGCCTGCCCGAGGCCGACGTGTCACGCATGGACGGCCTGCTGGTGCTGCTGTCCCAGTCGCCGTTCAACGGCCGGGCCGACCTGCCGCAGCTGGCCGAGGAGACCGAACTGACCGACGCCCAGCTGCTGCCGGTGGCACACGCGGTGGCGCTGCTGGGCCTGGCCCAGCTGGAGGCGGGGGCCTTGCAGCTCACGCCGCTGGGCCAGCGTTATGTCGACGGCCACCACGGCCTGCGCCAGCAGGTGTTTGGCCAGCAGCTGCTGGCCCACGTGCCGCTGGCGGCGCACATCCGCCAGACCCTGGAGCGCACGCCCAGCGGCCAGCTGCCCGACAAGCCCTTCCTGCGGCTGTTGGCCGAGCGGCTGGGCGACCACGAAGCAGCGCGGGTCCTGCACACCGTGATCGACTGGGGCCGCCACGGCGAGGTGTTTGAGTACGACGCCAACCGGCACCTGATCTGCCTGCCGACCGGCGAAGAGGTGGACGAGGACCAAGACCCGGCGCGCTGAGTCGCCTCGGGCTTCACCCCCGTCCGCGCCCGCAGCTCAATCTGCTGCGAGGTCGGCCAGGCTGGGTCCGCGCGACACCTCGGGCAGGCTGGGCGGCGTCCAGCTCACGCCCTCAGCGGCGGCCCAGCGCGCCAGGTTGCCGTCGGCCAGCGCCTGCGCAATGACGCCATCCAGCGCGGCGCGCACCGCGGCGTTGCCGTCCAGCGTCACAAAGCCCAGGTTGATGCCCAGTGGCCGCCGGTAGGCCGCCGCCACCAGGGTTGATGCGGGATGCTGTAGCTGCCAGCCATCAAACAACGCCAGCGGCATGAACACCGCCTCAAAACGGCTGCCGGTGGGCTGGGCCAGTTCGGCCAGCACGTCCTCACGCTGGGTCAGCGACACCAGCCGGGGCCGCAACTGGCCGTTGCGCCAGGTCATCGCCATCGAGCCGGCCAGCGTGCCACTGACCACGCCCATGCGCCGCTCACCCAGGTCGCCCAACCGCAGCAGCGGCGCAGCGCCGCCCGGTTGCACCACGCCCAGCGCGGCACCCAGGTAGGCCCGGCTGGCAATGAGCGTGCCCAGCGTGACAAACGGCCGCTCACGCTTGCGCTTGGCGCCCGGCGTGTCGGGCGTGCGCGACGTGGCGCGGGTGGCCGGCCCGAGATCGCTGGCCAGCAGCGGAAACCCGCTGACCGCCTCGCACAGCCCCGCAGACAGCAGCGCGTTGACCTCGTGGGGGAGCGAGCTTTCTTTCTCGTAGGCCGACTCAAAAGGCAACACCACCAACTCGCGGCCCAGCGCAGCGGCCGCGGCGCTGGCGATGCGCACATCCAGCCCCCGCGGTTGGCCGCCGACCTGGTGCGACAGCGGTGCGTTGTCCGCCGCCATGCACACGGTCAACGGCGCGGCGCTGGCCGGTGCGGCTGCCGCGCCCGCCAGCAGTGCCAGCGTGGCGACCGCAGGCCAGCAGCGCGGTGCCGGTCGCTGCCGGCTGCGGCCGGCGGCGCGGTCAGCGCTCTTTGCCACCGCGGGTGCCCACATAAGCCCACAACAGCTCGATCTGCCCGGCGGAAAGCGATTCCTTGAACGACGGCATGTTGCCCTTGCCCTGGCTCACGCTGAGGTGGAAACGGTTGGGATCGTCCACCGGAAACTTTCGCAGGTCGTACACCGTGGTGCCGGCGTTGACCATGTTACGGCCATGGCACTGCGCGCAGGTGCGGTCGAACTGCACCCGACCGGCCTCGATCTGCTCGGTCGTGAAGCCGGTGCTGCCGCGGGTGGCTTGCGCCAGCGTCACCACCGGCAACACCAGCAGCACCAGGCCGAACTGCGCCATCCGCTGCAAGGTCACGCTCATCAACGGATCGCGAAGGTCCAGAGCGACCCGCCGGCCGGTGTGGCGGCCATGCGCTCGTCACCCAGCAGCGCCCAGACGCCACCGGCGCCCACCACGATGCTGACGTACTGCTTGCCGTTTTGCTCCCAGGTCACCGGCAGGCCGATGATGCCGGAGCCCGTCTGGAACTCCCACAGCTTCTTGCCGTTGGTGGCATCCACGGCGATGAACTCGCCAGTGGCCGCACCGGTGAACACCAGCCCGCCGCCGGTGGACAACGTACCCGCCATGCTGGGCTGGCCCGGCCAAGCCATCTGCCACTTGCTCTTGCCGGTCATCGGATCGATGGCGCTCAGGTGGCCACCCGGCGTGCCCTTGGCCGGAAAGTTGACGCCGCGCATGTTCATGCCCAGGTACCACTCACCTTTTTTGTACTCGGGTTTGGCAATCTGGTACGGCCACGACATCGCCAGCGTATTGGCATAAGCCAGGCCGGTGGCCGGGTTCCAGGACATCGGCGTCCAGTTCTTGCCGCCCAGCACCGACGGCCACACCATCTCGTCGCCACCCGCGCGGATCTTCTTGGTGACTTCGCTCTCGACCGGCCGGCCGGTGGCCATGTCGATCTTGTCGGCCCAGTTGACCTTGACATAAGGGTTGGCCGCCAGCAACTTGCCGTTGGCGCGGTCGAGCACGTAGAAGAAGCCGTTGCGGTTGGCCTGGGCCAGCACCTTGCGCGCCTTGCCGTCGATCTTCAGGTCGACCAGCATGCCGACTTCAGTCGAGTCGTAGTCGTAGGGGTCGTTGGGGCTGAACTGGTAGTGCCAGACCATCTCGCCGGTCTTGGGCCGGAAGGCGATCACCGAGCAGACATACAGGTTGTCGCCCTTGCGCACCTCCGGGTTCCAGGGCCCGGCGTTGCCGGTGCCCCAATAGACCAGGTCGAGCTCGGGGTCGTAGATGCCGCTCAGCCAGGTCGGCGCGCCGCCCTGGCTGGC
>JANMXG010000346.1:0-3759 GCA_031394235.1 Betaproteobacteria bacterium
CTCCAGCGTCACGGCGTCGTAGACCGAGACGTTGTTCTGGATCTTGACGTTGTGGCCGATGAGCACGTCGTTGCCGACATAGACGCCCTGGCCAAAAGAGCAGCCCTCGCCGATGCGCGCGCCCGCGCTGATGTGGGCAAAGTGCCAGACCCGGCAGCCTGCGCCCAGCACCGCGCCGTCATCGACGATGGCCGAGGGGTGGACGGTGGTCGCGGCAGCCGTCACGGTGTCAATACTCCAGCGGCAGGTTGATGCGCTTGCCATCACGCGCCGAGCGGTACATCGCGATCAGCAGCTCCAGGCTTTTCAGGCCCTCGCGGCCGTCGGTCTCGGGCTCACATTCACCCCGCAGGCTGCGGATCACGTTGTCGTAGTACAGCGGGTGGCCGAATCCATACACCGAGGTGGTCTGGTAGCTCGCGTCGTCCAGCCCGGCGTCCATCGCATGGGGCTCGGCAAACTGCCAATGCTCGATCTTGTTGACCGCCACGCCGCCCACCCGTACCGTGCCGTTTTCACCCAGGAGGGTGATCGAGCCTTCCAGGTTCTTGGGGTGGGTCAGCATCGTGACATTGACCGACCCCATCGCGCCGCTGCGCCAGCGCAGCGCCGCCACGCCGGTGTCCTCGACCTCGATGTCGCGCGCCAGTGTGCCGGTGTAGGCCATCACGCTCTCGACCGGGCCGACCATCCAGTCCAGCAGGTCGATGTAGTGGCTGGCCTGGTTCATGAAGGCGCCGCCATCAAACTCCCAGGTGCCGCGCCAGGGAGCAGAGTCGTAATAGCTCTGCGGCCGCGACCAGAACACATTGACCGTGACCATGTAGATCCGGCCGAAGCGCCCGGCATGGATGGCTTGGCGCAGCAATTGCAGCGTTCGGTTGCGCCGGTTCTGCTTGACTACAAACAGGCGCACCTGGGCGTCGTCGCAGGCCTTGACCATCGCCAGGCCGTCGGCCCAGCGGGTGGCCATCGGCTTTTCGGTCATCACGTGCAGGCCGGCGGCGGCGGCGTCGCCGACCTGGCGTGCATGCAGGCCGCTGGGCGTGGACAGCACCACGCAGTCCACCCCCAGGTCGGCAGCACCGGCCTGGGCCAGCATCGCCGCGTAATGCGAAAAACCACGGGCACCGGTGCGGCTGACGGCTGCCGCCAGTGCGGCGGGGTCGCTGTCGCAGACGGCCACCAGCTCGGCGCGGTCGGCGTGGCGCGCCACCGCATCCATGTGGTTGGCGGCGATGCGGCCGCAGCCAACCAGTGCAAAGCGGACCTTGCGGTCGGTGATGGCGGGCGGGTTCAGGTGCATGACATCGGCGCGCCGGGCGGCGGGTGGACAGTGGGTGGGGCCGGCAGCGTGCCGGCGTGTTGCGGGCCGGCCAACCGGCGACTTGGCGCTGAGCCAAGGTGACCAGATTATCGCGCAGGCCCTGGCCGCAATGGACGGGCTGCCGGACAGGCTGCAGGACAGGCCCGGTCCGTCAGCCAGCACTGCCTACAATTTGCGGTTTGCCCTCTGCACCTCTGCCCGGCACCCCATGACCCACGACACCGCCCTGCCCGACCACGACGACGACAACAAGCTGACCACCGAGCGGCGTGAAAAACTAGCCGGCCTGCGGGCCCAGGCCAAGGCGGCCGGGCTGGCGGTGTTCCCCAATGATTTCAAGCCGCGCCACCAGGCGTCCGACCTGCAGCAGCAGTACGGTGCGCTGGACAACGCAGCGCTGGAGCCGCATGCCATCGCGGTGGTGGTGGCCGGCCGCATGATGCTCAAGCGGGTGATGGGCAAGGCCAGTTTTGCCACGCTGCAAGACGGCTCGTTCGGCCCCAAGGACAGCGAGGGCCACGGCCGCATCCAGCTGTTCATCAGCCGCGATGCGCTGGGCGAGGCGGCCTACGACGCTTTCAAGCACAACGACCTGGGCGACATCCTGGGCGCCGAGGGCACGCTGTTCAAGACCCGCACTGGCGAGCTGTCGATCAAGGTCACGGCGCTGCGCCTGCTGACCAAAAGCCTGCGGCCGCTGCCCGACAAGTTTCACGGCATGGCCGACCAGGAGCAGAAGTACCGCCAGCGCTATGTCGACCTGATTGCCGACGAGACCACGCGCGAGCGTTTTGTTGCGCGCAGCAAGGCGGTCAGCTCGATCCGGGGCTTCATGGTGGACAACGGCTTTCTGGAGGTCGAGACGCCGATGCTGCACCCGATCCCGGGCGGCGCCAACGCCAAGCCGTTCATCACCCACCACAACGCACTGGACCAGCAGATGTTCTTGCGCATCGCGCCGGAGTTGTACTTGAAGCGCCTGGTGGTGGGCGGCTTCGAGCGGGTGTTCGAAATCAACCGCAGTTTTCGCAACGAGGGGATTTCGATTCGCCACAACCCCGAGTTCACGATGATGGAGTTCTACGCGGCGTACTGGAACCACCACGACCTGATGGACTTCACCGAGCAACTGCTGCGCCATGCCGCCGTGGCCGCCACCGGCTCGGCCCAGCTCAGCTACGCCGGCAAGCCGGTGGCGCTACACGAGCCCTTTGCTCGGCTGTCGGTGCAGCAGTCGCTGGTGCGCTTTGCTGGGCTGAGCGAGGCTGAATCGGTGGACCCTGCGGTGCTGCACGCCCGCCTGCGCCAACAAGGCGTCGAGCCACCGGCGCACTGGGGCCTGTCGGCGCTGCAGTTTGGGCTGTTCGAGGCGGTGGTCGAAGAGCAGCTCTGGCAGCCCACCTTCATCATCGACTACCCCGTCGAGGTCAGCCCGCTGGCACGCGCCTCGGACGCCGACCCGTCGATCACCGAGCGCTTTGAGCTGTTCATCACCGGCCGCGAGTTTGGCAACGGGTTCTCGGAGCTGAACGATGCCGAAGACCAGGCGACGCGCTTCTTGTCCCAGGTCGCCAACAAGGCTGCCGGCGACGAGGAGGCGATGTACTTTGATGCCGATTTCATCCGCGCGCTGGAATACGGCATGCCGCCCACCGGCGGCTGCGGTGTCGGGCTGGACCGGCTGGTGATGCTGTTGACCGACAGCCCGAGCATCCGTGACGTGATCCTGTTCCCGGCGCTGCGCCGGGAGTCGTAGACCCCAGACCCACCTCACCGCACCCGCCAGGAGCCGCCACCGATGACCACCCGGATCGAAACCCTGGCGCTGGTGCACCAATCCTGCTGGCTCGAACTGGCCCTGGGCGTATCCCAGCGGGGCCATGCGTTCCGCCGGATGGCCCTGGCCACACGGGACGGCGACCACGCCGATGTGCGCACCGTGGTGCTGCGCGAGGTGCAGGCCAACGAACGCAGGCTGGTGTTTTTCACCGACGCGCGCTCGGCGAAGGTGCGCCAGATCCTGGCCCAACCCGCCGCCACGTTGATGGTTTGGTGTGATCGCCTGGGCTGGCAGCTGCGGCTGCGGGTGCATCTGGATGTCGAATGCAGCGGGCTGGCGGTGTCGTCGCGCTGGGCCAGGTTGAAGATGAGCCCGGCGGCACAGGACTACCTCTCGCCGCTGCCACCCGGTACGCCGGTCGAGCGCTACCTGCCTGAACGCGCCAGCCGCGAGAACTTTGCCGTCGTCACCGCCCAGGTGCAGGCGATCGACTGGCTGGAGCTGCACGCCGACGGCCATCGGCGTGCCGCCTTTGACGCGGCGGGCCAGGGGCAGTGGCTGGTGCCCTGACGCCAGGCAATCCGGGTCCGGCAGCGTGGTAATGCGGCAATTCACCCGCGCTTGAACGCCGGCTTGCGCTTGTTCAGGAAGG
>JANMXG010000347.1:0-8971 GCA_031394235.1 Betaproteobacteria bacterium
GGCCGGCGGCGCGGCCACCGACGGACAGCGCCGCATCCTCGACATCGCGCCGGAAAAGCTGCACCAGCGCGTCAGCGTGATCCTCGGCTCGAAGAACGAGGTCGAACGCGCCACCTCGTACCACCAGGGTGCCGGCTGACGTGCAGGCGCTGGCAGTACGGACGCTGCGCTAGAATTCAGGGTTTGCCGCCGGTGTAGCTCAGTTGGTAGAGCAGCGCATTCGTAATGCGAAGGTCGGGAGTTCGACTCTTCTCACCGGCACCACGGGTATCAAGCACTTAGCCCAGGTCACAAGCCTGGGCTTTGTTGTTTCTGGGCAGCGCGGCCAGCGTGTTGGTGCGGGCACTTTGCCTGCCTCGCGCGGCGGTCAGCCGGCCAGCAGGTCTACCAGCACCGCGGCTGCGCGCTCGCACTGCAACCGGCTCACGTCGAGGTGCGTCACCGCACGCAAGGTGCGCGGGCCAAAGGCATTGACCAGCACGCCGCGGGCGCGGGCCTGCTCGCTCAGCGTCTGTGCATCGATCGCCAGCCCGGCGGGCAGGTGAAAAACGACGATGTTGGTCTGCACACTGGCCAGGTCCAGCAGCACCGGCGCGCCGGCGGCCAGGCGTTCGGCCAACAGGCGGGCATTGGCGTGATCCTCGGGCAGCCGGGCCAGGTGGTGATCCAGCGCATACAGCGCCGCAGCACTGAAGATGCCGTTCTGGCGCATGGCCCCGCCCAGGCGCCGACGGTGCCGGTCCGCCGCTTCGATCAAGGCCCTGGATCCAGCCAACAGCGACCCGCCCGGTGCGCCCAAGCCTTTGCTGAAAGCCACCGCCACCAGGTCGAAGGGGGCCGCCAGTGCCTGGACAGTCAGGCCACTGGCGGCGCTGGCGTTCCACAGACGGGCGCCGTCGAGAAAGCGGGCCAGACCCAGTTCACCCGCCACCTGGCAGATGCGCACCACTTCGGCTTGCGGCACCACCACGCCGCCAGCACGGTTGTGGGTGTTTTCCACCTCCACCAGCGTGGTGGTCGGAAAAATGGCGAAGTTGCGCGGTTTCACGGCGGCCCGCAAGTCGTCAGCGCTAAAGCAGCCCCCGTCGCCGATCTCATGGATCTGCACGCCGGCGTTGGCCGCTGCGCCGCCCAGTTCATGCCAGGCGGCGTGCGACTCACGGCAGGCCACGACCTCGTCGCCGGGCCGGGTCAGGGTCCGCAGCGCCACCTGGTTGGCCATCGTGCCGGTGGGCAGCCAGACGGCGGCATCCTTGCCCAGCAACTCGGCACAGCGCGCCTGCAGCCGGTTGGTGCTGGGATCCTCGCCGTACTGGTCGTCGCCCACCGGCGCGGCGGCCATCACCGCACGCATGGCCGGCGTGGGTTGGGTGACGGTGTCGGAACGGAGGTCGATACGGTCGTGCATGAGGTCACCAGATCCTGTTGTCGGTTTCAGAGGTGTTGAGCGGCCCCGAGCGTCGGCTGCGTCGGCCGTGGCGAAGGGCCCGCCCAGGGCCCGCGTTCGGCTGCGATGTTCGCACCGATGGCGTCACCCGCCCGGCAGGCCAACACACTGCAGGTGACGGTCGAGGGACGGCGCCTGTCACACGGTCACACTGACCCTGCCCGGGTCGGCGCGCTTTGTCGAGGCCTTCAGGCTTCGTTTTGGCGGCCCGCTGGCCTGAGCGGCGTAGAGTCGGCGTCGGCGTCGGCCCTGGGCGTGCTGACACGGCAACCTTGAACGACCGCCCGAGTGATCGCCCGCATGACCGTCCAAACGGCTGGCCGGGCGAGATCCGAACCGTTGCCGAAATCTCAGCCGAAATCAAAGCCCAAAGGTCCACCCGATGCGAATCCGCCAGATCGTCTTTGCAGCCCGCGACTTGCACCAAAGTCAGGACGTCTTGGCGACCCTGCTCGGCTTGACGCATCCGTTCAGGGATCCCGGCGTCGCCGAGTTCGGCATCGACAACGCGGTGTTCTGTTTCGGCGATCAGTTCATCGAAGTGATTGCGCCGACCCAGCCCGACACCGCCTGCAGCCGCCACCTGGACCGTCTGGGCAACAGCGGCTACATGCTGATCCTGCAGACTGACGACCTGTCGCGCGAGCGGGCACGCTTTACCCAACTTGGCGTGCGCACGGTCTGGAGCGCCGAGTTCGACGACATCAGCGCGATGCACCTGCATCCCAAGGATGTGGGTGCGGCCATCGTGTCGGTCGACGAGCCCCGGCCCGCCGCATCCTGGCGCTGGGGTGGGCCGCAATGGCCGTTGCAGCACAGCCAGCAAGGCCGCTGCGGTCTGCAGCGCGTGCGGGGCATCACTTTGCGGACACACCAGCCGCAGGCCATGGCCCAGCGCTGGGCACAGGTGTTGGGTCGCCCCGCGCCAACGGGCCAGGCCAACGGCTGGCGCGTGGCGCTGGTCGATGGTTTTGCCGACTTCCAGTCCACCGGCACCGGCAGCGCGGTGGAGGGCGTGGCCGGCTTTTCGCTGGCGGTGGTTGACCCCGACGCCGTCCTGGCCCGTGCGTCGGCACTGGGCTTGCCCGTGGTGGGTGGGTGCATCCGGGTCCTGGGGACAAGCCTGTCCTTGCAGGCCTTGTAGGCACGGCGACTGCCGCCCTAAGTGCCTGCGCTGCGATTCGCGGTGCGCGCGGCCAGCTTCAGCAGGGTCGGAACGCGGCCTTTGCCGTGCATGGCGCGTACCCTGGCCTTGGCCGCGCCCAGGTCGATGCCGGCACAGGTGACGATCAGCGGGGGCGCCTCGTCCTCCCGGACCACCTCGAACTGCACCGGTGTCAGGGCCATCGCGGTCTTGGAGATGCCGATGATGGCACTGCGGCCACCCAGCGCGTGGTACAGGTGGCGCCCCAGCGCCGGCGTTTCCAACGCATCGAGGTGGACAAAACCGTCGATCACGATGACGTCGGGCTCCAGCGCGTGCTCTCGCAGCAATTGAAGGACACACGGCAAGGCCCGCAGGTCGAGCTCACCGGGCTCGGCCTTCTCGACCTTGGCGGTGCGCGACAGCCAGGTGCGGGACGGCTCAGGCGAATCCCAGTCATCAAAGGTCAGGCCGACGGCAACCGCACCGCTACCGCCAAATTGCACACCGACCACCAGCTTCATCGAGCCACCCGCTCAAGCAGCCCGCCGTCCGGGCCGGGTGATTGTCAACGCCACACGGCGACAGACACCTCGGTTGCCGCGCCCACCAACCTCAACACCCGGAGGTCCGCCCAGTGCCCGCCGCCTGTCTGCGCCTGCGCCTGCGCCAGCCGCGCAGCCGGGGGGAACCGCCCCCTGTCGTCCCGCGAGCGACAGAGAGGCCTTGACGCCGGCGGCAATACTGGCCTGACAGTCAGGGCGACGCAGCCCCAGCCAACAGGACATGCATGGAATTCGACTTTTCACCGGACCAGCGGCAACTGAAGGACCAGGCCCGCCGCTTCCTGGCCGACCACTGCGGCCGCGACGCCGTGCGGGCAGTGCTGGACGGTCCGCAATCCTTTGACGCCGCGCTGTGGTCTGGGCTGGCCGCCCAAGGCTACCTCGGCGCCGCCATCCCTGAGGCCTATGGCGGCCTGGGCGCCGGCCACCTGGCGCTCTGCGTCATCGCTGAGGAATTGGGCCGGGCCGTCGCGCCGGTGCCGTTTTCGTCGTCGATAGGTTTGGCGGCCGAGTTGCTGCTGCAGGCCGGGTCAGAGGACCAGAAGCAACGCTGGCTGCCGGCACTGGCCAGCGGCCGAATGATCGGCTGCCTGGCGCTGGCCGAACGGCCGGGTCGGGTCACGGCGGGGTCCATCACCACGACCGCCGCCCAGGGCGCTCTGAGCGGCAGCAAGGTGCCAGTGGCCGATGGCGACATCGCCGACTTTGCTGTCGTCGCCGCGCACGACGAGGGCGGCGATCCTGCGGCTATATCGCTGCACATCGTCCGGCTCGACGCTGCTGGTGTACGGCGCGAGACCCTGCCCAGCATCGACCCCACCCGCAGCCAGGCCCGCATTGACCTCACCCAGGCGCAGGCCGAGCCGCTGGGCGCCGCGGGCGCCGGCTGGGCATGCCTGTCGGCGGTGTTCGACCGTGCGGCGGTACTGATGGCTTTTGAACAGGTCGGCGGCGCCGACCAGGCGCTGGAGGCCGCCTGCGCCTACGCCCAGGAGCGCTTTGCCTTTGGCCGGCCGATTGGGTCGCTGCAGGCCATCAAACACATGCTGGCCGACATGTACGTGTCGGCCACGCTGGCGCGGTCCAACGCCTACTACGGTGCCTGGGCCCTGTCCACCGCGTCGGCCGAGTTGCCCGAGGCTGCGGCCACCGCCCGGGTCAGCGCGACCCAGGCCTACCAGCACTGCGCCCGCAACAACATCCAGGTGCACGGCGGCATGGGCTTTACCTGGGCATTTGACTGCCACCTGCACTACCGCCGCGCCCACCTGCTGGCCTTGGCGCTAGGTGGCCCCAGCCAGTGGGAAGACCTGCTGATCGAGCGGCTGCGCAAGCGCCACGCGGTCTGACCGCAGCCACCCAACCCAGTCACTGACCAACCATGAACTTTGACGACACCCCCTCCGAAGCCGGCTTCCGTGCCGACGTGCGTGCCTGGATCCAGGCCAACGCCCCGACCGAGTTGCTGGCGGAATTGGCGCTGGCCGGTTTTGGCCAGCCGCCGTTGCGCAGCGGCGACGTCATAGCCGCATCCAAAGCCTGGCAGAAGAAAAAAAGCGATGCCGGCTGGGCCTGCATCCACTGGCCCGCTGACTTTGGTGGCCGCGGCGCCAGCCCGATCGAGCGCGTGATCTGGCAGCAGGAGGAAGGCGCCTACGCCAAGCTGGCCGGCATCTTCCTGATCGGCCAGGGCATGATCGGCCCGACCCTGATGGCCTTTGCGGCAGCACCGCACCAGCAACGCTTTTTGCCGCCGCTGGCGTCCGGCGAGGAGATCTGGTGCCAGCTGTTCTCCGAGCCCGCGGCCGGGTCTGACCTGGCCGGCCTGCGCACCCGGGCCGAGCCCAGCGGGGACGAGTGGGTCATCAACGGCCAGAAAATCTGGACCAGCGGCGCACACTACGCGGACTACGGGATGATCCTGACCCGGACCGACAGCGCAGCCGCCAAGCACGATGGCCTGACGATGTTTTTCTTCGACATGACGAGCCCGGGCATCGACATCCGCCCGATCAAGCAGCTCAACGGCCAGTCCGGCTTCAACGAGGTCTATTTCACCGATGTTCGGGTGCCCGACCACCAACGGCTGGGCGCCGTCGGCCAGGGCTGGCGGGTGTCGCTGACGACGTTGATGAACGAGCGCATGTCCATTGGCGCCGGCATGCCCACCGGGTTTCCCGAGATGCTGGACTTCTGCTGCAACTTCGACACCGGCGACGGCCTGGCGATCGACGACGCCGCGGTGCGGTCCAAGCTGGCCACCTGGGCGGTGCGCACCAGCGGCTTGAAGTACACCGCCTACCGCAGCATGTCGGCCTTGTCCAAGGGCCAGACGCCGGGGCCCGAGAACTCGATCGGCAAGCTGGTGGCCGGCCAGACGCTGCAGGAGATATCCGCCTTTGCGCTGGACCTGCAGGGCGCCTCGGGCGTGTTGGTGGATGCGGCGCAAACCAGCGCCGCGGCACGCTTCCAGGCCATGCTGCTGCGCTCACCGGCCACCCGGATTGAAGGCGGCACCGACGAAATCCTGCGCAACATCATTGCCGAGCGGGTGCTGGGCTTGCCCGCCGATCTGCGTGCCGACCGGGGCCTGCCGTTCAACCAGATTCCGGTGCGGTCACGCTGACCTGTCGACAGGATGCCCCGCTGACCTTCCGGTGCGCTGTCAGCCCCGGTTGAGGTACAGGGCCAGGCACAACGCCGTGCCGACCGCGTACATCCAGGGCGTGCTCGATACGCCGTACGGGTAGACCATCAAGGCCACGCCCAGCCACAACGTGGCCTTGCGGTCGGTGGCCTTGCCGCGCCGGTAAGCGACAAAGCCAATCAGGCCGAACACGATGGCGCCAAAAATGTAGGCCGGGCTGGGCAGCGTCAGCCCCATGGCCTGCAGGGCGGTCAGCGAATCCATCGTGGGGGCGGACAGGTCGGGCGGTTTATGCGGCAATTCACCCCCTATCCTAGTCCTGGCCGTCAGCCGTGGTGCAATATGCAGCGTCGCGGGCCGGGGCCTATGCCAGCCACCTCAATCCCTTTGTCCACCCGCGCCTGGCCCCGGGCACCACACAACCCCAGGAGTCCCTGCATGTCGCTCGTATCTGCCTTCACTTCAACCCGCCTCAAGGCCTTGGCCATTGCCGCAGGCCTGACACTGGCCACGCCGGCGGTGCTGGCCCAGGCCTTTGATGCAGTGCGCCTGTTCGGCGCAGCGTCGGGCGTAGACGGCGGCACCGCCGGTGTTGCGTTCATCGCCGGCACCGAGTACCCAGGCGCCAACGAACGGCGCAACCTGGTTTTCCCGCTGCTGGACTACCAATGGACCAACGGCTGGTTTGCTGGCACCAGCAACGGCGTGGGCTATGAGTTTGGCAAGCGCCTGGATATGCAGTACGGGCTGCGCATGACGTTCGACCGGGGCCGCGATGCCGACCGATCAACGGTGTTGCGCGGCATGGGCGACATCAACATCAAGCCCGAGGCGGGCGCCTTCTTCAACTACTTCGTGTCGCCCCAAATCTTTCTGACGTCGTCGCTGCGCTACGGTGCCGGCAACAACGGCCGCGGCATGGTGGTCGACCTTGGCGCCGGTTATGCCACGCAGTTGGCAGCGCAGTGGCGCATGGCGGTCGGCGCAGCGGTCACGCTGGGCAATGCCGATTACATGCAGTCGTACTTCGGTGTCACGGCGGCCCAGTCCGGTGCCAGCGGCCATCCGGTCTACACACCAAGTGCGGGTGTGCGCGACGTGCGCGCCAACCTGTCGGTCAACTATTTTCTGACGCGACAGGTCACCTTCACGACCGCGCTGTCGGTGAGCACGCTGCAAGGCGGCGCCGCGGACAGCCCTCTGACCCGCAAATCAAGCTCACCCACGGGTGTCTTTGTCATCGGCTACGCGTTCTGACCGGGGCCGTCGTGACCGGGCCTAAACCGCCAGCGCACCACGGCGGATCTGGTCCCGCTCCAGGGACTCGAACAAGGCCTTGAAGTTGCCCTCGCCAAAGCCGTCGTCACCCTTGCGCTGGATAAATTCAAAAAATACCGGGCCCAGCACCGTCTCGGAAAAGATCTGCAGCAGCAACCGGGGCGCACCGCCCGAGTTCAGTGCATCGGTGCTGCCGTCGAGCAAGATGCCGCGGGTCTGCAGCTCGGCCAAGTCCTGGCCGTGGCCGGGCAGGCGCTCGGCCAGCATCTCGTAGTACACCGCGTTGGGCGCGCTCATCAGCGGCACGCCGGCAAGTTGCAGGCTGTCGATCGTGGCCATCAAGTCGTCAGTCAACAAGGCCACGTGTTGGATGCCCTCGCCGTTGAACTTCATCAAGAACTCCTCGATCTGGCCGGCACCGCGCGACGACTCCTCGTTCAGCGGAATGCGGATCTGGCCATCGGGCGCGGTCATCGCCTTGCTGGTCAGACCCGTGTGCGCGCCCTGGATGTCGAAGTATCGAATCTCGCGGAAGTTGAACAACTTCTCGTAGAACCCGGCCCAGTAGGCCATGCCGCCGCGGTAGACGTTGTGCGTCAGGTGGTCGACCCGTTTCAGGCCGTGCCCCTGCGGATGGCGGTCCACGCCCTCGACGAAGTCAAAGTCGATGTCATAGATCGACCGGCCATCCTCGAAACGGTCGATCAGGTAGAGCGGCGCACCGCCGATGCCCTTGATCGCCGGCAGGCGCAACTCCATCGGGCCGGTCGGGATGTCGATAGGCTGGGCGCCCAGCGCCAGTGCACGCTGGTAGGCCAGGTGCGAATCCTTGACTCGAAAGGCCAAGCCGCAGGCGGACGGCCCGTGCTCCACGGCAAAGTAGCCGGCAATGCTGCGCGGCTCGCGGTTGACGATGAAGTTGATGTCGCCCTGGCGGAACAACACCACGTCCTTGGACCGGTGGCGCGCCACCAAGGTGAACCCCATGCGCTCGAACAACGGCTCCAGGGTGTTGGGGACGGGCGCGGCAAACTCGACAAACTCGAACCCCATGAGGCCCATGGGGTTCTCGAACAGATCGGCCATGACAGGGCTCCAGTTGGCTTTTTGACAATGAAACGAACAGACGTTGAGCAACCCAAAATCTATCCGCACACTGGCGGTCCGCATCGTCGCCCGCGCACGCTGCGGGCAAAACGGTCACCCATGATCAGGGCCAATTCGGATGGCCTTGTCGCCATGCTTCAGCGTGCGTTGACTGGGCCTGGACGGTGAGACGGTGCAGGACCGCGTCGATGCCGAAGATGATAACCAGCACCCAGGCGGACCTCGGTCTCGCTCCGCGCCATCAGACAGGCATCAAAGTTGCAAGCGTCGGTAAACCGCGTCTCCGCTGCGTTACATCGCCACCCCGTGTTTAGGGTGTTGTACCGAGCGAATGCGACGAGGCTTCAAGCTATATTGCGGTCCCACGCAGCGATCAGGGCTGCAAGCGGCCCACGAAGCTGCCTTTTCAACAAAAAATCACAGAGATCTGGTGCAACAGCGCTGGGTTGTCTGGAGGTCAGACAGTGGATTACGCTACCCAGCAAAGAAAACCAGGCAAGCATCCGATCGGGTTGATCGTGGTGGCTTTGTTGCATGTGGTGCTGGGCTACGCCCTGGTCAACGGCCTGGGCAAGAAGATCGTCGAGGTGATGAAGGCGCCGATCGAGACCAAGATCCTCGACGAGGTCAAGCCGCCGCCGCCGCCGCCGCCCGAGAACCTGCCGCCGCCGCCCAAGATGGCGCTGCCGCCGCCCTCGTACATGCCACCGCCCGAGGTGCAGGTGGCCACGCCCCAGTTGGCGCCGGCCATCACCGTGACCCGCGAGGCGCCACCGCCGACA
>JANMXG010000348.1:0-24799 GCA_031394235.1 Betaproteobacteria bacterium
GTGCTCAGGTCCAGCGTGTCGGCCAGCGACCGGGTGATGCAGTCATCGACAAAGCTGCGGGCGATGCTGAGCTTGGTCTGGCATTCGGCCAGCTTGAAGCGGGTGTTCTGCATCGCCATCAGCGGTTTGCCAAAGATCTGCCGCTGCTGCACATAGGCCAGGGTCTCGTCGACAGCACGCTGCATGGTGGCCACGCCGCCCACGGCGATGATCAATCGCTCTCGCGGCAGTTGCTCCATCAGTTGCACAAAGCCGCGGCCCGCTTCGCTGCCCAGCAACTGGTGGGTCGGTACCCGCATGTCGTCAAAAAACAGCTCGGCGGTGTCGACCGTGTGCTGGCCCACCTTGTCGAGCAGCTTGCCACGTCTGAACCCTGCCAGACCGTCGGTCTCGACCATGATCAGGCTGATGCCCTTGCCGCCTTGCTCGGGCCCGGTGCGCGCCACCACGCAGATCAGATTGGCATGCAGGCCATTGGTGATGAAGGTCTTGGCGCCGTTGATGACGTAGTGCTCGCCGTCGGTCTTGGCGGACGTGCGGATCGCCTGCAGGTCAGTGCCGGCGCCGGGCTCGGTCATGGCAATCGCCGCCACCAGCTCACCCGTGGCCATCTTGGGCAGCCAGCGCTGCTTTTGCGCCTCGTTGCCGTAGCGCAGGATGTAGTGGGCCACGATGCCCGAATGCACGCTGTTGGAGAAGCCGCCGGCCATCTTGTAGGCCAGCGCCTGGGTGATCACCACCTCGTGGCCAAAGTGGCCGCCGCCGCCGCCGTACTGCTCGGGGATGCTGGCGCACAGCAGGCCGGCTGCGCCCGCCTTGGTCCAGATGTCGCGGTCGGCGTGGCGCTGGGCGCGCCAGCGCTCGTCGTGCGGCAGGCAGTCGCGGTCGGCAAAGCGGTTGGTTGTGTCCGTCAGCTGCTCCAGGTCGCTGTCCATCCAGCCCGGTTTCGGTACAACAATGCTCATGGTTTTCCTCCGGCGCAGACCAGGGTCTGGCCGCTGATGTAGTTGCTCTCGGGCGAGCAGAACAGGTAGACCGCACCGGCGGCCTCGTCGGGCGTGCCGGCGCGGCCGATCGGGATGGTGCTCTCGGCGGATTTGAGGATGTGCGGGTTCACGCCCACCAGAATCTGCTGGCCGTCGATGTCGATGTGGCGCGCCTCATCGGCCGAGGACTCGGTCAGCCGGGTCTTGATCAGGCCAAACGCCACGCTGTTGACGTTGACCTTGTAGCGCCCCCACTCCTTGGCCAGCGCCCGGGTCAGGCCGTTGATGCCGGCCTTGGCCGCAGCGTAGTTGGCCTGACCGGCGTTGCCGTACACCCCTGAGGTGGACGAGATGTTGACCACCTTGCGGAACACCTCGCGGCCATCGGCGGCCTCTTGCCGCGCCGTCTCGCGGATGAAGCCGGACGCCGCGCGCAGGATGCGGAACGGCGCCGTCAGGTGCACGCCCAAAATCGCCTCCCACTGCTTGTCGTCCATCTTCTGGATCACGTTGTCCCAGGTGTAGCCGGCGTTGTTGACGATGATGTCCAGGCCGCCGAGCTGCCCGACCGCCGCGCCTACAAAACGCTCGGCAAAGCCGTCCGCCGTGACGTTGCCGACGCAGGCGATGGCCTGGCCGCCGGCAGCCCGGATCGCCGCCACCGCCTCATCGGCGGTGCCACTGTCCAGGTCGTTGACGACGACACTGGCGCCCTCGCTGGCCAGCTTCATCGCGATCGCCCGACCAATGCCCCGGCCCGAGCCCGAAACGATGGCCACCTTGCCTTGCAGCTTGCCCATGGTGATGTTCTCTTTCTTGAAAATTGCGGGTTGGGATGGGTTCAGTGCGCAGCCTGTCAGTCCAACGCAATCACGGCGTCACCCGTCAGCTTGACCTGGCCGTGCTGGTTGGTGGTCTGCAGTGTCAGCCGGGCGCGGCGCTCGCTGCCGTGCGCCACCTCGGCCTCGAACAGCTCGGTCACCTGGCCGGTGCAGGTGATCAGCTCGCCCACCTGGGTGATGGCGACAAAACGCACAGCGTATTCGCGCAAATGCTGCTGCGGCACCCAGTTTGTCAGCAGCCGGCCGAGGTAGGCCATCGACAACATGCCGTGGGCAAACACATCGGGTGCGCCGCCGGCCCGGGCAAAGTCGATGTCCACATGCATCGGGTTGTGGTCGCCCGAGGCGCCGCAGTACAGCGCCAAGGTCAGGCGTGACACCGACGCCGTGGTGAAGGGTGGCAGGGCATCGCCCACGTCGAGTTGTCGGTAATCAACCATGTCGCACCACCGTGATTGCGTTGAGGTCGGCCACATGCGTGCCGTGCTGGTTGGTCACGCGGGTCTCGCGCAGCACAAACTCCAGCAGGCCGCCCTTTCTGCTGTAGATGTCGGCGATGCGCTGCTCGAAGCTCAACCTGTCGCCGGCAAAACACATCGCGTGGTAGGTGAATCGCTGCTCGCCGTGCAAGATCTTGGGCACCGGTATGTCCAGCAGCTCGCGCAGCGCGCCGGGGTTGGGCGCAGCCATTTCCAGGCAGAACAAGAAGGTGGGCGGCACCGGCAGCGCGGGATGTCCGGCGGCAAATGCGGCGGCCTCGTCGGTGTAGACCGGGTCGGTCTGACCGGTCGCCAAGGCAAAAAACTTCAGCCGGTCGGCATCGACCGTGGCGCTGAAGATTGGCAGCCGGTGGCCGATGTGGCGGGTATCGATCATCAGGCGTCCACCTTTTCGTACAGCGTGACGACGCAGGCGCCGCCCAGGCCCAGGTTGTGCTGCAGTGCCAGTCGGGCGCCCTCGACCTGGCGCTGCTCGGCCTGGCCGCGCAGTTGCCAGGTCAGCTCGGCGCATTGCGCCAGGCCGGTGGCGCCCAGCGGGTGGCCCTTGGACAGCAGGCCGCCAGAAGGATTGGTCACCACCCGTCCGCCGTAGGTGTTGTCGCCGTCCAGGATGAACCGCTCGGCCGTGCCCTCGGGCGTCAGCCCCAGCGACTCATAGGTGATCAGCTCATTGGCGGTGAAGCAGTCGTGCAGTTCCACCACGTCCAGATCTTCCGGGCCGATGCCGGCGGCGGCATACACCTGAGCAGCCGCAGCCCGCGCCATGTCGGCGCCGACCAGCTTGCGCATGTCGTGCGATGCAAAGGTGCTTGCGGTGTCGGTCGTCATCGCCTGGGCGGCGATGCGCACCCTGCCGTCCAGCCCGTGCTGGCGGGCAAAGGCCGCGCTGCAGAGGATGGCCGCAGCAGCACCACAGGTGGGTGGGCAGCATTGCAGCCGGGTCAGCGGATCGAACACGGTGGGCGAGGCCAGCACCTCGTCCAGCGTGACCGGCTGCCGGAACACCGCCAGCGGGTTGCGCGCCGCATGCTGGCGCGCCTTGACCGAGATACGGGCAAAGGTGGTTGGGTCAATGCCAAAGTCCGCCATGTAGGCCCGCGCCGCGCCGCCAAAAAACTGCGCCGCACGGGGTAGCGCCGGGTCCCAGCCCTGGTCGGTGGCCATCGTGTCCAAAAATTTGGCCAGCGGCGACGGCCGATCCGTCCAGTTGCCCTTCAGCGGCCCCGGCACCATCTGGTCAAAGCCGAGTGCCATCACACACTCGGCGCTGCCGCTGGCCACCGCCTGGCGCGCCAGAAACAAGGCAGTGGAGCCGGTAGCGCAGTTGTTGTTGACATTGATCACCGGGATGCCGGTCATGCCGACACCGTAGACCGCTGCCTGGCCCGCGGTGGAGTCGCCAAAGACATAGCCGACGTAGGCCTGATCCACGAGACCATAGGCCACGCCGGCATCGTCCAGCGCCAGTTGCGCCGCCTTGGCGCCCATCAGCGCGTAGGACTCGCTGGCCCCGGGTTTGGTGAACGGGATCATGCCCACGCCCACCACGTGTACCGCCTGTGTCATCGTTTTGTCCCTTTTTCCTTTTGCTTGCTTTGAGGGTATGGATTGATCAGCGCAGCACCGCGCTGTCTTGCGCGGCGCGTACCAGTGCTGCTGCGTCCGGTGCGAGCAAAAAACCTTGCTGGAGCGCCTTGTCCGCCGCCCGCTGCACCGCAGCGACATAGCCGTCGTGGTCGCGGTAGCGCTCCTCCAGTGAGGGCCGCGGGTCGCCTTTGGCCTCACGCTCGGCGGCATTGCGGGCAAACGGGATCACGCCCCCGGTGTAGTTGCAGATCTGGCCGGCATGAAAACCGCCGGCCGTGATGTTCCAGCCCAGGTAGGTGCCCAGCGGCGCGTCGCGGAGCACCACCGGCACGCCGCCTTGTTCATTGCCGTCGGCGTCAACCTTGGGCGCCCACATGGCCAGCACCTGCTTGATGCGCGGCGGCGCCAGCGACGGCACGCCCGAGCCGTCCCGTGCATTGAAGCCCGGCCCCCAGTCCAGGTCGTGTACCGGCATGATGAAGTCAGGCTCGGGCACGGTGGCGCGCAGGCCCGGCAGGGTCGGGAAGCCGATGCCCGCCTTGCTGGCTGCCGCCAACGTGCCGGCAGCCAGGGTGGGGTAGCGGCTGGGGGGCGGTGCGGTGCCGGCCGTTACCCACAGGCGAAAGTGCTGGCGCAGCGCGTTCACCGTCTCGGTGTGCGGCATCGGGTTGGCCGGCAGCGTGCCGGTGCCGAAGTTGTTGCCGGGGCAGACCGAGCCGGTGGTGGGCAGTCCCAAGCCGGGCAGGCTGGAGTTGAAGCCCCCCGCACCGCCGCCGTGCGATGAGCTGCCCATGTAGTAGCGCCGCACGGTGTCGGGCAGCGGCAGATCGGCCTTGCCGTCGGTGCCCACCCACTCCGGCGTCAGCTTGAGCGCCCAGACCTCGGCCGACCCGAAGTGCTCGATGATCTTGGGGCACGTGCCGCTGGCGGTGCAGCGGTCCAGGATGCCGGCCACCGGGCCGCCCCGCACCGGGTCGGCCTGCGGCAGCCACCACTGCGGGCCCTCGCTGCCGGCCTGGTACAGCTCCAGCACGCCGTCGGGCTGGGCCCAGCGGAAGTTGAGCGCAATACGACGTCCGGCGATGATCGGCCACAGGCCGTCGTGCACCGCTCTGCCGTCCTCGCCCTGGTTGAAGCCCAGGTGCAGCCAGCCGCGCAAGAAGTTGCCCGACTGCGAGACGCCCCGGCCGATGCTGTGTGTCACGCTGCCCGCCAGCGGATTGGGCGTGCCGGCGTCGTCGGCTTTGGCGGTCTTGAAAAATTGGCCCACATCGCGCCAGGCGGCAAAGCCGATACCCAGCACGTAGGGGTCGGCGGCGGTGAACACCACCTGGTACAGGCGTTTGGCGTCGAAGCCCGCCTTCAGGCACATTTGGGTCGCGTCCGGCACACCCGGAAACGGATGGGCGGCATCGCAGCGCGCCCAGGCCCAGGCCTCGGCCGGTATCACTTGCTCGTCGGTCACCTCACCGCGTTGGTTCTCCGCCCCACGCGACACTAGCTTCGAGCGCGTGGTATCGAGACTGACCGGCCGGTAGGGCAGCGGATTGGTTTGCACCAGCAGCGGCTGCGAGCCCGGCCCGCTGCGGTTGACGATACGGCCCAGCACCTCGCCTGTGATGGCCTCACCGGCCACCCCGCGCGCCACCGGCAGCTTCAACCACAGGCCCAGCGCCAGCGCGGCGGTGTCGCGCACCGCCGTGTTGCCGGCGTTGTCGCCCTGCCAGGCGCTGGCCAGCAAGCTGTCACCGGCCGCACGCTCGGGCCCAGCCATCGCAAAAACCCGGCCCCGGTTGGGCACGTCATGCCACAGCAAGCCGCTGGCCTGCTTGGCGTGCACCGGCTGATAGATCACGAAGCTGCTGACGTAGCGCACTTTGCCGTCCGCCTCTCGCGCCAGGTCAATGTCCTGTATTAAGGCGTTGCCCGGCAGCGCCGGGTCCAGTTCCCCAAAGGCGCGGCCGGCGATCTGCTGGTAGGCCAGCGCCGGTGCCGCGCCAGCCGCTGCCGCTACTGCCGGCAGCGGCGCCACCTCGTCGATCACGATGCGGGTGACGCGGGCCTGCGCCGCGCCAGGCGCCAGCGCTACAGCACTGGCCAGCAACAGCAAGGACCACAGCTGGGGGATTGGTGTCATTCAATGTCTCCTGTCGGGCTTCTGCGCGCCACAGTGGTGGTCGAAATTGGCGTGCCGCCGCCGCTGCACACCCGATCAAGCAAGCGCTGGCACCAGTTTGCACCCCCGCTCTCGGCGTTGGCAATGGCCGAACTGCTCGCCAGCCCTGGCCAGAATGCTGCGCGCTGCGGTCGCGGGCTGGCCTGCAGACCATCGCTGAAACACGGCGTCACTCTCCTGCCAGCGATGCCGCAGCACCCCCCGGCGCACCCGGCAGCTGCGGCATCCGGTAGCGAAACGTGCCCATCGCCTTGGCCGTGACCTGACCGACCTCGTTGTGGATTTGCGCCTCGCAAAAACATACCGATCGTCCGCCGCCGGTGGCACGACCCGTCGCGGTGAGCCGGCCGGTGGCGGGCTTCATGAAGGCGATGTGCATATCGATCGTCACCACCTCGCGGCTGTAGTCGATCTTGCTCAGCGCGGCGTTGGCCATCGCGCTGTCCAGCAGCGTCATCACCACGCCGCCGTGGCCGCCGCCGTGGTTGTTCAGCAGGTCGGCGCGCAGGTCGAGCTGCACCACCGCCACGCCGTCCTCCTCGCTCACCAGCCGGGCGCCCAGCATGGCCAGGAACGGAATGATGCGGGCGCGGCCGGTGTGAGGCGCGTCTGGCGGGACGGGCGCGTCTGGCAGGGTGGACGCCGGTGTGCTTGGATCGGTCATGCCCGCAGCATGCACTGTGCAGCGCGCCGCACCCATGGCCGGCCCGCGCAAAGTGATGGGCCAAAACGGTCATCCCGGCGGTCAGGGATTGGGGCCAACCTAGGGGCCGACGTCAAACCGGCGACACCGCCGTGACCGTCCCGGTTCTAGAGTTGCCTGTGGTTTTGATCTGCTCAGAACCCGTCACCCCCAACAACCCGACGAGAGCACCCGATGCGCAACTGCTTTACCCCCTGCCTGATCGCCGCCGCACTGGCGCTGTCGGCCTGCGGCGTCATGACACCCTCGCGCCCCGACAGTTGGGCCGCACCCGAGGCGCTGGTGGCGCCGTCCAGCTTTACCGGCGTGCACGGCCTGGCGGTGGACAAGCAGGGCCGGCTGCTGGCCGGCAGCGTGGTCGGCAACGCCATGTGGCAGGTTGACCGCCAGACCGGCGCAGCCAGCATCCTGATCGGCGGCCCCGAGGGCCAGGCCGACGACATCGCCATCGGCCCCAAGGGCGAGATGGCCTGGACCAACTACCTGATGGGCATGGTGCGCTACCGCGACAACGACCAGGCGCCGATGCGGGTGCTGGCCAAGGACCTGCCGGGGCTGAACTCGCTGGATTTCGACCGCCGCAACGGCAAGCTGTATGCCTCGCAGGTCTTTCTGGGCGACGCGCTCTGGGAGCTGGACGTGGCGGGCATCAAACCGCCGCGGCTGATCGCCAAGGACCTGGGCGGCTTCAACGGCTTCGAGGTCGGGCCGGACGGCATGCTTTACGGCCCGCTGTGGTTCAAGCGCAGCGTCGTCAAGATTGACCCGTCCAACGGCGCGGTGTCGGTGATCAGCGCCAGCTTCGACATCCCCGCCGCCGCCAACCTGGACGGCAAGGGCAACCTGTGGGTGGTGGACACCGCGGCGGGCGAGCTGTCCAAGGTGGCGCTGGACACCGGCGCCAAGACCGTGGTGGCCCAGTTGGCCACGGCGCTGGACAACCTGGCGATTGCGCCCGACGGCACGGTTTATGTCTCCAACATGGCCGACAACTCGATCCAGGCGGTCAACCCCGACACTGGCGCGGTGCGCACCCTCACCCGCGGCAAGCTGGCAGTGCCGGCCGGCCTGAAGGTGGACGGCGGCTCGCTGTTTGTTGCCGATGTGTTTTCTTTCCGCCAGATCGACATCGCCACCGGCAGCATCACCCAGGCCAGCGGCCCAAACTACGACACCCGCCGCGTGATCACCAGCGGCCTGGCCGGCCCGGTGCAGATGGTGCTGGGCCCGGACGGCGGCCTGTTCGTGTCCGAGGCCGCCGGAAACATTGTGCGCATCACTCTGGCGGACGGCAGCAAGACCACCGTTGCCAGCGGTTTGGCGCTGCCCGAAGGCCTGGCCTTCACGCCCTGGGGCACGCTGGTGGTGGCCGAGGCAGCCGGCACCCGGCTGACCGAGATCGACTTGGCCAGCGGCCAGCGCCGCAGCGTGGCCGACAAGCTGCCGATCGGCTTGTCGGGCGGCCCCGGCATGCCGCCGCCCTACGTGGCCACCGGCGTGGCTGTAGGTGCCGACGGCTCGGTCTACTTCAGCGCCAACCGCAACAACGCGGTGTACCGGGTCAAGCCGCAGCGCTGAGCTGGGGCTGCTGGGCCGACCGGCCAAACCCACCGGACCGAACCGCACCCACCCGCACCACCCGCACTACCCGGCACCCACCCGCGCCAGACCGCGCCTGTGCGCCCCGGCGCAGCGCAACCCTCATGTTTGCAGCCCCGTTGCCGATAACTTGCGTATCGGGGCCCCTCCGTCAGGGCCGGAGCGAAACATGCCTGACCTTGCAAGCAACGCGACGCCCGCCGCCACCGCCGCCGCCTACGAGGCCGCCACCAGTTCCGGCGTCGATCCGGCCACCACGCTGCTGCTGGTCGACGACGAGCCATCGGTCCTGAGCGCGCTGCGGCGCCTGTACCGCGGCCAGGGCTACAAGATCGAGCAGGCCACCAGCGCCGCCGATGCGCTGGCGCTGATGCAATTGCAACCGATCGACCTGGTGATTTCGGACATGCGCATGCCCGGGATGGACGGCGCGGCCTTTCTGGAGGCGGTGCGCGACCGTCACCCCGGCACTGTGCGCATCCTGCTGACCGGCTATGCCGACATCCACTCCACCGTGGCGGCCATCAACCGGGGCGAGATCCACCGCTACATCGCCAAACCCTGGGACGACCAGGACATGCTGCTGGTGGTCCGAGAAGCGCTGAAGCGGCGCGACCTGGAACGGCAGAACGTCCAACTGCAGGCATTGACGCAGCGCCAGAACGACGAATTGCGCGACCTGAACCAAACCCTGGAGACCCGGGTGCTCGACCGCACCAGCGCCCTGGTGCAGATCAACTGCCTGCTGGAAGAGGCCAACGAGGAGGTGCGCAGCCAGTTCACGATGGCGGTGACGGTGTTCTCCGGCCTGATCGAAATGCGCCAGGACGGGATTGCCGGCCATGCCCGCCGGGTGGGTGAGCTGGCCCACCGTGTCGCCGTGCAGCTCAAACGCAGCGAACGTGAACAGCAGGATATCCGGCTCGCCGCCCTGCTGCACGACATCGGCACGATTGGCTTTGCCGACGCGATGCTGGGCAAGCCGGTATCGAGCTACCGGCCCGACGAACAGCTGCGCTACCGGCGCCATCCGCTGGACGGACAAGCCGCGCTGATGGCGCTGGACAAGCTGCACGGCGTGGCGCTGATCGTGCGCCAGCACCATGAGCGGGCCGATGGCCGGGGCTTTCCGGACGGCCTGTCCGGTGACGAGATCTGCCTGGGCGCGCGCATCGTGGCAGCGGCCAGCGATTACGACGACCTGATACACGGCAACCTGGCCGAGCACAGCTGCGGGCCAGAGCAGGCGCGCCAGGCCTTGCGGGGCGGGCGGGACAGCCACTACGACCCGGTCGTGGTGGCCGCATTGATCGAGGTGCTGGACCAGATGGCGGCCGAGGCGGTCGCCGATGTCGAGGTCGCGGTGGCCGATCTTCAGCCCCAGATGGTGCTGTCGACCGACCTGCTGACCTCGCGCGGCGCCATCCTGCTGCCCAAGGGCTACGTCTTTCAGGCCCGGGTGATTCAGCAGGTCAAGGATTTTGTCGGGCGCGAGAACCTGACGGTCGTGCTGCGCATCACCCGGCAGTCGGTCCAGGCGTCATCTTCACCCCGCGGCGCTGGTGTGCCCGCCCAACGGGTGACCGCGAAAGCCGCCCGATGAGCGATCTTGCGCTGCCCTGGACGGCCGACCTCGTGGGCTGCGAGTTGCTGGACGCGATGGCCGTGCCAGCCTGGCTGTACGGTCCTGCAGCGCCCCTGCGGGGCAACGTCGCCTTCCAGCGCCTGTGCGGACTGTCGCCCGACGAGTTGCTGCGCACCGCGCACCTCAGCCTGGTGGTGCCGGACGGCCGCGACGTGTTAGCCGCGGCCACCCAGGAATGCCTGCACGGCAGCGGTGAGCCGCCGGCCCAGACCACCCACCTGCTGGCCGCCTATGGCAGCCAACGGCCGGTCGAACTGACACTGCGCCGCGTGGTCTGGGGCGGCCAGCCCGGCGCACTGGTCACTTGCATTGACCTGAGCGACATCCAGTTTGTGCAGACCATGCTGGAGTCCACCAGCGGGCTGCTGCGCCAGATCGTCGACGGCGCGCCGGTGGCGTCGTTCGTGATCGACCAGCACCACCGCGTGACGCACTGGAACAGCGCCTGCGGCCGCCTGACCGGCTGCCCGGCCGAGCAGATGATCGGCAGCACCGAATCCTGGCGCGCGTTTTATGCCGAAGCCCGGCCGATGCTGGCCAACCTGATCGTCAACGGCAGCACCCAGGACGAGCTGGCGGCGCTGTATGGCGACAAGGCCGGGCCGTCGGCGCTGATCGCCGGGGGCTTCGAGGCCGAGGCCCATTTCCCGAACCTGGGAACCGAGGGCCTGTGGCTGAACGTCACCGCCGCACCACTGCGCAACCCCGAGGGCGGCGTGATCGGCGCCATCGTCACCTTGCAAGACGTCAGCCAGCGCCGCCGCACCGAAGGCGAACTGACACGCCGGCTGGAGCTGCTGGTGGAGGCCCGCTCGACCGAGCTCGCCGCCAGCGCAAGGGTGATGGACGCTTTCATCGACAACGCGCCGATCGGTGTGGTGTACGCCGCCCGCGACCGGGTGCTGCGCAGCAACCGCAAGATGACCGAGATCTTCGGCACTGCCTGCGGCACCGCCGACACCGACGCCACCGACGGCATCGACAGCACAGACGGCGCCGCGCAGACCGGCGGCGCAGCGCCATCGCGCGACTTCCACTTGGCCGCGGCCGATCAGGCCGAGATCGCCCGCATTGCGTACCCCCGGCTCAACCGGGGCCGGCCGCTGCACCACGAGATGTGGATGCAGCACCGCAGCGGTCGGCCGATCTGGGTGCAGATCAACGCGACGATGGTCAATTACCGTGACCCCGACACCGGCACCTGGTGGATGCTGCATGACCGCACCGAGATGCGCGCCGCGCAAGAGGAACTGGGCCAGCGCTTCAACCAGCTGCAGACCACCCACCACAAGCTCGAGCAGACGCAGAACCAGCTGCTGCAGTCGGACAAGATGGCCTCGATCGGCCAGCTGGCGGCCGGTGTGGCGCATGAAATCAACAACCCGGTCGGCTTTGTCAGCTCCAACCTCAACACCCTGCGCCAGTATGTGGCATCGCTGCTGGCGCTGGTCGATGCCTATGCCAGCGCCCACACCGACCCCGCCAGCCCCGCCGCCGCCCAGCGCCTGGCCAGCACCCAGGCCGAGGTCGAGCTGGACTACCTGAAGGAGGATCTGCCGCAACTGCTGGACGAGAGCGCCGATGGGTTGAGCCGGGTCAAGAAGATCGTCCAGGACCTGAAAGACTTCTCGCGGGTGGACCAGGCCGACTGGCAGGAGGCCGACCTCAACGCTGGGCTGGAGTCCACCCTCAACGTGGTGCGGCATGAGGTCAAGTACAAGGCCGACGTGGTCAAGGCACTGACGCCGCTGCCGTCGGTGCTGTGCCTGGCCGGCCAGCTGAACCAGGTGTTCATGAACCTGATCGTCAACGCCTCGCACGCGATTGCCGAGCGCGGTGTCATCACGCTGGCGTCGGGCGTGCAGGACGGCTGGGCCTGGGTGCAGGTGGACGACACCGGCAGCGGCATGAGCGACGAGGTGCAGCGCCGCATCTTCGAGCCCTTCTACACCACCAAGGATGTCGGCAAGGGCACCGGGCTGGGCTTGTCGCTGTCGTTTTCCATCGTCAAGCGCCACGGTGGCGTGATCCAGGTCCGGTCCACGCCGGGCGTGGGCAGCGCGTTCCGGGTCTGGGTACCGATCGCCGGGCCGGGCAGCGCGACCGGGGCGGCGCCGGCGCAACCCCCCGCCTGGCCTGCGGCGGCTCGGCCAGACCCGCGATGAGCGCTGCCACCGATTTCAGGCCCGCGCCGGCCAATCCACCGGCAGCGCCAAGCCCCCTGCCACCGGCGCAGCCTGGCGCCCGCCAACGGGCCGACCTGCTGGCCCGCACTGAGCGGCTGTGCAGTACCGGCTCGTTTGAGCTGTGCTGGCCCGAGATGACCGTTGTGCTGTCCGCCGGGCTGCGGCAACTGCTGGGCCACGGCAGCGGCGAGCTGGCCGACGCGCCGGACACCTTGGACGCGCTGCACTGGATTCCGCCCGAAGAGCGGGTGCTGGTCAGCCGGTTCTGGAGCGGCGCCACGCCGGGCGAGGCCTTCGAGTTCCAGCACGGCGTGCGCTGCGCCGACGGCCGGCGCCTGCAGGTGCTGCACAGCGGCTTGCTGGCGCTGCCCGACCCGCCCGGCAGCGCGCCGGTAGGCACCGCCATCCTGGTCGACATCACCGCCCGGCGCGACACCGAACGCCACCTCCAGGCGCTGGCCAGCGTGGACGAAAGCACCGGGCTGGCCAACCGCGCTGCGCTGCTGCTGCGCATCGGCGCCGCTGTGCGGGCCAGCCACCGACAGCCCAGTGGTTTTTGCCTGTTATCGATCGAGGTCCCGCGCATCGTCGAGCTGGGCGTGACGCTCGGCCACAGTGCCGGCGATGCGCTGACCCAAGCCATCACCGAGCGCCTGCGCGCCCACGCCGGCCCGGCTGAACCCATCCGCACCGGCCACGACACCCCCGACACCCCGATCGCGCACCTGGGTGGCGGCGAGTTTGCGTGGCTGCTGAGCCCACCCACCGACATCGCCGCGGCCCGGTCGCTGGCGTTGGCGTTGCAGGCCCGCCTGCAGGCCCCGGTGCCGCTGGGCGGCACCGAGATCTATCCGCTCTGCCGCATCGGCATCGCCAGCTGCCCGGGTGACGGTGGTCAAGCCCAGGCCCTGCTGGCGGCAGCGCAGGCCGCGCGGCTGGCGCTGCCGCCGTCCGGCGGCGTGATGGTCTACCAACCGGCCTTGAAAGCCGGTGCGCTGCGGGCCCTGCAGCTGGAAACCGCAATGCGGCAGGCCTTGGCCGGCGCCGAACTGTCGCTGGTCTACCAGCCGCAGGTCAGCCTGGCAAGCGGCAAGATAGTCGGCGCCGAGGCGCTGCTGCGCTGGCAGTCTGCGGTGTGGGGCACCGTACCGCCTGAGGAGTTTGTGCCGATCGCTGAGCGTTCGGGCCTGATCGTGGCGATCGGCGACTGGGTGATCCAGCAGGTTTGTGGGCAGGTCAAGCGCTGGCGCACGGCCGGCCTGCCGCCAATCCGGGTGTCGATCAATTTGTCGCCGGTGCAGTTCCAGCTGGGTGATGTGGCGCAGCGCATCCGCCAGGCCCTGTCGGACGCCGGGCTGGATGCCAGCTGCCTGGGCCTGGAGGTGACCGAAGCGGCGCTGCAGCACGACAGCGCCCGGCTGACCACCACGCTCAAGGCGCTGCATGCGGCCGGTGCCGAGATTGTGCTGGACGACTTCGGCACCGGCCTGTCCAACCTGAGCCGCCTGCCCCGCTTGCCGATCGACCTGATCAAAGTGGACCGCTCGTTTATCAGCGACGTCACGGCCGCGCCGGAACAGGCGTCGATCACCCGGTCGATCATCAACCTGGCCCACGGCCTGCACATCCCGGTGCTGGCCGAAGGGGTCGAAACCCCTGGCCAGTTGCAGATGCTGGTGGCCAACGGCTGTGACCGGGTGCAGGGCTACCTGTTCAGCGCGCCGGTAACGGCCGAAACATTCGCCGAGCTGCTGCGCAGCGGCCGCAGACTGGAGGGCCTGGCGCCAGCCAGCCCGGCCGTCTTGCGCACGCTGCTGCTGGTGGACGACGAGCCCAACATCCTGGCGGCCCTCAAACGCCTGTTCCGGCCTGACGGCTACCGCCTCCTGACGGCCGCCAGCGGCGCCGAGGCCCTGGAACTGCTGGCCGTGCACCCGGTTGACGTGATCCTGTCGGACCAGCGCATGCCGGGCATGACCGGGGTGGATTTTCTGCGGCGCACCAAGGAGTTGCACCCGCACACCATCCGCATGACGCTGTCGGGCTTCACCGACCTGCAATCCATCATCGACGCCGTCAACGAGGGTGCGGTCTACAAGTTTCTGACCAAGCCTTGGGACGACGAAAGGCTGCGCGGCCACGTCGCGCAGGCATTTGCGCAAAAGGGCATGGCTGACGACAACCGCCGCCTGCAACGGGAGGTGGCCGCCGGCAACGCCGACCAGGCCCGCCTGAACCAGCGCCTGGCGCAGTTGCTGGACCGGCAGACCGAGCAATCCCAGCTGATGCAGGCCAGCGCAGAAGGGGTGCGCGACCTGGTCGATGTGCTGCCGGCGGCCGTGTTTGGCATCGATCCCGACGGCGTGCTGACCTACCTCAACCAACGCGCCGCCGACCTGCTGCCCGGCGCCGAAGCCTGCCTAGGCAGCAACCCGGGACCCCAGATCAGCGCCGTGCTGGCCTGCTTGCGCAACACGGCGTCGGGCCACCCTGCCAGCGGGCGTACCGTCTGGATCAACCGGCAGCGCCAGCTGGCGTGGATCAGCGACATGCCCGGCTGCCCGCAGGCCAGGCGCGGCACCGTGCTGGCCCTGCTGCCCTTTCCTGAACCACAACCCCCATGACCACCGATGCCCTGACCCGTGACACGTCAACGCTGCCCCTGGCTGCCGGCGGCGCCACCTGCGGCAGCGCAGCGGCACCGCTGCTGGCGCGGTTGGCGCGGTTGTTCCGCCCGCGAGTCGGGCTCAGCGGCGGTCTCAGCGGCGCGCCTCACCCTTTGTTGCCGCTGTTGCGTGCCTACCATGACCAGGTCACACCGGCCACACCGGCAAATCCGGACGTCCAGGCCGAACTGCCCCACACGCCAGTGACGGCCACCGCAGTCGGCACTGTGGCCACGGTGGCACTGGCCTCAACAGCGCCGCCAGCAGCGCCGCCGGCAGCGCTGCCCGATATCGACACGCTGACGCAGCGCATCACCGCCCTGCCGCCGCTGCCCGAGGCCATGACCGCGGTGCTGCTGGCCCTGAACCGGGCCCAGTTGTCGGCCAACCGCAGCATCGAGCTGATCGAACACGACCCGGCACTGGCGGCGCGCCTGCTGCGCCTGGCCAATTCCGCCTTCTACGGCGTGCCCGGCCGGGTCGCCAGCATTGGCGACGCGGTGCGCATGCTGGGCTTGCGCACGGTCTCGGGCGTGCTGGCGGCCGCATCGGTGCACAACGCCATCCGCATCGGGTCCTGCCCCGGTTTTGACTTCCAGGCCTATTGGCAGCATGCCATCGCTTGCGCGCTGGCAGCCCGCGCGCTGGCGCCCATCGCCGACCTTGACGCGGACGAGGCGTTCCTGGCCGGGCTGATGCACGACATCGGGCAACTCGCGCTGGCGGCTTTCTACCCCAGCCATGCCAGCGCGGCTTTGGCCCATGCCCAGGCCAATGACCTGCCGCCAGAACACGCCGAGCAGGCGGTGCTGGGCATCGCCCATCCGCAGGTTGGCGCGTTGCTGGCTGCGCACTGGCATTTTCCGGCGCCGGTGGTGCGGGCGATTGCCCACCACCACGCACCCGAGCCCGCCAGCAACGGTCAGCGGCTCAGCCTGTCCAGCCTGGTGCAGGTGGCCGACGCGGTGGCGCACGCGCTGGACCTGCTTGCCGATCCGAACGAAGCCGTGCCGGCGATCGATTCGGCGGTCTGGCAGGCGCTGGCGCTGTCCCAGGCTGATGCGGTGCGCATCTTCGCCGAGGTCGCGCACGGCACCCACGAGATCAGCGCCCTGCTGCACCAGGCCTGACGGCCAGGTTCTGGCCGCGTGCAGCTGGCCGGACGGCCAAGGTCCGGTCGGGTGAATCAGGCCTGGTGGCCCAGGTCAGGCCGCTGCGGGGGTTCCGTCCAGCAGATCGCCGCCGATCCACTGCCGGATCTGCGCCACGGTGGCGCTGTCCAGCACCATCTGCTCGCGCTCGCACAAGAACAGCATTTGGTTGACCAGCCGCTGCGCCAGCGTGCGGGCGTCGTCCTGGCCGCGGTCAAAAACATGGCCGTTGAGCTGCATGCCGCGCAGGATGAACACCACATCCCGCATCGCCACCTCCAGCCCGCGCTGGGCCAGGCACTGCTCGCAGATGCGGCGGGCGGTCAGCGTGGGCTCGTAGGGCTGCAGGGCCAGGTCCTCGCACAGCAGGTCCAGCACGGCGCGCACCACTGCGGGCGGCAACAGGGGCGCGCCAGTCAGGTTGCAGACATCACGCGCCACTGGCAGCAGCGCCTCGAAACCGGCCCAGCGGCCGTCACGGTCGACGGTCTGGCCATCGGACTCGACCGCGCTGGCCACATCGACGGCGTGGCGCGCCGGGTCGGCGATGCGGCCGCCCGAGCCGGCGATCCAGACCAGCCGGTGCAAGCCGAGCGAGCGGAAAAACGGCTTGAAGGTGCCGTGGCCGTTCCAGTTGTCCAGCGCCGCGGCGAACTCATAACGCAGCCGGGACGCCAGCTGGCCGGCAGCCACTGGCTGCGCTGCCTGCTCCACCGCCTGCTCGATGCGGCGGGCGATTTGCGCCAGTTCGTCGTCGGTGGCAGCACGGGGCGGCGGCACAGGCGTGCCGGGTGTCGCCTGCAGCGCAGCCATCGGCGCAACGGGCACCGTGGCCAGGGCAGGCGCTGCTGGGGGCGATGCACTGCGCACCAACGGCGCGCCCGCCGGGCTGTCACTCAACAGCGCCGGCATCGCCCCGCCCGCACCCGCGTCGCCCGGTTCGACGGCCAGCCCCAGCGCCTGTTCGATGAACAGCCGTTCGTCGATCAGCAGGTCCGCCGACGCCTGGTAGGCCGCCGACGGAAATCCGATCGCCAGCACCGAGGTGCGCCGGTCGTAGCGCCGCAGCTTGCGCAGCACCGGGGTGAAGTCGGCATCGGCCGACAGCACGATGAATTCATCGTAGCGGGTGTCGTGGGCCAGCAGCTCGACGATGTCGAGCACCATGTGGATATCGGTGCTGGTCTTGCCCTGGGCCGTGACGGGCGGGCAATCGACGATTTCGAAACCGGCGCGCAAAAACGCATGGCGATAGGTCTGGTACCAGTTCGGGTTGAGGTAACAACGCCGCACCAGCAGCCGGCGCCGGGCCTGCGGGTCGTGCCCGACCGGAATCTCCAGCGACTCGGTCAGCCAGCGGATCCACTCGATCGGCTGGCGCGCAAAGCGCTCGGCCGCGGCCGGTTGCACCTGGCGCAGCTGGGTGTAGACATTGTCGAAGTCGACAAAAAGTGCACTCTTCATGAACCCTCGGACAACGGCGTTGGCAGCCCTGCATTGTGCCGGGCGGCGGCGGCGGGCTTTTGCGGTGCGGACCCCGGCGGTGCGGACCCCGGCGGCGCAGACCCTGGCGGTGCAGACCCTGGCCGTGCGGATCCCGACAGCAGCGGTTTAGCGATCCGGGTCAGCCGGTATTCACCGGGCGCCACGCCCGTCCACTTCTTGAACGCCCGGCAGAAGGTGCTGGCCTCGGAGAAGCCGACCCGGTTGGCAATGTCGATCAACGTCAGGTCGGGCAGGGCCAGGCAGGCGATCGCGGTGTCCCGGCGCAGCGCATCCTTCAGCGCCTGAAAGCCATGGCCCTCCTCGCGCAGCCGGCGGCGCAGGGTTTGCGGCGTCATCGCCATCAGCTCGCCCACTGCCTGCAGCGACGGCAGCACGCTGTCCAGCCGGCGTTGCAACAGCCGCCGGATGCGCTCGGACACGCTGCTCGCGTCGCGGTAGCGGATCAGCAGGTTGGCGGGCGCGCCGGCCAGAAATTCCTGCAGGCTCTGCCGGTTCTGAACCACCGGCAGCGCCAGCCAGCGGGCCTCGAAGCACAGGCCGATGTGCGGTGCGTCGTAGCGGATCGGCGCCTGGTAGACCCGCGAGCTGTCGCTGCGCGGGATAGGCTCGGTGTAGTCCACTGCCAGCAGCGGCACACGCCGGGCCACCAGCCAGCACACCAGACCGAAGCAAAACAGCAGCACCGCCTTCTGGGCATAGTCCAGCGCGGCGGGGTTGTGCGGTTTGCCGGTTGGGCAGGCCGGATCGTCCGGGCCGTCCGGACTGGTGAGCCTGCGCCGCACCAGCTGCACCCGCGCCAGGCCACCGTGCACCGTCAGGCGGCCGACAAAGTCGCCAGTCTGGCCGTGCAGCATGCAAAAGCCACGGCGCAGCGCAGCCTCCAGATCGTGGCAGGTCAGCAGTTGCAGCGCGCACTGGCCAAAACTGCCCGGCCGGAGGGGTGTGCGGCACAGGCCCCACAACTCGTCGCGGGTGGCGCGCCGCAGCACCCGGATCAACCGCGCGTACTGCGCCAGCGACACCCGCGCCAGTGGCGCCTGCAGCAGCGCCGGCGGGATGCCAGCCCGCTGCAGCAGCGCTGCGGTGTCGCGGCCCTGCCGCAGCACACCTTGCAGGATGTGTTGCACCTGCTGGATGGCAACGGTGTGCTGGGTCATGGTGGATGGCAAGCGGCGGCGGCTGGGGTGCAGACCCGCATCCTACGCAAGGCACGCGGGCCGGCAGCAGCGTGCGTCAGCGCGTCGCGAGCGGCACGCGTGGCCAGCGCCAATGGCGCGTGCAGGGCCGCTTTTCGGCCGATCGAGGCCGCTTGGGCAACGGTAAAAACCGGGACATGCCCTGCACCACAGTGACCCATGCCTGATCCAATGCGTCCGATGATCCTGTGCTTGATGGCTTTGCTCGGGCTGGCCGCCTGCGGTGGCGGTGGCACGGGCCTGGCCGAATCGGTCAACGTTGCAGCGACCGGCGTCACCAGCAGCACCGCCGAGGTGGCTGGGTCGCCCGCCGCAACCGCCCTGCCCGCCCAGCAACCGCCAAGCCTGCCGCGCGCCGGCCTGGTGGCCGCTGACCTGGCGGTGCTGATTGCCGCCGGCGACCCGCTGAGCGAGGCGATTGGCCTGGCCTACCAGAAGGCACGCGGCATCCCTGAGGCCAACATGGTGCGGGTAACAGTACCCGCAGGCAGCGACGTGATCAGTGCCAACGACTTTGCCGGCCTGAAGGCCGCGATCGACGCCCAGCTGCCGGTGCGGGTGCAGGCCACGCTGGTGACCTGGACCCAGCCATCCCGGGTGGTGGGCCTGCTGGGCACCTGCGGCATGGGGCTGACCAGCGCACTGGCGTTTGGCTACAGCGCGACACGCTGCGGCGGCTGCAACCGCACCGAGGCGTCCGCCTACTACGACAGCGACAGCACCCGGCCGTTTGCCGAACTCAACGTGCGACCTTCGATGATGCTGGGTGCTGCCACGCTGGAGGCCGCGCAGGCGCTGATCGCCCGCGGCGTGGCGGCCGACGGCAGCGCGCCCGACGGCACCGGCTACCTGCTGCGTACCAGCGACGTCGCCCGCAGCGTGCGCTACCCAGACTACCTGACGCTGCCCGCAGCCTGGGCCACAGCGCCCGGCCTGACGCTGCGCTACACCGACGCCAGCGCCGCCGGCAGCACGCAGACCCTCAGCGACCAGACCGACGTGCTGTTTTATTTCACCGGCTTGGTCAAGGTCGGCCAGCTGTCGAGCAACCGGTTCCTGCCGGGTGCGGCGGCCGATCACCTCACCTCTTATGCCGGCTTGCTGCCGGGGGGCAATGGCCAGATGCCGGCCACCGACTGGCTGGCCGCGGGCGCCACCGCCAGCTACGGCACGGTGGAAGAACCGTGCAACCACGTCGAGAAGTTCTCGCGCGCGTCGGTGCTGATCGATCACTACCTGCGCGGCGCCACGCTGATCGAGGCCTACTGGAAGTCGGTGGCCTGGCCGGGACAGGGCCTGTTTGTCGGTGAACCGCTGGCCCGGCCCTGGTCGCAAGCACCCACCGCCGCCATCGAAGCCGGCGACCTGGTGGTGCGCACCCGGTCGATGCGGCGCAACGGCAGCTACCGGGTGGACTACCGCGCCGCCGGGGCCAGCGCCTGGACCACGCTGGCCAGCCTGACCGCCGGCCAGCCCCGGCCCGTCACCTGGCGGGTACCGCTGCCGGACAACAGTGCGGGTGGCCAGCTGCGCTGGGTCGGCCCCTGCCCGACGCAGACATCGCAGGCTTGTGTGTTGGGCAGCTCACCGTGACGGGTCGGCGCTGGCCGCCCAACCCCGACCGCCGTGCATCCGCGCTGCCACCGCCGGCGCCGCGTCAGGCCTTGGGCGGTATCCGGTAGCGCCGCACGCCGTCGGGGCCGGTCTCGCTGACGGCCTCGCCCCGGGCCACCAGATGGTTGATGTGGGCCAGGCTCTCGCCGGTGGCCATGCCCAGCAACTCGCCCTTGCCGTCGATCGGCCGGGCAAACAACGCGCCGAACACGTCAATCGCGCGCTTCGGGCTGTCGGCCAGGCTGCGGCGCAAGCGGGTCAGGCCACGCTCGTGGCCGCTGGCCAGCCGGTCGAGCCGCGCATGCAAGCCATGAAACGGCTCACCGTGCGCCGGCAGCACCAGCAGCTGGTCGCCCAGCGTGGCCCGCAAATACGCCAGCGAGGCCATCCAGTCGCCCAGCGGATCGGCATCCGGCTCGGTTGGGAACACGCTGACGTTCGACGAGATGCGCGGCAACACCTGGTCGCCCGAGATCAGCACATCCAGGTCCTCGCACAGCAGGCAGGCGTGCTCGGGCGAATGGCCACGCCCAACGATGACGCGCCAAGTGTGTGCGCCCACCGTGAAGGTCTCGCCGTCGCTGAGCCGGCGAAAGCTGTCGGGCAGCGCGTGCAGGTACTTGCCGAAACCGCCAAAGCGCGCCCGATAGACATCCAGCGCCTCTTCGGACCAGCCGGCTTGTTGGTAAAACCGGATCGCGTCCTCGGGCGCCTCGCGGCCGGTGTCGGCGGCCAGCGTGCGGCAGGTCAGGTACTCCAGCCGGGTCATCCACAGCCGGCACTGGAACTTGCGGGTCAGCCAGCCCGCCATGCCGACATGGTCGGGGTGCATGTGGGTGCAAATGATGCGCGTGATGCGCGCGCCCTGCGGCGTGGCGGCCAGCGGGCCGTCGGCAGCAATCAGCGCGCGCCAGGCCGCCAGGGCTTCGGGCGTCTTGGTGCCGGTGTCGACAATGGCCCAGCCGGTGCCCTGCGCGTCCTCGTCCGCAATCGCCCACAGGTTGATGTGGTTCAGTGAAAACGGCAGCGGCATGCGCAGCCACAGCACACCCGGCGCAACGCGCTTGAACTCGCCGGGCGCCGGCGGCTCGCCGCAGGGGTAGCGCAGGGCGTGGGCAGCGTCAGCGGCCGCGCCGGGCGCCGCGCCGGCTACCGCCGCATCGGGCCGGCCATCGGAGGTGGGGGTATCGGACATGCGTCAATTGTGACGGGCACAGCCTTGCGGCACTGTCACCTCGGCGGGTGCGGGACACGCCGGCGCCGCGGTTGACCTCAGGGCCCCAGCCATGACAACAGGCGGCGGTAGACCGCCGGGTCGTTGAGCAAATCCAGGTGGTGGATGCCATGGCCCACCCAGGTGCGCGACTTGGGCAGGCCCAGGTCCAGCGCCGAGCGTTTGTGGCGGCCCAGCCCGCTGTCGATCATCACCAGCCCGTCGCCCAGCATCGATCCGGCGCTGCCGGCATCACCGGCCGTGCTGGCCAGCGCATAACAGTCCACCCCGGCCGGCAGCGGCACAGGGGTGCGCAAGTCGCGGTGGTCGAAGCGGCTGGCGCCCTGCCAGTCGGACTCAAGCAGGTTGGCGTAGCGCAGGTCGGTGATGCCGGCGCTGCGGATGCGCGTCAGGCGGGTGAACGGCGCCACATAGGGGCTCAGGTCCATCACACGGTGCAGCCAGTTGCCGGCGCGCTCCAGCGGCGCGCCATGGTGCGGGGAGCCCAGGAACACCAGTTTCTTGAGCCGTTGCGGCCACTGCTGGCCCAGCAGCGCAGCCTGGTGCACCGCACTGCGCGCCACCAGACCGCCCATGCTGTGGCCAATGATCATCAGCTCATCCAGGGGCACCGGCCAATCGGCCAGCAGTTGCTCCAGGGCATCGGCCAGATCGCGGCCGTTGTCGGAGATATGGCGGCCCGAGTTGTACCAGGGGTACACCGGTGCCGCGCCCAGCGCCCGGCCCAGCAGTGCACCGTGGTCATGGCCGTTGCGTTGCCAGCCGCCGTCGCTCATGCACAGGCCGTGCACCAGCAGCAGCACACGGCGGGGTGTATCCGGGCCGAGCGCTGCCGCGTCCAGGCGCTGGCCATGCTGGCGCAACTGCATCGGGATGGCCAGCGGATTGCCGCTGCGCAGCAGGTGGTCGCCCAGCACGCCATTGAGCGCGGCCACCAGGGCGTCGCGCCGCGGTGCGGCCGGGCCGGTGCCAGCGGCTGACGCCAGTGCGTTGTCGAAAGGCGCCAGCAGGCCGTCCAGGCCGTCACCCACCAACCGGGTGCTGCCCTGGATGCTGCGGTAGATCAGCCCGGTCAGGCCGCGGGTGCGTGGCAGGCCGTCGGTGTCGTGGGCATGCAGGCCTCGGCGGGCGGGCTCGACAGTGCTGCGGCGGCGCAGCGGTGGCGCCACCCTCAAAATCTGGCCGTGCAGCGCCTCAACCAGGCCGGTGATGTGGCGCGTGCCGTCCACCACCAGCTTCAGCCCGCCCCTGGCATCGGTCAAAGGGCCTGGGCGGGGCGCAGCAACCGCCCCCGCCACTGCGGGCTTTTCGCCTGTGTTCTCGACCTTGCCCTCGCCCGGCCTGTTTTTAGATTCGGTCATGTGTAGAACTCCTGGCCTAAGCCGGCCAAGCAGCCGGCACGCGGTGGCGCCGGGCCGAGGCCAGCAAACCGCCATTACAAGGCCGCACCCGCCCCTGGGCTGCTGTTGCAGGTCAAGCTTGGGCGGGGTGTGACCGCCGGATTACAGCATGGCAAACCTGCACCGAATCCGCGCGGCCGGGGGCCGCCGGTTGATCGTGCGAGCAGCGTGTTGCCCCAGCGCCAACGGCGCCTCGCGTCATCGGCGGTGCCGGGGCGCGGTGCGATGCGGTGCGGTGCTCAGCCAGTGCAGGGCCGGTGCGGGCTTTGGCCGGCGGGCCGCCTGGCGGCATGCCGGGCCTAGCGCCAGGCTTCAGCCTGGGCTGCGGCGCGCGCGGCCGGGCTGTCGCCCAGCACGGTCAGCGCCCGCGATCCGGCAAACAGGTCACGCGGCTTCAAGCCGTAGACGTGGCGGATCGAGTGGCTGAAGTGGGTGGAGTCGGGGTAGCCGGTGTCCAGTGCCACATGCACCAGATTGGCGCCCCGGGTGACATGGTGCAGCAGGCTGCGGGCCCGTTTCCAGGTGCGCAGGCTGCGAAACGGTGTGCCCACCTCGTCTTTGAACAGGTGCAAAAACCGCGAAAAAGACAACCCGGCCGCCGCCGCGCAGTCTTGCGCCTTGGTGCTTCGGGCCGGGTCGTTGCGGATGTCCTCCAGCACCCGGTGGATGCGGGCGTCGATCCGGCGCGGCGCCAGGCGATGGCCAAAACAGCGCTCATCGACATCGGCGGTGGACAGGTCGACGCCGCTGCCCTGCTCACGAAGCCAGGCATGCGCCGCACGCACCCGCTGCAGCACCGCCGCTGCGTCAGCGTCATCTGCCGGCACGGCGCCGACGTGGCGTTGCATGAAGGCCGGCAAGGCGGTCTGCTCCACCGTTTCAGGCTCGATCGTGATGCTGCAGATCAGCCGTGCATCACAAGCCACGCGGTGCGGCTGGTACGGCGGCACCACCGCCAGATCGGTGCTCTGCCAGCGGGTGGCGTCGTCGGTGCCGGTCGCTGCGGCATCGCCCAAGGCAATGCGGATCGGCGCGCCCAGCGAGGCATAGACCAGCCAGCCGCCCATCGTGCGCAGACTGACCTGGCCCAGCAGGCCGGCGTAAAAGACCCGGTCGTTGTTGAGCCACATCACCCGGTTGCGCTTGTCGGCCATCGGCAGCGTTTGGCCGGGCAGCACGGGGTCGGGCGGCGGTTGGCGGCTGCCCTGCTGGCGGCAGATCTTGCGGGAGGACGGCAGCATCTGCGGCGGGGCCTGACAAAAGTGGAGGCAAACGGGACCTGAATAGGACGGACAAGTGCGCAGGCGACGCTACCCGAGTTGCCGCCTGCGGACCAGCGGGTAAGCGGCAATGCGGTATCTACCCCGATGGGTGCAAGGTCGCGCGCTTGCCCGCCAGCCGCAGGCTCACATCACCCGGCCCACTGCCGCCCAATAGGGCTCGCGCAGCAGGCGCTTGAGCACCTTGCCCAGGGCGTTGCGCGGAAACTCGTCGCAAAACTCCAGCGTGGCCAGCCGCTGGTGGCGCGCCAGGCGCTGATTGGCCCAGGCCATCAGCGCGTCGGCATCGGGGCTGGTGCCGGGGCGGCGGATCACCAGGGCCAGCACGGTCTCGCCCCATTTGTCGTGTGGGATGCCGATCACGGTGACGTCGAGCACGTCCGGATGCTGGCCGACCACTGCCTCGATATCGGTCGGGAACACGTTGAACCCACCCGAGATGATCATGTCTTTCTTGCGGTCGACCAGGGTGATGAAGCCCTGCGCATCGACCCTGCCCAGGTCGCCCGAACGGATGAAGCTGCGGCC
>JANMXG010000349.1:0-1979 GCA_031394235.1 Betaproteobacteria bacterium
GCAATTCGATCTCGATCGCCGGGTGCAGCCGCACAAACTCGGGCAACTTGGCGGCCAGCACCCGCTGCCCCCACGACACCGTGGCCGAGATCCGGATGCGCCCGGTCAGCTCTGAGCGCAGCGCCCGCAGCCGCTCTTCGCCGGCACCCATTTCGGCCAGCGCACGGCGCGCAAACTCGGCATACGCCTCGCCCGCCGGCGTCAGCGCAATACGCCGGGTGCTGCGGGCAAACAGCGTTGCGCCCACCGTCTCTTCAAGTTGCGCCACGCGCTTGCTGACCACGCTTTTGCCCACGTCCAGCGCCAGCGCCGCGCGACTGACGCTGGCGCAGTCGGCGACCTTCACGAAGGCTGCGAGCATGTCGGATGTGACTGCCATTGTTTCCATTTTGGAGACAAACCGTTTGTATTCGAGCAGTTACCTTGAGGCACGTCAATGCGTAGACTCAATTCACGAGTGCTGAACCGAGCCCTCGCCACCAGGAGACAAACCCATGGGTATCAAGATTTACGCCGACCCGATCACGGTCAATTGCCGCAAGGTCATCGCCGGCTTCAACTTCATCGGGGCGCCGTACGAGCTGGTCCACATCGATTACTTCCAGGGCGAGCACAAAGCCGAGCCTTACCTGTCCCTCAACCCCAATGCGTCGGTGCCGGCGATGACCGACGGCGACTTTGAGCTCTGGGAATCGAATTCAATGCTGCAATATGCGGCCGACAAGTTTGGCAACGAGGCGGCGTATCCCCGCGACCTGCAAACCCGGGTCGACATCAACCGCTGGCTGCAGTGGGAGGGCTCGCACTGGTTCCCGAGCTGCTACGGCTTTCTGGTCGAGAACTGCGTCAAGCCCTTGTTGGGCGGCGCGCCCGACCCGGTGGCGCTGGAAGCACATGTGCTGCAGTTCCACAAGCTCGCCGCGATTCTTGACAAGCGGCTCTCAACCCAGCGCTGGGTGGCCGGCAACGAGCCGACGATTGCCGACATCGCGCTGGCCGCGCCGATGCACCTGCACGGCTGGCAACAGCTGCCGCTGGCCGACCACCCGAACCTGAAGCGCTGGTTGCTGGAGGGGGTGGAGCAACTGCCGTGTTGGCAGCAGTCGGCGGTGTATGAAGGCTTCACCACCACCCGCCCGAACTGACCGCGACAGCCACGATGAGCCTCCCGACCTCCGTCCGCGCGACGATGCAGTACACCGTAGACAACGGCGTCGCGCCTGACTACTACTTCTACGAGCCTGCAGCCCCGGTCAAGCTCAACCCGCCCGGCACCGACCCGCAAGAGGTCGAGGTTCAAAACGCCTGGCCTCGCGTGGCCGGGTTGTCGGCCGACCGAGAGGGCTTTGAGCTGCACGACTTCGCGGCGCAGTTTGTCCAGTTCGACGACGACGCTGCGGTGCACACCAGCTTCTACCCACAGGTCGTCGACTTCGTCAAACGCCACACCGGCGCGCGCCGGGTGGAGGTGTTCGACCACACGATCCGCAAGCGCCTGCCGGCCGACCTGAAGCAACAGACCAGCGTGCAGCGGCCGGCCGTGATGTTGGTGCACAGCGACTACACACCCGCCAGCGGCCCGCAACGGGTGCGCGACATCGTGCCCGATGACGCCGACCAACTGCTAACGCGCCGCGTTGCTTTTTACAACGTCTGGAAGCCGCTCTACCGGCGGGTAGAAGAGCTGCCGCTGGCGATGATCGACGCACAAACCCAGGACATCGAAGACTTGCTGCGCATGGACCTGAAATATCGCGAGCGCACCGGCGAGATTTATGTGCTGCGCCACTCGCCAAATCACCGCTGGTACTACTTTCCGCTTATGGCAGCGGACCAGGCCCTGATGCTCAAGACCTACGACTCCGAGACCGACGGCCGCGCCCGGTTCATGGGCCACAGCGCATTCGAAGACCCGACCACCCCGCCAGGCGCCCCCCGGCGCGAAAGCATCGAGGTGCGCACGATGGCTTTCTTCTGAC
>JANMXG010000350.1:0-4388 GCA_031394235.1 Betaproteobacteria bacterium
CAAGCAGGCCTTCGGACCTTGGGTGCGCACAGCGTTTGGCGTGCTGGCCAAGTTGAAAGGCCTGCGCGGCGGTGCGCTCGACATCTTTGGCAAGACCGAGGAGCGGCGCAGCGAGCGGGCCTTGATCACCGAGTACCAGGCGAGCATCAGCGAGCTGCTGACCACGCTCAACGCCGGCAACCTGACCGCGGCGGTCGAGATCGCAGCCATCCCCGAGGACATCCGCGGTTACGGCCATGTCAAGGCCCGCCACCTGGCCGCCGTGCGGCCCAAATGGGCGCGGTTGATGGCGCAATGGCGGGTGGGCGGCACGGCCGACGCCACACGCGCCGCCGCCTGAGCGGCGGACCCGGCCGGTCGGTCCGGTGATCCCGACGGCGGTCGATCCCGACAGGCAATGCCGTCGGGCGCTCCCGTCGGGCGCTGCCGTCGGGCGATTCCGCGGCGTTAGCCGTCGGCGCTGCGGCGCGGCATGGCCAAACCCAGGGCGCCGGCCGGCGCCTGGCGCAGCGCGGCCAGCAAGGCCTGCAGGCGCTGGCGCTGTGCGGCGTCCAGCCCCGACTGACCCAGGGCCGATGCCAGCCCCGGCACGGGGCTGAACGCTGTGGCACCTGTCGCGGTACGGCCCTCCAGCGCGCTTTTCAGCGCCAGCAGCTTGAGCCTTTGGCGGGCGGCTTGCTGCTCGGGCTGGGCCGGCAGGTCCAGCGCCAACTCCAGCTGCAACAGCGTGTCGTCGAAGCCGGACGCTGCGGCTGCCGCGCTGGCGCCTAACGGTGCCGACCAGCGCCGGGCCAGCGCGTCATCACAGGCGCCCGGCCAGGCCGGCAACGCGGCCCAGCGCTGGGCCAGGTCTGCCGGCGTCACCCCATCAGCGGCTGTGTTGGACGCACTGGCCTCACGCCATTCGCACAGCTGCCAGCGCGCGGCCAGGCCATCGCAGCACGCCTGCCAGCGGGCGCGACCGGCATCGGCCAACTGGCGCTGGGCGGCGGCGCGGGCCTCGCGGTAGCGCGCGTCCAGCCCGGCGGCAGCGCCACGCGGCAGCTCGGCGTCCTGACGCCAGGCGCGGTCGACCTCGGCCAGCGTGCGCTCGATATCGCTGGCGGCGGGCCGGGCAGCGCCGGGTGCATCACCCTGGGCGGTGGGGTCGGTCATGCTGGCCGTGCGGGCGGCCGTTGCGCCCAGGTCGGTCAGGCGCTGCAGCAGCGCCTGGCGCGCCGCCAGGTTGGCGCCCAGTTCGGCGTCGCGTGCACCAAAGGCGGCGTCGCGCTGCTGGAACACGGCATCGGTGGCGGCCTTGAAACGCGACCACAGCGCGTTTTCTGCCGCACGCGCCAGCGGCAGCGTGCGGGCGTGCTGCTGCCAATCGACCTGCAGGGCGCGCACCTGTTGCGGCGCATCGGGGGCGGGCCCCCGGTCGGGTGTGCCGACCAGCGACTCGGCGCGCTCGATCAGCTGCTCACGCAGGGCGGCGGCGGCACGGCGGGCCTGCTGCAACGGTTGCTCGATGCGCTCGACGGCGCGGCGGTGGCGCTGCAGCAGTGCGTCCCGTGCCGCAGCGGGCACCGTGTGCTCGACCGGGCCAAGCGGGCGCCAGGCGGCCTGAAACCGGTCCAACGCACGCAGTTGCGCCTTCCAGACGGCACCAGCGTCGTCGTCGCCGGCGCCACCGGCGGGCTGCCCGGGCAAGGCTTCAAGACTGTCCAGCAAGGCCTCGCGCGCGGCCAGGTTGTCCTGGCGTGCCAACTTCACAGCCGCCTGCCGGGCTGCCAGCGGCTGGTAGGCCTGGTGCAGTGCGCCATCAAAAGCCGCCCACAACGCGGGGCTGGCCGCAGCACCCAGGCGGTCCAGTTCGCGCCAGCGGCTGCGCAGCGCCTGGATCGCGTCACCGTGGGTCTTGAGGTTCAAGCTGAGCGCGGGCCGGGCGCCGGGCGCGGGCCCGGCGGGACGGGCAGCGACCGCCGGTGCCGCCGGTGCCGTTGCGGCGCTGGGGTCGGCCGGCGCAGCGGCACCGGCCGCGTCAGTGACAGCGACAGCGTCGGCCTCGGCAGGTGGCGTGGTCGCTTCAGCAGGCTTTGTGGGCGTTGTGGGCGTTGCGGGCGTTGTGGGCGTTGTGGGCGTTGTGGGCGTTGTGGGATCGACAGGCTCGGCCGGCGCGGCCGGCGTTCCAGCGTTTGTCGGTGCCGCCGCTGCCGCAGGGGCAGCGGCGGCAGGGGAAGGCGCAGGCGCAGCGTCAACGGCAGGGCCAGCGGTAGGCAGGGCGGCCAGCGTTATCCGCGCCAGCGCCTCGGCTTCGGCGACCAGGTCCTCGCGCACACGGCCACCACCCCAGTGCTGCCAGTCTTTGAGCCGGCTGCGCTCGTCCAGCAGCGCCTGGTAGCGGCCGCGCAGGCCGTCCGCCGCGGGCAGGTTGAGCGTTACACCGGGCGGCGCGGCCAACACCGCGTCAATCGCCTGAAGCTGCTGTTGTAGCGCGGCGAGCTGGCCGTCGGCCGCGCTCGCCTCGGCCCGGGTCAGCAGGCCGTCCAGATGCGCAGCCTGGTCGGCGTTGGGGGCTTGCGGTGCCAGTCTGGGCGCCCGGGTGGGACGGGCGTCGGCGCGGTTGTCGGCGCGGTTGTCGGGTTGGCGCCGGGCTGGCGCGGCAGCGGGCAAGGGGGGCGAAAGCGCCCGCTGCGCTTGCGCAAAGCGCAACGCCAGCGGCTCGGCCAACGCCGCGTCCGCCAGCGCGGGCAATGCCTGCCAGCGCTCGGCCAGGCTGAGCGCCACCGGCGCAGCGGCGTCAGCGATCACGGTGGCATGGGCGAGCACACCGCTGGCCGTGTCAGACCCCGGTGCGTCGTGGGCGGGTGCACCGCTGGTCGCAGCCGAGACAGGTACGTCATGTGCGGGCGCACCGCGGGTCGCGTCAGAAACAGGTGCGTCGGACGCCAGCGCATCAACGGCCGGCGCATCGGACGCCGGTGCAGCCGCCTGTGCCGCCCCGGCCGGCGCCACCCTGACTGCAGCGACCACAACCACCGCCGCCTGCGCCACCAGCGCCTGCGCCAGCGCCGCCAGCAGGTCCAGCCGCGCCTGTACCGCTGCCGCCGCTTGCAACGCGCTGGCCAGGGACAGGTTCAACGCCGCCGTTGCCGGTGCGGCCGGGCAGCCCAGCTGCAGTGCCTCGGCAGCCGCGCGGGCGCTTGCCAAACCGGCGCCGGGGTTGTCGTCGCCACCGGCCGCGGCCTGGGTGCAGGCCTGGCGCAGGTCGGCCTGCGCCACCGCGGCGTCGGCCAGCCAGCGCTGCCCGCGCTGTTGCTGGTCGGACTGCTCACGCAGCCCGCTGTCGATACGCTCGCGCAGCGCGTTGAAGTGGGCCTGCTGAGGCGCCTCGATCCAGGTGGCGTCCAGCGCCCGCCAGTCGCGGTCCAGCGCCACCAGGTGGTTGAGCGGCACGTCAGTCTGCCCGACCAGCGCGGCGGCGCTGTCGGTCAGCGCCAGCACCCGGGCCTGGGTGGTGCGGCGGGCCACCGCGGCCTCCAGCCGCTGCTTGGCCAACCGGTGCACCCGCCGGTCGTGGCCGCGAAACGCACGCTCGGCCTGGCGCAACGTGGGCTCGCCCGCCATCGCCTGCACCGCGGCCAGCTTGATGTCCAGCCCGGGCGCGGCCTGCGCCACCGCCAGCAGCGCGGCGTCATCGCCGATGGCCGCCTGCAGCCGCGGCTGCCAGGCGGCACGCTCGGTGTCGTCCTGGCGGGTGCGGGCCTCGGCCTTGGCCAGCGCTGCCTGCTGGGCCTGGGCCTGCACCGCCGCCGGTGTGACGGGGGCAACAACCGGCGCGGCAGGCGCCTTCCATTTCTTGAAAAACCAGCTCAGCATCGGGAGGGTCGCAGCAGTGAGGGGTGCGCCGTGCAGCGCGGGAGACATCGGTCAGCGGGCTTGCCCGCCGCAGCCCGGCAGTTTAGGCCGGGCCGAGGTGTCGCTCATCGCCCGTCGGCCGGCATGTCTGCGCTGTCCGCAGCAACCACCGCGCGGCCGGCAGACCGCATGTGCGCCAATCCGGCGGGCGCACAAGCAGCGCGGTACCCTCCTTGTTCCCCAATCCAGGAGCCATGCCCCATGAAAACCGGCGTCTTCAACTACCTTGAACTCGACCGCGTGCACTTTGGCAGCCCGGCCGCCGAGGCGCTGGGGACCGAGGCCCGCCAGCGCGCTGCGCAGCGCATCTTCGTGGTCACCAGCAAGTCCTTGAACCGCAAGACCGACGCCGTCGGCCAGGCGCTGGCGCGGATCCAGCCGCAGGTGGTGGGCCTGTTCGACGACTGTATCGAGCACACCCCGCGCGACAGCGTGATCGCGCTGGCGGACGCGCTGCGTGCGGCGCGGGCCGACCTGGTGGTCAGCATCGG